>NZ_LOWC01000144.1:0-825 GCF_001522845.1 Burkholderia sp. BDU5 | reverse complement strand
TAGGGTCTGTTTACATTCGATGAAATGTGTTTACATCTTGTTTTTTGCACAAGCGGGCCAAGATGATTCGAAAGTTACTGAGCGACGAGGTATGGGCACGAATCGAATCTGTGTTGCCGGGCAAGGAAGGCGACCCAGGAAGAACGGCGGCCGACAATCGCTGGTTTGTCGAAGCGGTTCTCTGGATTGGCCGAACCGGCTGCCCGTGGCGCGATTTGCCAAAGGCGTTCGGACGATGGCATACGGTGTACATGCGCTTCTCCAGATGGCGTCGCAAGGGTGTGTGGGAACGCGTGATCCACGCCGTGGCCGACGAAACCGAGATCAAGCATGTGTTGATCGATTCGACCATCGTGCGTGCGCACCAGCATTCGTCCGGAGCTCGAAAAAAACGGTCCGCAACGCTCGGCCGCTCGCGGGGCGGACTGACCACCCAGTTGCACCTGGCCGTCGATGACGCCGGACGCCCGCTGCGGTTGATTGCCACCGAGGGGCAAGTCTCCGATATTTTTCGTGTGCGAATGAACTGGTTGAGCCTCTGCGCACCGGGGCGGTCATCGCCGACAAGGGCTACGACTCGAACGCCTTTGTAGAGAGCATCCGCGCTACACGTGCGAAGGCCGTCATCCCGCCGCGTTCGAACCGAAAGACCAAGCGTCGCTATAGCCGCGTGCTGTATCGGACCCGGAACATCGTCGAACGCTTTTTCAATCGCATCAAACATTTTCATCGTGTCGCCACTCGCTACGACAAGCTTTCAGGCAACTATTTCGCCTTCGCCTCGCTTGCCTGTGCCTTTGGGCCGCTGGTGAGAATGTGAACAGA
>NZ_LOWC01000143.1:0-1568 GCF_001522845.1 Burkholderia sp. BDU5 | reverse complement strand
AGCAACAACTGCCGCCAGTCCGGATCATCCAACGTCACCGCCTGGCCGACCGCGACATCCATCGCCGTGACCCAGCGATGGTTCTCGGAGCTGAGCAGAACCCCCGAATGATAGTTGTTCGCTTCCAATTGATCGGCATCCGTGCCCATGCGCTTGCGAACCTCGTCCGGCGTTTCCTCGCGTTGGATCACGTACGTCTGATACCGTCCGCCCGTAGCGGCCGCCGAGAGAATCGAGCCGAGCGACTGACTCGGCACGATGCGCCAGTTATGCGACTGCTCGTCGATCGGACGGCCTCGATTGAACGTCTGCCTGTGCGGCTCGATGCTGGCGCCCGGGTCATCCGTCGTCACGACGTCTTTCCATTGGAACTTCGCGTACTGGTTGCCGAGCGCGACGTTTTTCGTCACGTCATCCGGGCGCATCAGCCCGGCGACATCGGCGTGCCCGGGTCGCTGCCCGCCTTTCTTGACTTCGCCACCGTACAGGTCAGGCTCGTACGGCGGGTTCAGTTGCTCGCCGTTGATGAAGCGAATGTCGTTGCGCTTGAACGACGCCTGTAGCGCCATGTTCTTGCTGGACTCGACCACTGAGCCCAACATCGTGCCGTCCGTGTCGGGCCCTGGTGTCAATCGCTGAACCTGGTCCCGAACCGGCACGCGCGCGGGGGGCGTGCCGACAGCAACCTTCGAGCGCTTCCCCCTGCCGTCCTGGTCGCGTTCCAGTCGCGTCCACATGCGCTGGAAAAAGCGTTTCGGCGCGAGCGTCGTCATCGCGGGCATCGTTTTGCCCTGCTTGGCGGCCGCGCCATCGGCCGGAACGTCGTCGGGCACGCCGAACGTCCCGATCCCGCGCACCTTGTCGAGGCCGACCACGGTGTCTTCGGGGCAGAAGTAAAGATAGACCTTGCCCCGGTTGTCGCGCTCGTCAAACGTGATCCAGTTCTTGCCATGCTTGTCCAGGCGCTTTCCCTGCGTCTGGCTCCAGTTCCGTCCAGCTCGTCCGCCCGAGCAAACCGAATCGATCATCAGGTCAGCCAAGTCCGGAAGCGTATGCGGCTCGCTCGTCACCGCGTTGACGATGTCGACCAGCGTCTTGAGCTTCGCGTGCCCGGTTTGCTGGCTGCCGTCCTTCGTGAACTGCAGGCTGTATGGCGTATCGACCATGATGATGCAATCGACGCAGCGTTGCCCTTGCTGCTTGAGCATCGCCTGCGCGAGCAGCGTGATGATCGTGCCCTGGCTGTGCCCCATCACCGTGATCGTTTCGTGCTTCGGATCGATTCCGTGTTCCAGCGCGAGCGCGGAGGGCTGGATGGCGCGCATTGTCTTGATGAGGTTCGCCAAGCGAGCTGCGGCGAGCACGAAGTAACGGCGGTCTGGTGAGTTGCCGGCGAAGATCGTATTGCCGGCAAGCGCATTTTGCATGACCGTGCGCTCGAGCTTGTCCGGTTCGAAGCCCCGGCTGTACATCTGAGGGATGTTGTTCGTCGCGTTGGCGAAGAACCCGCCCCCCTTGCCGAAATGGGCGTCGAGCCGGTTCGCGTGGATGTCCTGATACTGGCCGCG
>NZ_LOWC01000142.1:0-351085 GCF_001522845.1 Burkholderia sp. BDU5 | reverse complement strand
TCCGCTTGCGTCAGGCGCTTCTCCTGCCAGTCCGTGTAGACCTCTTCGAATCTCATCTTCCGGGTTTCCTGTAACCAGCGTGCCCGGCTTACGGCTGGCTTCATGCCGCACCCAAAAACCGGACAGATTACGTGCTACAGACCCGGACAATTCATTTGCTCGCGACATCCGCAGCTTTATGACTTGACTCAGTTCTGATTTTGAACTTACGATCCAACCACTACATCAAACGATGTAACATTTTTCGATGGATAATTGGCCGTCGACCTAACCGGAGCGTCACGACATGTCCCGTCCCAATTCCGCCGCGGGCCCATCGCTCGCGCAGCCGCTCACTTTGCCGAACGGCATGGTGCTGAAGAATCGCCTTGCGAAATCAGCGCTGAGCGAGGCGCTCTGCGGCCACGATGGCCGCGTGACGCCGCAGTTGATCGCGCTGTACCGGCGCTGGTCGAATTCGGGCGCGGGGCTGCTCGTTACCGGTAACGTGATGATCGACAGCAAGGCGCTCGGCGAACCTGGCAACGTCGTGATCGAAGACGAGCGCGACCTGCCGAAGCTGCGCGAATGGGCGGCGGCCGGCAAGGCGCACGGCAGCGAGTTCTGGATGCAGATCAACCATCCGGGCAAGCAGGCGATGCGCGGGCTCAATGCGGAGACGGTCGCGCCGTCCGCGATCGGCTTCGGGCCGAAGCTCTCCCGGTATTTTCTCGTGCCGCGCGAACTGACGGGCGCGGAGATCGAGAATCTGATCCGCCGCTACGGGACAGCCGCCGCAATCGCGCAGAAGGCCGGCTTCACCGGCGTTCAACTGCACGGCGCACACGGCTATCTGATCAGCCAGTTCCTGTCGCCGCAGCACAACCAGCGCACCGACGAATGGGGCGGCAGCGCCGAAAACCGCCGGCGCTTCGTGCTCGCGGTGTACGAGGAGGTGCGGCGTCGGGTCGGTCCGGACTTTCCGATCGGCATCAAGCTCAATTCCGCCGATTTCCAGCGCGGAGGCTTCACCGAAGACGAATCGCTCGACGTGATCCGTGCGCTCGCGAAAGCCGGCATCGACCTGATCGAAATTTCCGGCGGCACTTACGAGGAGCCCGTGATGCAGCGTGGCGACCGCAAGACGTCGACGATGGCGCGCGAGGCGTATTTCCTCGAATTCGCCGAAAAGGTGCGCGCCGAAGTGGACGTGCCGCTGATGGTCACGGGCGGCTTCCGCAGCCTCGCCGGCATGGAAGCGCCGCTGCGCGACGGCGCGCTCGATCTAATCGGCCTCGGCCGCATTCTCGCGATCGAGCCCGACGCGCCCGCGCGCCTGCTGCGCGGCGAGGAAACGCGGCATCACGTGAAGCCGCTCAGCACCGGGATCAAGTATTTCGACGATCTCGGCTCGCTCGAAGTCACCTGGTACACGCGGCAGCTCCATCGGATCGGCAAGGGCCGCCATCCGATCCCCGACGAGAACGCGCTGAAGTCGTTCCTGCTCGATCTGTCGTCGAAGGGCTGCGCGATCTTCAGGGCGCGCCGCTTGCGTGCTTCGTCATCCGAAGCGCCGGCGGCGCACGGCTCGGCGACGCCGATCGTCGGCGGCCGGCGTCACGACGCGCATTGAGCGATGCGATATGCGTGGCCGTTCGCCGTCGATCGGGAAGATCGATGGCGGACGGCGGCGCTCATTATATTGTCGCGACCGGTCGAAGCGTCTCGGTCATCGCGCCGACGAGTATTCGCGTTGGCTGCGATCAGCTATCACGGCATCGCATCGCGCGCGATCGCGTACAAATCGACCGCCATCCGCAAGCCACACTGGCCGGACCGCCGCATCGCCGCATCGACTGCGAGCCGCGCTATTCAGCCCGCCACGGCGTCAAGCGCCGCTGCATCGCGCGCAGCCCGATCTCCAGCGCGAGCGCGATCGCGCCGATCACGAGAATCCCCGCGACGACGGCGTCCGTCACGAGGAAGCGTGACGCCGAATACACCATGAAGCCAAGCCCGCGCGTCGCCGCGATCAGCTCGGCCGCGACGAGCGTCGACCAGCCCGCGCCGAGCGCGATGCGCACGCCCGTCAGGATGTCCGGCAGCGCGCTCGGCAGCACGACGTGGCGCAACAGCTTGAAGCGCGTCGCGCCGAGCGACGCGGCCGCTCGCAAGCGGCTCTCCGATACGCCGCTCGCGCCCGCGGCGGTCGCGATCGTCAGCGGTGCGAACATCGTCAGATAGATCAGCAGGATCTTCGACGCATCGCCGATCCCGAACCAGACGACCATCAGCGGCAAGTACGCAAGCGGCGGAATCGGCCGGTAGAACTCGATGATCGGATCGACGACGCCGCGCACGATCCGGTTCGTCGCAATCAGGATACCTACCGGAATCGCGGTCACGATCGCAAGCGCGAACGCCGCCGCCATCCGCGACAGGCTCGCGAACAAGTGCTGGCCGAGCGTCGCGTCGTCGAAGCCTTCGGTGCTCAGCGTGATGAGCTTGCGCAGCACCGCCTCGGGGCTCGGCAGCAGCGCGGCCGACATCCATTCGAAGTGCGCGGCGAGCCACCAGCCGCCGAGGAGCGCGGCCCATGTCGCGATCGCGGCCGCATGGCCCGCATGCACGCGCTGCCTGCGGCGCTCGCGCGGCGGCGCGCCCGTGCCCGCCGCCGGCAGCGGCAACGTGAGATTGGGATTCTGTTCGGTCGCGGCCAAAGTCAAACCTCCTCGGTTTCCCGCATCAGTTGCTCGACGAGCGCGAGATGGATTTCGGTGAAGCGCGGATCGCTCTTGATCGAGCGCATCGATTCGCCGTCCGCGTAGCGCCGCGCGAAGTCGAGCGAATGGCGCGCGGCGATTCGTCCGGGCCGCGGCGACAGGATCAGCAGCTCGGTCGCGAGCAGCACCGCTTCCTCGACGCTGTGCGTGATCAGGAAAATCCCCTTGCCGGTCGCACGCCATACGTCGAGCAGCAGCGTCTGCATGTGCTCGCGCGTCAACGCGTCGAGCGCGCCGAGCGGCTCGTCCATCAGCAGGAACGAAGGATCCGCAGCCAGCGCGCGCGCGAGCCCGACGCGCTGGCGCATTCCGCCCGATATCTCGTCGATCCGATGCTGCTCGAAGCCCGCGAGCTTCACGAGCCGCAGCACCTCGCGCGCTCGCGCGTCGCGCGCTTCGTGGCCGATGCCCTGCATTCGCAGCCCGAACGCGACGTTGTCGATCACGTTCAGCCACGGCATCAGCGCGTCGTCCTGAAACACGACGCCGCGATCGGCGCCCGGTCCCGCGACGGGCGCACCGTCGACGCTCACTCGGCCCGACGTCGGCCGCTGAAAGCCCGCGAGCAACGACAGCAGCGTGCTCTTGCCGCAGCCGGACGCGCCGAGCGCGACAACGATCTCGTTGCTGCCAACCGACATCGACACCTCCTCGAGCGCCGTCAATGCGCCGCGGCGCGATTCGTAGACGACGGACACATGCTGCGCAGCAAGCTTCGCCATATCGATGCCGCTCCGTCGAGTATCAGCGCGCCGCGACCGACGCGCGAACGAACCGGTCCGTCACCGTCGGCCGGTAGTCGGGCAGCACGCGATCGATCTTGCGCTGCTCCTTCAGGAAGCGCGCAGTCGATGCGATCGCGGCGGCCGTCCCGCCGCCGAGCAGTTCGGGCGACGCCTGCTCGGACGCGGTCGGATAAAGATTGCCGGCGAGCAGCTGCGGAATGTCGCCCGTCGTCGCGCCGCTCAGGCGCGAGATCGCGGCGACCTGCGGCGACGCGCTCGTCCACGTCTTTCCGTTCGCGCGATAGTCGGCGATCGCCTGCGCCGTCACGTTCACGAACTTCGACACGAAGTCCGGATGGGCGTGCGCGAAGTCGCTGCGCACCGCCCAGAGATCGAACGTCGGCGCGCCCCACTTGCCGACCTCCGCCGAATCGACGAGCACCTTGCCGCCGCTTGCCTTCGCACGACCGAGCGCCGGGTCCCACGTGTACGCGGCGTCGATCACGCCTCGCTCCCACGCGGCGACGATCTCGGTCGGCCCGAGGTTCACGATCTTCACGCGCCGCGGATCGATGCCCCAGTGCTCGAGCGCCGCGAGCAGCGCGTAATGGCAGTTCGACGCGTAAGGCGTCGCGATCGTCTTGCCGACGAGATCGCCCGGCTTGTCGATGTGCGCGCCGCCGCGCACGACGAGCGCCTCCGACACGCCGGTGATCGCATTCAGCACGACCGCCTGGATCGGCACGCCGCGCGACACCGCCGCGGTAAACGGGCTCTGGCCGACGTCGCCGATCTGGATGTCGCCGGACGCGAGCGCCGCGACGACGTCCGCGCCCGAATCGAAGCGGCGCCAGTTGATCTTCCAGCCGGTGGCCTTCTCGTAAGCGGCGCCCGCCTGCGCGAGCTTCGCCGGATCGGCGCCGTACTGATAGGCGACGTTCACCGTGTCGGCATGCGCGGACTGTGCATGAACGGCGGAAAAAGCGGTGACGGCGAGAGTCGCGGCGGCGAGGATGCGCTTGAGAATCATGAGGGCCTTCTTCTGGATGCGTTGAATTCGGATGGCCGTCGAGATTACCGGGATGCATGTCGCCTGTTAAACAACGAAATCTGCGAAGGATATGAGACGGCGCATTCCGCGTTCGCACCAGGCCGGCTGCAATCCCGGCGATCAAATAAGCAATGCGAATTTCGTTGGTTCACCGGACGAACGTGTTTTGCGACACTCGTCGATTTTCCGCAACAAGCGGCGCGCGAGCGTCGGCTGCGCACGCATGCTGCCTCGCCGATGCCGATGCCGATGCCGATGCCGATGCCGATGCCGATGCCGATGCCGAATCCGAATCCGAATCGACGATGACTCGACTGAAACTGACCCGACTGACGCCCGCGATCGGCGCGATCGTCGACAACGTGAACCTTGCGAATGCGGTCGACGACGACGTTCGCAGCGCAATCCGCGACGCGCTCGCGCACCATCAGGTGCTGTTCTTCCGCGATCAGCGCCTGAGCGCCGCCCAGCATCGCGATTTCGCGGCCGGGTTCGGCGATCTGCACGTTCACCCGATCTATCCGTCGCATCCGGATGCGCGCGAGATCATGGTGCTCGACAACGAAGTCTTCGATCTGAAGGACAACGCGATCTGGCATACGGACGTGACGTTCGCCGAGACGCCGCCGCGCGCGTCGATCCTCGCCGCGCGCACGCTGCCCGAGACGGGCGGCGACACGCTGTGGGGCAGCGGCTTCGCCGCATACGATGCGTTGTCCGATCGCGTGAAGACGCAGCTCGAGGGCCTCACCGCGCAGCACGACTTCACGAAGTCGTTTCCGTTGAAGCGCTTCGGGCTCACGGCCGACGATCGCGCACGCTGGGAAGAAACGCGCATCAAGCATCCGCCCGTCACGCACCCCGTCGTGCGCACGCATCCGGTGAACGCGCGCCGCGCGCTGTTCGTCAACGACGGCTTCACGACCGAGATCAACGCGTTGCCTGAGGAAGAAAGCGCCGCGCTGCTGCGCTTCCTGTTCGCGCATCAGTCGCGGCCCGAGTTCACGCTGCGCTGGCGCTGGCAGGCCGGCGACGTCGCATTCTGGGACAACCGCTCGACGATTCACTATGCGGTGAACGACTACGGCAAAGCGCATCGGGTGATGCATCGCGCGACGATCGCCGGCGATCGGCCGTATTGAGCGGCCGGCGTACGGCGGCTGCGGCGAGCGAGAAAGATCGCGCAGCGCACCGTCTCGGCCTCGCCGCCGGCGGAACGAGCGGATCGCGGGCTTCGGCGCATCGGCGTGCGCGGATCAAGACTGCCGAATCGACTACGTCGCCCTGCGCGCTCGCGCCGAGCCTCGCTAGGCGAGAACCGGCATCGTGCGAAATAAATCTGTTATCGACGAGCGCTGAGTGGAACGGATTCCATTCAGCCAGGCGAACGCTCTCGTACCTGCGGTCACCGCGGCACCCTGCAAACCTGCCGCATTCCCACCACTTTTTTCTGGTTGAATTTCGGTTGGCAGGTGCCTTAAATACGCAGTGTGTAGCGGGAAGACAAGCTAATTCCCGTGGTATTGCGAAGGCCCGCGCTCAATGGAGGAAACCGGCGTGATGCGATCACCGGAAAAGTGGTTCGCGGGGAATGACGAGCCGGGATGAAAGCTCAATCCGGCGCACGGTGTATGCCGCCGTGGTCACGCGTGGTAGGCAATCTCATCCTTAGTGGTCAGCTTCGACAACGCCTGGCCGCGTTCGGCGAACGCCCACCGGATCAAGCGCTCTGCCTTGTCGGGATAGGCGCGCCGCATCATGGACGCCTCGTGCAACGCGAGCCGCGCTTGCACGGCGCGATCGTTGTCAGCGTCGAGCGCTCAGGTCAGGCTAGGCGCACAGAACGCGCTGTCCGAGCCGCCGATCTCGTGCGGCAACCGCAGCCCTCCCGGGGCACGACGCTGCTAGTCGCCGTCTGCGCAATGAGCACGCTCCTCGCGCGAATGAGGGTGTTGCGATCGGCACATGGCGCGGCGGCCTGCCCGCACGGTAGCTCGATCGACATTCACGTTTCCAGGAGAGCGTGCAATGAAAACAACCGAAAATCACTCGCGTTCTTGCGGCGATGACAACCGTCGAAACCGGCTTGGACAAGCTTGCCTGGGTTGGGCGGCCGGTCTTGTGACCGCGCTGAGCGCGCCTTTTGCGATATCCGCGGCCAAAGGCGACATGCATGCCGCAGCTGTGCACAGCATGCGGGACATGGGAAGCGAGCACATGATGAGCGCGCCGCCTGGCAGCAAGATATCGTTCGCGCTTTCGGAAATCGCGGCCAACGACCCCGAGCCCCCGACGGATTTCCAACTCGGGAATCTGACGAGAAAAATCAAGACAGAGAACCCGAGAACGCAAGCGCTCTTCGATCAAGGCTTGCGCTTTTACTACGCGTTCAATCTTCGCGAAGCATACCGCGCGTTCGAAGCCGCACTCAAACGAGATCCGAACTGCGTCATGTGTCGATGGGGGATCGCGATGTCGCTGGGTGTGAACATCAATCAGATCGATCAGCCGGAACCGGATCGCCGGATCGCGCAACAGAAGCTCAAGGAAGCATGTCTTATAGCCGATGCAGATCAGAAGGAGCGCTCGCTCGTCGAAGCGCTGCTGCCACGCTACGAAGAGCATCGGCAGATTCCCCGCGAACGCGAGCGCCAGGACCGGCGCAACACCGACTACGCCAAGGCGATGACCACGCTGGCCCACGAGTACCCGGACGATCCCGACATCCAAACCCTGTACGCGGACGCAGTGATGAACCGTAAGCCGTGGGAATACTGGGATCGTCACGGGAACGCTGCCTACCCTGACATTCCTCCGGCAGTCGCTGCGATCAAGGACGAGCTGAAGGACCATTCCGATCACATGGGGCTCGTTCATTGGTATATCCATATTCTCGAAGGATCGGAGAAGCCGAACGATGTGACGGATTTTGCGAAAAAGCTGGCCAGCATGGCGCCCGATGCGGGCCACTTGGTCCATATGCCCTCGCACATCTATTACCGCATCGGCAACCACCGGGAGTCGTTCGAGGCCAATCGGGACGCGGTATCAAAGGATGACGGATATTTCGAGAAGGTCGATGCCGGGCGCCCGGGCGGCATCGATCACCCGGACGGCGACCGATATCGCTGGGGCTACTACCGGCACAACATTCATTTTGCGCTTGCTTCGGCGATCATGACAGGCAACGTCGCGAACATGAAATGGGCGGCAGACCGCCTCTTGAAGTCGGAGGGCAAGGGTATTACGTTCCGGACCGATCGCTATCGCGGCGTCTATTACCAATCGCTACCGTATTTCATGTCCCCGGACGACATCATCAATCAACCACCGCCCGACGGGGTGGAAAAGGACTGGCGCTTTTCGAGCGTTTCCTGGGACTACGCACGAGTGCTTGCATATGTCCGTAACCACGATGATCGCAATGCGCAAAATGCGTATACGAAACTTATGAAGGACGTGGCCGCATTCGAGAAGGAGCGGCGCGACGAAGTGATGAACCAGCAGGCAGTGCAAATCATGAAATCGATCGCGCAAGCACGGATCGACCAAATGAAAGGCAACTCGCAAAGCGGGGTGCGCGCTCTCGAACACTCAGTCAAACGGCAGGACGCCATGAACTATGACGAGCCGCCTTACTGGATGGTCCCGGTCAGGCAAACCCTCGCCGCACTCCTGATCGACCTCCATCGTTATGACAAAGCGATCGAGACGCTTCACCAGTCGCTCGGCGACGACGACCCGGACCGCATCCCGTACACGAACTTCAGAGACAACGTCTGGGCCTATTTTGGCTTGACGCAGGCCTATAAAGGCATGGGCAGCTTGACGCCCGACCAGCAAAAGGACTATGACAAAGCGCGGGAATGGCTTGCCGAATACTGCAAGCCGACCAAGAATAATTGCGCGTTGTCGCTCGATCGTATGTAAGCGACCACGGCCGTCTTCGAGCTGAGTATCTATCCGGAACAGTTGTCCGGCCAGCAGCAGCGCGTGGCGATTGCCCGCGCGCTTGCGATGAAGCCGGCCGTGCTGCTGTGCGACGAAATCACGTCGGCGCGCGATCCGGAGCTCGTCGGCGAAGTGCCGGGCGTCGTCGAGAACCTCGCGCGCGAAGACATGACGCTCATCATGGTGACGCACGAAATGCACTTCGTGCGCGCGGTCGGCGACACGGTCGTGCATGCACCAAGGGCGCGTGTGCGAAAGCAGGTTCCTCGATCAGATCTTCGAGCATCCGCAAGCCGTCGAGCTGCAGCGGCTCATTCAATGACGGACGAGCGGGCGACGGCGTGGCGTGCGTGCTGCGCGACGCCGCTCGGCACGCATCGGCCGACGATCGCGTCGCGCCCACACGCCTCTTCCGCGACCGATGCGCCGCATGCAGGCTGCACGCTCGTCTCGCGGGACGCCGTACAAGCGACAGCGACCACGCTACACCACCGCCGGACATCAATCCGCCAGCCCCATCAGCTTCGCAAGCACCGGCCACCGGTCGAGCGCGTCCCGATACGCGAGCCGCGCCTGCTCGTCCAGGTAGCGCGCCGGATCGATCTCGGGCACGTGGCGCGCGAGCCCCGCGATGTCGTTTGCGGGCAGCGGCCCCTCGTCGCGCGCTGCCGCGTTCCGATTCGAATGTGTCATTTTTCGTCGATCCACACGCCGTCCGGCGTCTTCACCGCGTAGCCCGTCGCGGTCGTCATCGTCACGGTGCCTTCGTTCTCGCCGATCATCCGCGTGCGCGGCAGATCGGCCGCGTATTGCGACAGCGTCACGCCCGGCTTGAACGGGCTGTTCGACACGAGGTTCGACAGCAGTTGCGCGACCGCAAGGAAACTGGTCGGCGCGTCGATCACAGTCGTCGTGCCATGGTCGCCCGCGAAGCCGACGAGCCGCACGCCGACCGGCCCGTGCACGATCCGCGGCGTCGGAATCTCGCGCAGTCCCGCGACCTGCTTCGTGTCGCCGCGCAGCGCCGCACCGTGCTCGGGCACGAACACGATCACCGCGCGCCGGCCCGACGAGGCGATCAGGTCCGCGAAGCGGTCGAAGTCGTCCATCAGCCTGCGCGCGCGCAGCGGATACGATTCGAGGCTTGGCATCCGGCCGCTCGACAACTGGTTGCCGTCATGCAGGCTGATCGTGTTGTAGTACAGCGCAACCGGGCCCGCCGTCGCACCGCGCTTCGCGTACCAGTTCGCGAGCGTCGCGTAGTCGTCCTTGATCGCCGAGCCGTCGAACGCGTGCATCGCGACGGACGCGTCCGCGTTCGAGATCATCGGCGCGTTCGGCACGCCGATGTTGTCGTGGATCAACTGGATGAAATTGTCGAAATGTCCGTCGTGGTTCAGCAGTGTCTGCGGCGCGAAGCCGGCGTCCGCGAGCTGCTTGAACAGGTGGCACTGGGCGGGCGCGGGCTTGTACAGGTCCGCGTGCGCCTCTTGTCCGCACGTCGCGCGCAGCACGCGGATCGCGGCCGGCCCGCTGTAGCTCGCCGCCGTGCTGAAGTTCGTGAACAGATAGTCGAAGCGGCCGAGCAGCGGATGATTGCGCAGCTTCGCGACGTCGAGATCGTCCCACGACAGCGAGCACACGTGCAGCACGATCACGTCGAACTGTGTCGCCGGATCGGCGGGCGGGCGGCCGAACGTCACCTGCCGCTGCGATTCCTGCGAGCGGAACGCGGCGAGCGCCGCGTTGCCATCCTGCGGCTGCGCGGCGCGGGCGAGATCGGAGGGCTTCGCGGCGGCGGCGGCCGCAGCCGCGTCGAAACGCGCGAGCGCGGCGCTGCCCGCCTGCCATACGGGCAGCGCGATCAGCGCGAGCAACACGAACGTCGCGACGCGCAGCCAGCGGTTGACGATCAGATAGCCGATCACGACGCCGAGCGCGATCAATGCAAGCATCGGCGGCACGAAGCGCGGCGCGAGTTCCATCCAGTAGCCGAAGCTGAACGAGCGCAGGCTGCCGAGCGTCTCGATGAGCCGCGCGAACGGCGGCACGTCCGCTTCGTAATACATCAGCGGCACGCCGATCGCGAGCGCGAGCGCGTGACGCAGCCATCGCCAGCCGCGCCGCCTCACGGGCGAACTCAATGCGAGCGCCAGCGCAAAGCCGATGTTGGCGATCCACAGCGGCTTCAGGTGCCCCGCCGCGAACAGGTAGATCTTGAGAATGAAGTACAGATTCCAGAACGTCATCGACGTGACTCCGTCGTCAATTGAATCGGCGCGTCAATGACGCGTGCGGTCGGCCGTGCGGATCGCGTGCATCTCGCTCGCGGCCGCCCTCAGCATCCGCGCATAGCCTTCGGCGCCCATCGACAGCACCTCCTTGAGCCCGCGCAGCGGCGCGTCGCCGGTGCCGGTTTCGCGCCAGTCGAGCCACGCATCCGCGCGGCCGAACGTGCATTGAACGAGCTGCCGCTCCTGCTCAAGCGTCAGGCGCTCGAACTGCACGCCGAGATGCGCGTCGTCGATGCGCGTCACGCGCACCGGGAAATGAAACGGCCGGTCGCCGCGGCTCACGCAGACGTCGAGCGTGTCGCCGAGCGCGAGGCGCGCGCCCGGCACCGCATCGAGGCCGAGGCCGCCCGCCGAATAGTCCTTCGTGCGGCATGCGGCCGTCGTGCCATCGGCGAAGAGCAGCGTCGCCGGCACGCGCATCGCGATCCGGTGCGTGACGCGCACCTGCTTCGCCTCGCGCGCGACCGCGAGCGCCGCGCCGAGCATCGCGAGGTTGTACAGCGCCCACGAGACGTTCATCAGGATCGTCGACGCCTCGTCGCCGCCTCCGAGCACGAGACGGACGAAGCCCGCGCCGATCGCCGCGACGTTCAGCACGAACAGCGCGAGATACGGCTTCGACGTCGCCCAGTCGACGTAGCCTTCGTCGATCCGCCCGCCCTTTGCGGTCACGTTGAACTTGCCGTGCTTCGGGCTCAGGAAAGCGATCGTCGTCGGCAGCGCGATGTACCACGCGAGCACCGATTCGTACACTTCGGCCCAGAACGAGTGACGGAAGCGCCCCTGCATCCGCGCGTTCGCGACGTGCGCGAGCGCCATGTACGGCAGCACGTAGCTCGCGAGCGCGAGCGCCGACGCGTTGATGAAATACAGATGAAAGAACAGGTACGCGATCGGCATCGTCAGGAACACGAGCCGCGGAATGCCGTAGAAGAAATGCAGCATCGCGTTGCCGTAGCACAAGCGCTGGAAGACGCCGAGGCCGCGGCCGACGAACGGGTTGTCGATCCGGAAGATCTGCGCCATGCCGCGCGCCCAGCGCGCGCGCTGCCGGATGTGGCCCGCGAGGCTTTCGGTCGCGAGGCCGGCGGCCTGAACGGTCGGCAGGTACGCGCTCGCATAGCCGCGGCGATGCAGCTTCAGCGCGGTGTGCGCGTCCTCGGTGACGGTCTCGATCGCGACGCCGCCCACCTCTTCGAGCGGACCGCGCTTCAACACTGCACACGAGCCGCAGAAGAACGCCGCGTTCCAAAGATCGTTGCCCGCCTGCACGAGTCCGTAAAACAGGCTGCCTTCGTTCGGCACGCGGCGGAACGTGCCGAGGTTGCGCTCGAACGGATCCGGCGAGAAGAAATGATGCGGCGTCTGCACGAGCGCGCATGTCGGATCGCGAAGGAATGCGCCCATCGTCGTCTGCAGGAACGAGCGCGTCGGCACGTGATCGCAATCGAAGATCGCGACGTATTCGCCTTGCGTTTGCGCAAGCGCGCTGTTGATGTTGCCCGCCTTCGCGTGCCGGCTGTCGTCGCGCGTCAGATAGCCGATGCCCGCGTCGCGAGCGAATGCTTCGAACTCCGGACGACGGCCGTCGTCGAGCAGATAGACGCGCAGCTTGTCGGCGGGCCAGTCGAGGCTCTGCGCGGCGAACACCGTCGGCTTCACGACGGCGAGCGGCTCGTTGCAGGTCGGAATGTAGACGTCGACGCTCGGCCACTCGGCCGGATCGTCCGGCAGGCGCGCGACCGGACGTTCGAGCGGCCATGCGGTCTGCACGAAGCCGAGCACGAGAATGAGCCATGTGTACGCCTCGGCCGCGTACAGCAGATAGCCGACGAACGCCTCGACCGGCGTGCGGAAATCGAGCGTCTCGGTGCTACGCCACCAGATGTAGCGCGCCATCGCGAGCAGCGCGAACGTCGCGAGCGCGAGCGTCGGCAGACGGCCCGGCACGCGGCGCAGCATCAGCGCGAGCGCGGCGACCGTCGCGAAGAACGCGAACTGGCCCGCGGGCGCGAGCGGCGACGTGCCGGCCGCGAGCCACAGCGCGACGCCTGCCGCGCCGCTTGCCGGCAGCAGCCAGCGACGCGCGCCGGCACGCTCGGCGCCGCGCTCGATGCGCTCGCCCCAGCGATGCCACGGCAGACGCGCGAGCCAACCGTCGACGCGTCGCTGCACGCGTCGCGCGAACAGGCATGCCGGCACGAACGTCGCGTCGATCCATGCGAGCGGATCGCGCGCGCGCGATCGTGCTTCATGCGGCGCGCGCACGAACGCTCGCCAGAGCCAGTCGCGCGCGCGGCGCGGCCGCGCCACGCCCCATTGCGCGGCGGCCCACAGGATCGCCGCGCGTAGCCAGTCGCGCACGACGTCGCGCTTGCCGGGCGCGGGCGCGTGAAAGAGCACGCGCACGAGCCAGTCGAACGACGAGCGTTCGTCGGGCACGCCGAGGCCGCGCGCGATCCAATCGCGAGCGCGCACCACTGCGTCGCCGATCCGCCGGCGGAATGTCGTGTGCGGTTTCATGCGATCGTCCCCGTCGCGCCGCGCCCCACCGATGCGTCGAGCCACGCGTCGACCCAGTTAGCGACGCCGTGCAGATCGTGCGACGCCTGCGAATGCGGCGCGTCGTCGAAGAACCACGTGCCGCGCGCGAGCGCCTCGGGCAGCGCCGCATCCAGATGAACGCGCTGCTCGAGCACGACGCCCGGCCCCGCCGCCGCGCGCAGCATCGCGAGCACGTCGCGCTGCATGTCGCGCGCCGGGTTCAAGCGGTTCACGACGATGCGCAGCGCGGCGGCATGCGCGGCACGCAGTTCCGGCAGCCGAGCGGCGGCCGTTGCGCACGCGGCGGGATCCGGCGGCACGACGCACAACGCGAGATCCGCGCAGCGCAGTGCGTGCGCCGCCTGCTGCGATGGGTAGCGCGCGGTGTCGATCAGCGCCACGCCGTCGGCCGGCAGGTCGACGTCGGCGAGCGCGCGGGCGAGCCATCCGGGTTCGGCGGCCAGCCGCCCGTCGCACGCGAGCGCTTGCGCGGGATCGACGTGTCCGTACGGCACGAACAGCACGCCGTCCGCGCTGCGCCACGTGTGCGCGTGCCAGACGGCATCCGTGCCCGTCAGCGCGTGCGCGATGCCCGCCGACGCGAACGCGTCCAGCCCGAGCTGCACGCCGAGCAGATTCTGCGGATCGAAATCGAGCGCGACAGCCGGCCGCCCGCGGCGCGCGAGCAGCACCGCGAGCGCCGCCGTCAGCATCGTGCGGCCCGCGCCGCCCGTCGTCGAAACGATGGCGATCGTCTTCATTGCGCGCCCCGCCGTTTGCGCGCCGCGGCTGCGGGAAGCAGTCGCGCGTGCAGCGCGACCGGCTCGAGCGTGCAGTGCACCGCGTCGCGGCGATCGAAGTCGCGTGGCAGCGACAGGCCTTTTCCGACGCCGGCGCGCGACGTCACGAGCCGGATCGGAACGGCGATCACGACGCCGACGACAAAGCCGGCGATCATCAGCGAAATCATTCGGCCTCCTTGATGTGCAGCGGCATCGCATCGCGCGTGGCGGTGCGGGTGCGGGTGTGGACGATCGCGCCGGCGGCCGGAGACCGGAGCGGATGCGGGAGGCGCGGCGTCGCGATCGATGTGGTCGATGTGGTCGATGCGGTCGATGCAGTCGATGCGATCGGCATGGGCGATGGCGATACGACGATCTGCGCCGTTTCGGTCGGTGCGCGCGACGCGGGCGATATGGGGAACGCCGATCGTCGCGGCAGCGCATGTGATGCGGATCGAGCGCTCGTTGGCGTCGACGTGCTCGGCGCATGCCGCGGCATGCGTTCGTCCGGCGGGATTTCGATGCGCGGCATGGCCGGATGCTCGACCGCAGTGCGCGCGTCGGGCTCGCGCTTCACAACGGCCGCCGCCGAAAAGAGGTCGCTGTAATCGGCGATCGGCGCGCGCCGGTTTGCCGCATCGAGCGCGCTCAGCTCATGCTCGATGCTCTCCTCCGCGAGATACGCGCCGCGATCCGATATCCGCTCGACCGGCACGCTGAAGATGTATCCGAGCACGTCGCTCGCATCGGCGAGCTCGCACGCGAAAAGGAACAGATAAAGATGCTGCGCGTCGGCGGTCAGCACGTCGCCCGCACGGCGCAACGCGCACGCGCGCAGCGCGTCCGCATGCGGCACGCCCGGCAGCAGCGTCAGCTTCACGAGCGTATGCGACAGCGCGAGCACCGTGCTGCGCTCGAGCACCGCGCGTACATGCGCGCAGAACGCGCCGACGGGCAGATAGCCGAGCACCGTATCGCCGAGCGACGCGGCGAGCGCGGCCCGATAATCGGCCGCGACCGGGCGCGCATACAACTGTCCCTGCAGCGAGCGCAGCACCGCGAGCACGCGCGAAAACGGCAGATTGCGCGCGACGACCTGATTCGCGCCGAGGTTCAGCGCGAGCAGCTCGAACTGATGGCGCAGCGCTTCGCCGCGTTCGACGACGACGATCTTCAGCGCGCCGCCGCATCGCAAGCGCAGCGCGTGGATCGCCGAGCACAATGCTTCGAGCTGCGCGCGGCCGGTGAACGCGAGTACGGCGGTCGCCGCGTGCGCGCCTTCGCAGGCGGCGAGCACCGCGGCGTTGTCGTCGACGACGTCCCAATCGCCCGGCGCCCACGATTCGCGCTCGACGACGCGTCGGCAGACGACGACGCGCGTCTCGTCGAACGCGAGCTGTGCGCCGCCGCGCAGCGCGTGCGCACCGGCCGCCGGCACGGCCGTCAGCCGGCCGTCTCCCGTGAAGCGCAGCGCGCGAACCTCACCCGTCGCGACCGCGCCGCGCGAGCGCCAGAAGTCGACCATCCAGCGCAGCTCGCCGTGCGTACGCTGCAACTGCGCGACGCCCGCACATGCGCCGTGGAATCCGCCGCGTGCGGAGCGCGCGCCGTCGCCGGCGAATGCGGCGGCGCGGTCTGCGGTTCGGTCGTCGGATCGATCACCGGCGCGGTCATCGTTGCGGGCCTCGTCACGAACGGCAGCCGCGGCACGCGACGCGATCGCGCGCGCCCCGTCGGCGCGGCTCGCGTCCGCCTCCGCCGCTCGCGGGTCGATCAGCAGCACGAGCGCGATCCGATGTGCACGGCACCAGCCGGCGAGCGCGCGCCCTTCCTGCGTCAGCGCGACCGGATCGTGCCAACTGAACCAACACTCTGCGCCTTCGACGAAATACAGCGCGTTCGCGCGAAAACGGTAGCGCTTCAGCGCGCGCAGGCCGCCGACGAGACGCGCGAACGCGGGCGGCGACGCGGCGTCTTCTAGCGGATTCGGCGCGTTCGATGCATTCGGCGCGTTCGATGCATTCGGCGCGTTCGATGCGTTCGATGCGTTCGATGCGTTCAACACCTTCGACGCATCCGGCGCATCCGGCGCATCCAATACATCCGGCATCTCATGCACCTTCGGCACTCCCGATGCGCCTGTCGAGTTCGACGCAGACGCGCCCGACGAGACATCCACCGCCGACGCACCCGCCTCGCCTCCCCGTCGATGCTTCGACGCCCGCGCATCGAAACCCGCGCGGGCCGCGACATCGACCCGGCCCGTGCGCAGCGCCTCATCCGCGTCCGCGTCATCGAGCGGCATCGCAAGCACGTTCAATCGTCGCGGCCAGCCCCGGGCATGCACATCTTCGTCGAAGCCGATCTCGCGCAGCCGCGCCGCGACGTCCGCGCGCTCGCGCGCGAGCACGACCGTGACGTCACGCGTGCGCGCATGCCGCACGCTCTCCCAGATCAGCGCATCGCACGCGGGCGTGCGCGCCGCCGCATACACCGCATACAGCCCGCCCGGCTCGAGCTCGGTCCACTCGTCGGGCAGCGCGTCGATCGCGAGCCGGTTCGGCGCCGCCGCTCGGTCGTGCGGCGTCACGGCACGCGACCACGCACGCCACAGCGCGCGCAAGCGCCCGAACGCGCCCGTCTCGGCGGCGTCGCGTTCGGAACGGATGAAGGTCGAATCGGATTTCACGCGTGTGTCGTTCATGTCGCGTCCATCAGTAGCTCGAATAGAGTCGAACCGGCGACGGCGAAAAGCCGCCGCTGTCCTTGCGTGCGTCGAACGAATAGCGCACGTACACCAGACCGGAGCTCGGCGCGTAGTCGTGCGCGTGATCGATGTCGAACCGCGCGCCGACGACGAGCCGCGCGTTCACGCGATACTCGGCGACGCCGGTGAACCCATACCAGAACGACACGCCGCGCGTCGAGCCCCCCGAAAACACCGGGTGGCCGAGCGCCTGCGCGGTCTTGACGAGCGTCGAGTCCGGCAGTCCGTTCGGGAAGTACGGCGAATCCCGTTCATACGAATTCGACACGCCGGTCGTTGCGGTCACGTCCCATGTGAACGGGCCGCGCCGCCCCACCCATTCGATCGGCATGCCGATCGACAGATAACGCTGCGGGCTGTAGTAGCCCCCCTGCCCGTACGTGTAGAAGCGCAGGTTCTGCGCGTAGTGCCAGGCGTTGCCGACGAGTCCCGCGCTCACGCGCATGTCCGCGCGCCGGTAGACGGGCGCCATGAGCCCCGTGCGCAGCGTGACGGCCGAATTGCCGGCGACGCTGCGTCCCGTCAGCAGCCCCGCGCCGAGATCGGCGAACAGGTTCACGCGGCCGATGTCGACGGACGCGTGCAGATCGACGCTGTCGCGCCGCACGCCGCCCCATGTCGCGCCCGTCCAAGGATCGCGCAGCCCCGCGTACGACAGCACGCTGCCCGTCTCCGGCCGCCGCGACGCGCTGACCGAGAAGCTCGCCGGGCCCGTGTCGAATCGATAGCGCGCGCCGCCGACGACGTAATGCACCGGAAAGCCGAGCGGCGTCGTGCCGACGTCGAAGCGCCACGCGTCGGTCCGGTAGCCGACGCCGCCGCCGACGCCCGTCGCGCGCTGGCGCAGCGATCCGCCGGGCGCCGCCGACGGATCGGCGAGCACCGGATAGGTCGCAAACGTGTTGAGCGCATCAGCGCGCGGATCGCTCGTGTCGAGTGTGCCCGCATCGAGCCGCACGGCGTCGAGATGGACGAAGACGTGGCCGTCGTAGCGATACGGAAGCTGCAGATAGACGGGCGCCTGATACGCGCGATACGCGGAAATTCCTTCGTCCCCGGACTTGTACGCGGGCAGCCAGCCCGCTTCGATCTCGGGATCGCGGCGCTGCTGCAAGTCGGTCCAGGCGGCCTGCGCGGGTGTCGCGCCGTCGCGTCGCGGCGCGGCGCCCGTCGCGCGCTCCTGCGCGAGCGACTGCCGGTACAGCGATTCCGCGTCGTCGTAGCGGCCGAGCGCCTGCGCGACCCGCCCGGCCGCGACCGTCACGTCCGGACGCGCCGGATACGCAACGCGCAGCGTGGCGGTGAGCCGCGCCGCTTCCCGCGGAAGGCGCAGCGCAGTCAGCCGGCGCACCGCCGACAGTTGCGCGTCGACATCGTCGGGCGGCGTGCGCGCGAGCACGTCGTGCACGAGCGCGAGCGCCTCCGCATGCTCGCCGTCGTCGTCGAGGATGCGCGCGAGCGGGAGCCGCGCGTCGGCGTCGTCGGGGGTGCGCGCCAGCAGCGGCGCGAGCGCGAGCCGCGCGGCATCGTAGCGGCCCTGCGCACGCGCCAGCTCGGCGACCTCGAGCGCGTAGCGGCGATCGGCCTTGCCCGCCGGGCTCGCGCGATCGAGCAGGCGCTGCGCGTGCGCGTAGTCGTTGCGCTCGAGCGCATCGTCGGTCTCGCGCAGAATCAGCCGCAGCGACTGATCCTCGAGGCGCGCAGTCTGCGCGGCGCTCAGCGGCGAGCCGCGCCGCAGCGCGTCGAGCCACGCGGCCAGCGCGTCGTTGCGTTGCGCGCCGCCGAGCAGATCGCCGTAGCGCAGCCGGACATCGGCGTCGGCCTGCTGCGGATGCGCGGCGATCCAGTCGCGCAGCGGCGCGAGGCCGCGCTCGATGTCGCCGCTGTCGATCCACTGTGCGCCGACGGCCGCGAGCATGTCCGGATCGTCGGGTGCGAAACTTCGCGCACGATCGAGCGCGGCCGCGGCGGCCGCGCGGTCGTCGCGCGCGAGCGCGGCGCGCGCGTCGGCGAGCGACGCTTCGGCATCGAGCCTGCGCGCGAACGCGCGCATGCCGTCGGTGCGGCTCGCGTCCGGGATCGCCGCGAACGCCGCCTGCGCGCCCGCGACGTCGTCGAGCGAGTTTCGATACAACGCGACCGCGTGGCGCATGTCGGCCGCGTCCGACGCCGCCAGCCCGTCGTCCATCACCGCCCGACCCAGCTGCGGCAGGCCCATGTCGCGATACAGCCGCGCGAGCGCGAAGCGGGTCCACGGCGCGTCGGGCGCGATGCGCAGCGATGCTTCGTAGCGCTGCGCGGCCGGTCCGCGCTTGCCCGACGCCGCGAGCGCGTCCGCTTGCTGGGCGAGCAGATCGGCGCGCAGCCGCGCGAGCGCCCGGCGATCGTCAGCCGCGGCAAAGCGGCTTTGCAGCGCGTCGATGAGCGGCCCGAGCGCGTCGAGGCGACCGGTTTCTTCGTACAGCGTGCGCACGCTGCGCACGGCCGACACGCTCGGCGTGCGCGCGGCGAGCAGCGCGCGCAGCAGCGGTTCCGCCGCGCGCCAGTCGCGCCGCGCGAGCAGCGAATCGGCGAGCAGCAGCTTCGCGTCGGCGCTGTCCGGCTCGAGCGCGAGCGCCGCGCGCGCGGCGCGCTCCGCGTCGTCCGCCCGCCCTTGCGCGGCCGCCGCGCGGCCCTGCGCAAGCGTGCCCCAGAAGCGCGCGGTGCCCGCGAGGCTCGTCCATTTCGCGCGATTGTCCGGCGCGAGCGCGACCGCGCGCACGAACAGCGCGCGCGCTTCGTCGTGCCGGCCCTCGCGCAAGCGCAGCAAGCCGAGGCCGCCGACCGCGTCGGGATCGCCCGCGCGCGCCCGCGCGGCGCGCACGAGCAGCGGCTCGGCGGCCGCGAAGTCGCCGCGCGCGAGCGCCTGCAGGCCGCGTTGCTGCGCGATGTAGTCCGGATCGCGTTCGAGGCGCCGTTGCGCTTCGCGCTGCTGTTCGAGCGCGGCGGCGTTGCCGCGGAATTCGTCGTCGCCGGGAACGAATGTCAGGTACGCGCGGAACGCGTCGAGATACGCGAGATCGCGGCCCGCCGATTGCAGCACGCTGCGCCACAGCGACAGCGCCGCGCGCCGGTCCGTGTCCGGCCGCGCGACAAGCGTCCACGCGAGCCGGTTCGCTTCCGCGCGCGTGTCGCCGCGCTGGTTCAGCAGCTTCGCGAGGACGGTCGCCGCGTCGACGTCCGACGAATCGGCGGCGACGGTCCGGCGCAGCGCGTCGATCGCCCGCGCGCGGCCATCGGGCGCGCTTGCGACGATCTGGTAATACTCGGCGCCGAGCGTGCCCGTCGGCGCGCCGTGCGGAAACAGCGCGACGATCCGCCGGGCCGCGTCGTCGCCGCGCCCGCTGCGCGCGAGCAGGCGGATCTGCGCCATCTCCTCGCGGCCGCTCGTCGCGACGCGGTATTCGTCGTCGGCCTGGCGCGTCGCGACCGCGCCGGGCGCCGCCGCCTTCAGACGCGCGAGCGCGGCGCGAGCGCCATTCGCATCGCCGACGCGCAGCAGGATCCGCGTCTGCTCGGCGAGCAGCGACGGATCGTCGGGCGCGATCAGCAGCGCCTTGCGCAGCGCGTCGCGCGCGAGGTCGTCGCGATGCTTGTTGGCCCACATGCGCGCCGTCGCGTACAACTGATGCGCGGCTTCGGCATCGGGCGAGTGCGGCGTCGCGACGGGCTGCGGCGTCGCGGGCGCGCCGCGCGGCTGCGTCGGGACGAAGCGGATCTGCGACGATTGCGTCGTCGATATCGAATACGGCGGCGCGGCCAAGCGAAGCGGCATCGACGCGCCTGTGCGCGCGAACGGCTGTGACGCCGCCGCGCGCGCGCGCGTCTCGGACGTCGGCGAGCGTCGACGCGGCACATCTTGCCGCATCGACGCGGCATTCGCCGACATCGCACCCGACGACGTTCGCGGGATCGACACGAGTCGCACCGACGACGCCTGCGTCATCGGGACGGCCCGGACCGGAGCGTCGTATATCGCCACCGATGGAACGGAAACGGGAACGGGAGCTGGAGCCGCTTGCGACGCCGAAGCCGCAATGGCGCTTTGCGCTGCGCCGAACGCCAGGCCGAGCGCGGCATTGCGGATGATCACCGCGATCCCGGCGAGCCGGACACGGCGCCGCGCGCACACCGCGAGGCGCGTCATCGTCAGCGAGCGGGCGTCGAGCACGGCTCGCTCCATCGAACGTTCAGCGTGCCGTCCGCCGCGAACCGGTAGCGCCCGTCGCGCCAGCCAAGCCCGAACAGCGTCAGCACGTTCGCGTAGTAGCCGCTCGCCGCCTCTCGCTCGAGCCGCGCGAGGCGCGCGACTTGCGCATCGGCGAGCGCGTGCTCGCCGCGCGCGTCGAGGAACGGCACGGCCGCCGCGGAAAAACCGGTGTTGCCGTCGCGCGGCCCCGCCACGCCCGTCGTCGCGTCGACCGTTTCCGGCGGCGCGCCGTGCGCGGCGACGTGATCGGCGAACGGCGCGAAATGCGCGAGCAGCGGCTGCGCGAGCGCGTCGCTCGCGTCGAGCATCCCCGCCCACAAATAGACGCGAATCGCGTTGTACGCGCTTTCCGCATGCGAGTCGGCATCCGGCTCGAAGCCGTGACCCGACCGGTACAGCGCCCAGTCCGGCGCGAAGCCGCGCGGCGCGGTATCGATCAGCACGCGGCCGACGCTCGCCGCGAGCCGCGCCCAGCGCGCGTCGTCCGGCAGATGCGCGCCGATGCCGCGAATCGCCTGCGGCGGCGAGTAGCTCGGATTCAGCCGCCACAGATCGCGCATCGGCCGAAAGCCCGCCGGCCCGGGCAGCAGCACGAGGCCAAGCCCCGGCAGCGTCGCGGTCTCGTCGTCGAGCACGCGCTTCGCGAGCAGCGCGCCGCGCGCGGTGTAGCTGCGCTCGCGCCACAGACGCCCCGCTTCGAGCAGCGCGTACGCGATCCACACGTCCGCGTCGGATGCGGCGTTCGCGTCGAGCACGCGCCACGCGCCGTCGGCCGCGCGGCCCCACAGCCACGCGGGCAGATGCGCGGTCAGGTCGCCTTGCGCGAGGTTGTTCTCTGTCCAGTGGAGGAGCGCATCGAAGGCCGGCCGGTCGTTCGCGACGAGCGCGAAGAACAGCCCGTATGCCTGCCCCTCGGACACGGTCCGTTCGTCGGCCGAGCCGACGTCGATCACGCGGCCGTCGGCCGACATGAAGTCGCGCTTGAAGCGATCCCAGCGCGGCCAGGAAGGCGTGCAGACAGCGGCGGCGGACGTGCGAGCGGACTTCGCCGCGGGCGACGCCGACATCGCGATCGTGTCCGTTGCGTCGCGCGGACGCTTGCCTTCGCTTGCAATCTCGTTCGTCAAGACACTCGCGACGATGCGCTCACTCGCGACGACACTCACGCGCTCACCCGACTCGGCCGGCGCGCCGTCGCTCGAACTCGCGTAACCGCCTCGCGTCGCATTGGCGACCGCATCCAGACCCGCTTTCGCGCTTGCAAGCCGGCTCGCATGCTCGGCTCGAAGCGCGCGGCCACCCGGGTTCACGCCAGCCATTGACGCATTCGCGCCGAGGTTTGGGACGACGTCCGTACTCGCGTCCGCACTCATGGCCGCGAGTGCGGCCGGGTTCGCGCCGAAGCCCCGATTTCCGCTCGAACCTGGCCATGCGGAAGCGGCCGATGCTGGACCGGCGACGTCGCGCCATCCGGCATCGCCTGACGCGCGCTCCGTCGCACGTGCGGCGCTTCCCGAAGCCGCCGCGACGCCCGCTGTCGCGACGCTCGCTGTCATGACGCTCACCACCGCGACGCCCGCAGACGCCCGACAAAACGCCCGCCAGCATCGCCTGCCCCACCGCGCCCGCGCGCCGCGCACCGCCCGCCCGGCCATCGGCTCAGATCCCCCGCCGCCGCGCGGCGATCCGCTGCAGCGCGCCGAACGCGCCGAGCGCGAGCAGCAGCCCGGCCGCCGCGCCGAGCAGCCCGAGAAGCACCGGATGCTTCGCGACCGCGGTCCACACGCGCGCGTACCACGGCACGTAGCTGACGAGATAGGGTTCGCCGACACGCATGCTCTCGACCGCGCCGGCCCGCACGAGCGCGACGTCGCCCTGCAACTGCGCGACGAGGCCCGGCTTCTCGAATACGTCGAGCAGATCGCCGAGATGCCGCGCGTCGGTCGCGGTCATGGCGACGACGCTGCGCCCGTCGCTGCCCGGCAGCTCGAAGCCGAACAGCGCGGCGAGCGCGCCGCTCTGCTCGAAGCGCGCGCCGCCCGACGGCGAGCGCGCATCGTCGCGCCAGCGCTCCTTCACCGAGAACGTCGCGCGCGCGAAGCCGCCGTCCGCGCCCGCACCGATCGCGACCGGCAGCGCGTCGCGCCAGCCCGACAACTGCGCATACGGCGGCGCGCCGTCGATCACGAGCAGATCCTTGTCCGTGATGCGCGGCGCGTCCGCCGTCCGCGCGACCTGCATGCGCAGCGCCGGGAAGCCGGTCCACTGCCCCATGTGGCCGAGCATCGTCAGGAACGCTTCCTGCTCGACGGGCGACGGCCGCTCGGGCAGCACGATCGCGGTCTGCGACAGATCCGCGTAGCGCGTGAACGGAAAACCGCTGTTCGCGAAGTACGCGAGGTTCGGCAGCGTCGCGTAATGGATGAAGCGCGAGAAATCGATCGTCGAATCGGGATCGATCGCCGCGCGCTGCGGCTCGCTCGCGACGCCCGTGCAGAGCCCCGTCTTCTCCGAATCGAGCGTGAAGCGCAGTTGCAGCTGGTTCGCGCTGCCGACGCGAAACGCCGGGATGTCGACGTCGTTCGTCGCGCGGCTGTCCGCGTCGGACAGCAAAGGCAGCTGCACGCGGCCGCGCGCGTCCTGGCTGCGCGGCGACAGCCGGTACGACTGCACGAGCTGGTCGTTGATCTCGACGGCGAGCATCGAATCGCTGCGCACGGTCGGCGCGGTGTAGCGATAGTGCAGCGACAGCGGCACGCCCGAACCGCTCCACGAATGCAGATCGGCGGGCAAGCGCAGATTCAGCCGGACCGGATCGGGCGCGCTGCCGCGCACCTGCAGATCGGCCGGGTTGCCGATGAGCTCGCGGAACGTCACCGGCCGGTTCACCGGCACCCAGCGCGGCGCGTCGTAAGGCTTGCGCGGCGCGCCGATGTCGATGCGCGACACGCGCGCCCACGGACCGGACAGCGCGGCGTTGCCGAGCACGAGCGCGTTCGTCGCGGCGTCGACGTCGGCCGCGCTGCGGCCCGTGACGACGAGCAGCTTCTTGTCGGGCGCGACCGGGTTGTCGGCGACGACGAGCATCGGGCCGTCGATCGGCGGCAGTTGCAGCGACGCGGGCAGTTGAGCGGCGGCGCCGACGATCACCGCATGATCGTTCGCGGGCAACGTCGACGACACCGGGAAACGCGCCTGCCGGTAATCGGCGAGCGCGCCGAACCACGACGCGAGCACGCCCGCGCTGCGCAGCGTCGCGTCGTCGGGCGTCGCGGGCAGCACGAACGGCAGGCGCAGCCGGCTGTTGTCGCGCCGGTCGAAGAACGGCGCGGGCAGGAGCGCGAGATCGTTCGGCAAGCGCACCGACGCCTCGTCGAAGATCAGCTCGCTCGTCGGGCTTACGTCGGCCCAGAGCGCCGAATGCTCGGGGTCTTCGCAATGATCGAGCGTGTAGTGCGCGATGAGGCGCAGCTCGATCTGGTTGAAGTCGGTGAAATAGCGCGGATCAAGCGGGATCTCCTGCGTGACCGCGCGGCCCGCGTGCTCGCTGTCGAACGGCAGCGTCGCGACCGATTCGCCGTTGATCGACACCTTCAGATGCGACACCGGAAACACGAGCGACGGCGAATACGTATAGGTGAGCCGCAGCCGCGCGGCCGTGACCATCCGGTCGAGCCGCACGCCGGCGTTGACGGTCCGCGCGGTGTCGCTGCCGCGCAGGCGCAGCGTCTCGTACGCGCCGAGCGTCGCGAACGGCACGCGGATCGCGGCGCCGGCAAGGCCAGGCGGCTTCGGTGCGGCGAGCGGCGCGGACGCGCCGGCGGCGGTCGACGCCGACGGCTGTTTCTGCGGCGGCTGCGATTGCGATTGCGGCGCCGCGATCGATGAACCGGGATGAACGAGCGCGGAGGCGATCGCGAGTGCGCTCGCAAACGTTGCAATCGGCTTCATCGGCAGAGCCGATCGAATGCGAAGCCGGCTTCGAAGCCGGACGGCTGGCACCGCCGTCCGTCGATATTCCAACATTCCCCGCAAAAAACCTGGCCTGTTATGGGCGAACATTTTGATTGGCCTGCTGACTGTCTCGATATCGAGTCGCGCGCAATCGCCCGCACAGGCGCAAGCCGCCTGCCCGCCGACAGGACCGTTGGCGGCCTGCGGCTGTCGATTGTTCGCGTGCGTGACCGCGCGCCGTCATCCCGTCCCGACGGCAACGCCCCCGTCATGTCACTCGACGCCGGCCTCGCCGGCGTCGCTCCGCACACGGCGAACGATGGGTTTCGATCGTTCGCGTCCGGCGGACAACGCGCGGAAATCTCTCCACCCGCGCGTCGCCCTGCCGGGAAATGCAACCTTCACACGCCGGCGCGCGCGTCGGAAACGCAATCGCGCAGGGGCGTCGAAACGGCTTCGCCAGCGTGCCGTTTTTAATCTGACAATTTCGATCGCGAATCGGCCGGATGGTGGCACATGCCGGCGCTCGATTACCCCTCGACGCGACAGGCGCTCCGTTGCGCCGCCACTCGACATCGCCTGATCTGCACGATCGCCGCCGGTCGTGTCCGGCTGCGATGCGAATCTCGGCTGGAGCCGATTGTCAGATTGTCAAAAAGCTGCGAATTATACGGGACGTGGCCACCCAAAAGCACACGGGCCAACGCAATTTTTGACGGGAAATCGGCGGGTGCGGCGCAGCCCGGAATCGCACGAAAACAGGGTCGATGCACACTTTGGCACGCGCAAACGAACAACCGGGCGCACGCAAACGTTGCCGCATCGGCGACCGCATCGGCACGCTCGACGCACCGCGACAAATCGACTCGCCGCCGTCGTCGTCCGATATGTCCATGCACCCATAAAAACAGGTCATGGACTGTTTTTAACAAATACAGCCTGAAGCTTGTAAATTCAATTTACAGCATATAGACTGTTTTCTTCGAATATAGGCAGTACTTTGCATATCAATCGGGTGCACGCATGGCCATCACCATCGAACACGGGATCAAGACACTCAGCCAATGGCGGCCCATCTTGCGCGGCTTCCGCAAGGCCGCCGGATTGACGCAAGCGATGCTCGCGAGCCGCCTCGGCGTCACACAGCAGACGTATGCGCAATTCGAGGCAAACCCGGCGTCGGCGAGCGTCGAGCGGCTGGTCAAGGTGCTGCGCATCCTCGACGTCGAGCTCACACTGACCCAAACCTACGTCGCTTCTGCCAAGCCCGCCGCGAAGCAAACGGTCGCCGCGCCCGCGCGCAAAGTCGCGAAAACGACAGGAGGCGGACGCGTCGCCGCAAAGCGTCCCGCGTTGCCTGCGAGGCCATCCGTGCCGGACCTGCACGCCGCCGAGCGCCTGCCCCGCTCGCCGCGCAAGAGCGCCGCCCCGAAGAAGCGGGAGGACTGGTGAGCGCGCGCACGGCGCGCCTGCATCTGTGGATGAACGGCCTGCCCGTCGGCTACTGGGAGCATGCCCGCGACGGCGAGCGCCTCGTCTACTTCGACGAATGGATCGCGGACCCGCAAGGCCGCCCCCTGTCGCTTTCGCTGCCGTTCACGCCGGGCAACCAGCCGTATCGCGGCCGGCTCGTCAGCGACTACTTCGACAACCTGCTGCCCGACAGCGAACCGATCCGGCGCCGGATCGCGATGCGCTACAGAACGGGCGGCACGTCGCCGTTCGAGCTGCTCTCGACGCTCGGCCGCGATTGCGTCGGCGCGCTGCAGATGCTGCCGCCCGACGAAACGCCGGACGATCTCGATCGCATTCGCGGGCACGCGCTCGCCGACGCGGACATCGCGCGCCTGCTGCGCGAGATCACGTCCGCGCCGCAGGCCGGGCAGCACGAGCCGCTCGACGATCTGCGCCTGTCGATCGCGGGCGCGCAGGAAAAGACCGCGCTGCTGCGCCATCGCGGCCGTTGGCTGCTGCCCGAAGGCAGCACGCCGACCACGCATATCCTGAAGCTGCCGCTCGGGCTCGTCGGCAACCGGCGCGCCGACATGCGCACGTCGGTCGAGAACGAATGGCTGTGCTCGAAAATCGTCGCCGCGTACGGACTGCCGATCGCGCATTGCGACATCGCGCATTTCGACGATCGGAAGGCGCTCGTCGTCGAGCGCTTCGACCGCAAGCCGTCGAGCGATGCACGCTGGCTCCTGCGCCTGCCGCAGGAAGACATGTGCCAGGCGACAGGCACGTCCGCATTCGACAAATATCAGGCCGACGGCGGACCGGGTATCGAGGCGATCATGGACGTGCTCGCCGGCTCCGAGCACGCGGCCGACCGCTACGCATTCTTCGCGGCGCAGATCGTGTTCTGGCTGCTCGCCGCGACCGACGGCCATGCGAAGAACTTCAGCATCGCGCATCTGCCGGGTAATCGCTTTCGATCGACGCCGCTCTACGACGTGCTGTCCGCGCATCCGGTGATCGGTCGGGGTGCGAATCAATTGCCGGCGCAGCGCGCGCGGCTCGCGATGGGCGTGCGCGGCAAGAACCTCCACTATCCGATCAACCAGATCCAGCGGCGGCACTGGATCGCGCAGGGCCAGCGCGTCGGCTTCGCGCCGGCCGAAGTCGACGACATGATCGACGCGTTGACCGCGCGAACCGCAGGCGTCGTCGACGAAGTGTCGGCGCGGCTGCCGCGCGATTTTCCGCGAGACGTCGCCGACGCGATCTTCAGCGGGATGCTTCGTCTGAATGCGAAGCTCGCCGCGGCGTCGCCGGCGCGAGCATAGCGAAGAAGCGGCGCGGCCGTTGCCGCGAACCCTGTCGCGCGTGCAACTCGATGCGTGGCGCACGCGGTTCATGGGCGACGTGATCGGGCCGGCGATCCGGGATCCGGCTCGCCGCGCGCTCGTGCAGCGGCATCGCGATGCGGGCGATCCGTGCTGCACCGTGGCCGCCGCCAACGTGTTGGTCACGGCGCCGATCGGCAAGGCGCTGGGATTCGACCGCCTGCTCGGCATCGAGCTCGGCGCCGAGGGAGACGATCCGCACGCGCGCTATACCGGCAATGCGGTCGGCGTGCCGACGTTCCGCGAAGGCAAGATCGCCCGCATCGAGCCGAGCGCTGGCTCGCGTCGCTCGGCTATCGCTTGCAGGACATGGAACAGCCGCTCGGCGGCGAACGCATCTTGCGACCAGACCGGCGCCTCGAGGACATGGGCAATCGCTCGGCCGGGGCCGCCCCGGCGCCGCCTCGCCCGCTCGGCTCAAGTGGATTTGCGATGCCCGGCGTGCTGCTCGAACAGCCGCCGCACGATCAGGACGATGCCGACGACAATGCAGACAAATACGAACCACAGCGCGAGTACGTAGCCGACGAGTTGCCAGAACTCGTCGACGCGCGCCCGCATCACGGCCGCCGAATAGCCGGCCGCGCTGCTCGCCGCGTCGACGTACGCGGCCCGGTACAGAAAGAACGACCGGCAGACCGCGTTGTCCGGCTGCGTCGCCGACAGCAGCGAGCCCGCCGGCATCGCCCGCACTTCCGCGCATTCCAACGCCGTCATTCCGTCGACGATCGCCTGCTCGACCGGATGATCGACGATCGCGCTGATCCACGTCACACCGATTGCGAACAGCGCGCTCAGGCCTACCGCATGAATCCACCTGGCTAGCCGTCGATGTCGACGATGCTCGTACCTGTGTTCCATCGCATTGCTCCGTTGCGATCCCGTGGACGCGCGGCGCCGACGGGACTCCATTCGCCCGGATGCATACTGCGTGCAGTTGCAGCAAACCGGCTTGACCTGGCTCAAATGGAACGGGTCCCTCCACGCGCCCGATCGCGAAAAAAGCCGATCTCGCACCACCGGGCGAAATCGATGCGCGCGCCCATTCGAAACGCGCGGCCGCCCGTGAACGCCGCGGCGCGCGCGATCCCCTTCAAGCGCGCGACGCGCCGCCTCGATGCGCGTGAGTCAGATCGTCGAGAAACGCCTGCACGATCGGATCCTGCCGGCCGCGCCGCTGCGTAACCACCTGGAACGTCACGTCGTAGCCCAGCATGCCCGGATTCAGCGCCTTGAGCAGCCCCTGCTTCACGTAAGGCGCCGCGAAATGCCGAGGCAGATAGCCGAGATGATGGCCGGACAGGATCAGCAGCGCGACGGCCTCCATGTTGTCGGCTTGCGCGGTGACTTTCGCGGGCGTCGTCGACAACGCCGCTTCGGGCAGCGGATAGGTGCGCCACGCCCACTCGAAATCCGCGACGCTCGACGGCGCGAGCCGCCCCGCCCGCCTGAAGAGCGGATGGCCGCGCCCGCAGTACGCGACCTGACGTTCGACGAAGAGCGGCGTGTACTCGAGCGTCGGCACGCGATGCCAGAAATAGCCGATCGCGATCTGCACGTCGCCGCTCAGCAGACGCTCTGCGAGGTCGCCCGGCGGCCGCACCGAGATCACGAAGCGCACGGCTTCGTTGCGCTGCCGGAACCGCGCGATCGCGTCGCTGATGCGGGCGTTCTCGCTGATCGGCGTGTGGCCGATGAGGCCGATCGCGAGCGTGCCGACGAGCGTCTTGTCCATGTGCCGCGCTTCGCTGCTGAACGCGTCGACGGCCGCATACAGCTTCTTCGCGAGCGCGTAGAAGCGCTCGCCCTTCGTCGTCAGCCGAAAGCCGCTGCGCCCGCGCTCGCACAACCGGAAGCCGACGCGCGTCTCGAGCGTCGACAACTGCGTGCTGATCGTCGGCTGGCTGACGTTCAGCGTCGATTGCGCGACGCTGACGCCGCCCGCGTCGGCCACCGCGACGAACACGCGAATCAGCCGGAGGTCCAGATCCGTCAGGGTGCCGAGCATGCTTCCTCCGCGGCAAGCGCCGCCGATACATGGAATTTCATCAATGTGAACGTTGGATCTTCGTGATTCAAGTCGCACTTTTGGCGACGTACAACACGGCCTGTCGTCGTATTCGGATGATACGGCGCAACCGATACGATGGGAGCAAGACGATGCCGGATCACTATTTCCAGCCGCAAAGCGGCAACGCGATGCCCCGCTTCGGCGGCATCGCGACGATGATGCGGCTGCCGCAAGCGGCGAACGCCGCGAGGCTCGACGCCTGCTTCGTCGGCGTGCCGTTCGACCTCGGCACGTCGAACCGGACGGGCGCGCGGTTCGGCCCGCGCCAGATCCGCAGCGAATCGGTGCTGCTGCGCCCGTACAACATGGCGACGCGCGCGGCGCCGTTCGATTCGCTGCGCGTCGCCGACGTCGGCGACGTCGCGACGAATCCGTACAACCTCGCCGACTCGATCGCGCGGATCGAAGCCGCGTACGACGCGATCCTCGCGCACGGCTGCCGCCCGGTCACGCTCGGCGGCGACCACACGATCACGCTGCCGATCCTGCGCGCGATGCATCGCGAGCATGGGCGAGTCGGCCTCATTCACGTCGACGCGCACGCGGACGTCAACGACACGATGTTCGACGAGAAGATCGCGCACGGCACGCCGTTTCGCCGGGCCGTGGAGGAAGGCTTGCTGGATTGCAAGCGCGTCGTGCAGATCGGCCTGCGCGGCACCGGCTATGCGGCCGAGGATTTCGACTGGTGCCGCAGCCAGGGCTTTCGCGTCGTCCAGGCCGAGGCGTGCTGGAACCGGTCGCTCGCGCCGCTGATGGACGAAGTGCGCTCGCGCGTACAGGGCGGCCCCGTCTATCTGAGCTTCGACATCGACGGCATCGATCCCGCGTACGCGCCGGGCACGGGCACGCCGGAAATCGCCGGTCTCACGGTGCCGCAGGGTCTCGAGATCGTGCGCGGCGCGTGGGGGCTCGACATCGTCGGCGCCGATCTCGTCGAAGTCGCGCCGCCGTACGATCCGCTCGGCACTACCGCGCTGCTCGGCGCGAATCTTGCATATGAGATGCTCTGTGTGCTGCCCGGCGTGAAGCGGCGCGCCTGATCCCTGGCGGCGGACCCGACTGGCAAGCCAGGCCGGTCGAGGACGTTCGCCGAAATCGCGAATGCAGCGCGGCACGCGCGAAGCGGCGTGCCGCGACACCACGTGCCGACGGCGCGCATCGATCGGGATTCGGCCGGGCCGCCGCCGCATTCCGGCGTTCGCCACGCCGCTCCCGGCATGCCGAATCGCGCCTGCAGTTCGCCGGCGTCGGCCGCCTCGCCCGCTCCTTCTCAATCCCGCTCGAGACGAACGAGCCTTTCCGGACGGCGCACACCCGTTGCATCCAATGACTGCATCGACATCGGCCATTATCTCGGCATCGAATCCGAAACTTTCCCGTCCCTTTTTTCTCCAGCAAACGTATGATGATTGCCGCGCGTCAAGCGCATTCACGTACACGCAAGGAGACCCTTAATGAAAACACTGAAGTACGCGGCAGCGCTGCTGACCGCGGCGGCGATGAGCTCGTCATGGGCGCAACCCCCGATCCTCACCGCGCAATCGCACGTTTCCGGCATCAGCAAGGCGGAGCCGACGAAAATCGGCGAGCAGCTCGCTGCGCGTCGCGCGTCGCTGCCGAACCTGCCGCGTCCACTGCCGACGCTGTCCGCCAGCGCGATCCGGCAAGCCGGCGCGCGCGCGTCGCGCGCGACGCGGCAATCGACGCTCGGCGCCGCGGCCGCCGCGACCGTCGCGCCGAGCGTCGCGAACTGCACCGACGTGACGATCGGCGCCGCGTACAACGCGCCCACGGCGCCTGCCGGCCAGGCCGACTGCTTCCAGTTCGTCGCGCCGAGCGCGACGAAGATCGTCGCGTACGTCGTGAACCTGCCCGCGAACGAACAGCACGACGTCCATCTCGTGCAGGTCAACGAAGACAGTTCGTGGACAGTGCTCGACAGCCAGGCCGACCTGTCGCCGAACAAGATCGTCGAAGCGATCCCCAACGGCCCGGTGCGTCTGCTGCTGCTCGTCAGCGCGCAGCAAGGCGCGGGCAACGCGACGTTCCAGTTCCAGGTGCTCGGCACGACGGGCTACGACAGCTACGAGCCGAACGATTCGATCCTGCATCCGACGCAGTTGTCCGGCAACCAGCAGATCAACGCGAACCTCGATACGGTCGCGGACTTCGACTACTACGCGGTGCAAGTGCCTTCGACGCAAACGACGAACTACGTGACGTTCAAGGGCGCGGGCACGCAAACGGCCGAGCTCGAGACCGCGCCGAACACATGGGCGACGCTGGCTTCGGGGACGTCGTACAACATCACGTCGCCTGCGGGCGCGACGCTGATGTTCCGAGTCTACGACAAGGGCACGACGGCGCCGGCCGCGCAAGCCTATACGCTGCGCGTGTCGGACGGCGCGGGCACCGCGGGCTTCTACCGCTTCCTCGACACCGAGAACATCACGCATCTGGTACGCACCGGCGGCGAAAACGTCGCACGGGTCGTGACGCCGGGCGTCGCCGCGTGGGATTCGACGGGCAACGTCCGCCTGCCGCCGGGCGAGCGAATCTGGGTGCGCGCATACGATAGCGCGGGACCGAACGGCCCCAACACGCTGTTGACGGAAACGTCGGGCTATACCGATGCGAACGGCAACCTGCTGGTCGATCTGAAAGTCGGCCTGTGCCAAGGCGGCGGGACGGTGACCGGCGACTTCTATACGATGTCAGTGCCCTCCGATCATTGGCGGATCACCTACAACCCGTATTCGTTCGCGGTCGCCTACCTCGACAACGGGAACTTGCATCAGAGCGCATCGATCGCCCGCTTCACGCATATCTGCACCGAAACCTATCTCGGCCGCAAATAAGTGCGAAAAAGGCGGCTCGCTTTCAGCGAACCGCCTTGCATGAAGCCGGTCGACGCGTCGCGCGCCGACCGGCCTGCTGAATCAGTCAATGCGGAACCTGTCGTCGAATCGACAAGGGACCGCTTCGTACGATGTCGAACGCGGGCGCGGCACTCGTCGCCGCGCTCGATCGCCGGCTCAGGCAATTGACGAGAACGCCGCCTCGACGGCCCGCTTTCCGCGTCTACGCGCGCGAGTTGATTGCATTGCGCGTCGCATCGCCGTATGGCCTGTGTCGTCAAGGCGCGCGCCGACACAGTTCCGCATCGAGCGGTTGCCGTCGCCGAAGGCGACGCTCGCACGAATACACGCCCCTTCCCCTCGACCATTCACGCTCTGCACGGCGGATGTCGATCTCGCATTCGTGATCGCGTGCGCGTGCGCCGCAACGCGAGCGACGTCCGACATCGCCGAACGAAGTTCCTCGCTCGCAATCAGCAACGTGATTCGTGCATGAAGGCAAACGCACGCAATCGCGACGCCTCGCACAGTGCGCCGCACCTGCACAGCGTCGAAAACGCGCATCGCAACAGCCGTCATCTCGGCTTGCTGCTCAGCTCCTTCAATCCCCTGATCACGCCGAGCAGCGCGCGCCCGTGCTCTTCGGTGCCGTCCCACGCTTCGACGATCGCCTCGCGCAGCAAGTCGTTGTACGGCGCCGAAAGCCGGCCCGACTGCCGCGTCTCGACGCCGTAGAAACTGCATAGCTTATTGAATGACGAGCTCCTGCGCAGCCGACGCCCGCTCGACAACCTCAGTCGCGAGACGGTGGGCTGACTGACGCCAGAAAGCCTAGCTATTTCGCTGGACGAGCGGGTATCGGCCAACAATCGGCTCAACAGGTCCTGAACAGAAAAATGTGTCTTGGGGGCTTCCATAGTATGCATTATACATATACATTAATGCCTAATGAATTGATCGTCGAATCTGACGATCGGCCGCATTCCGAGAAAGTTGATGACACTGAAACACCTGCCCCCGACGTTTTGCTGGACCAAAATCGGTAACGAGTCCGGCGAAGCACTCCCGACCATCGTGCTGAGAAAGGAATGGGAGCGCCGGTTGGGAGGCGGGCGGTTTCTGTGGGGCATCGGCCAGCCACTCGGCAACAGCGCGCAGATCGCCGCGCATCGAACGGGCTCGCTGATCGCGCTGTTCTCGCCGGCGTCTAGCAAGCCGAGACAGGCGGAAAGAAAGCAGGAAGACGCGCTGCTCTGGAACGCGTGGATCGATGCGAGCGGCCAGGTGCGTCAGCTCCCGCCGCATACGTTCATCACGAGCCGCGCGACGCTGCCTTCGGGGCGGTGCCGCGAGCATTACTACGCGCTCGTGTGCGCATCGCCGACCGAGCTCAGCATCGGCACGCGCCTGCGCGTGCATCCTGATCACCTGCGCAGCGTGAGCACGGGCAAGGTGCTCGGCGCCGCGCAAAGCGCGGCGGTCGTCGATTGCATCAGCCGCGAATCCGGGCAGACCGGCAAGCACTATCCGCTCGCGCTGTCGATCGAGCTCGAAGCGCCGTACTTCGTACGGCTCACGCAGCCGAGCGTGCTGAAAGCGCGCGATCTCGCGGAAGTCATGAAGGCGACGCGCGACGGCGATTTCGACACGTTCGTCGAGCAGGTCGCGCGTCTGCGCAGCCAGCCCGCCGCCGAGCAGGCGCGCGGGTTCACGCGGGATCTGTTCGATTTGCCGCCCGTCGAATCCCTCACGCCGTTCGGCCATGCTTCACACGCGCATGCGAACCATGCGTGGTAACGGATCGAGCGCCTGAGTGCGCAACCGGACGCGCGACGCCCGGCAGCACGCGAAGGCTCACGCCGCTTCGCACGCGCCAGTCGCGTGTTGCAATCCGGCCACGGCGGCTCGATCGAGACGCAGAGAATCGGCACGAAGCGTCGCGCGCGGCGGCCGATGCAGTTGCATTCAGTGGTTCACGCCGGTGCGCGTCGCGCGATGCGAACGCTTGCCATCGGCCTGTCATGTTTGGCAACAGAGGAGAAACGTCCATGTCGACCATCCCGCATTCACGGGAAGCCCAGGCCGCGCAGCGTTTTTTCGAGGCGACGCGCAACGTCGATCTCGCCTTTCGCGCCGTTCGCGGTGACGCGGAGGACACGACGTCGAGCGTCGAATACGCGGCGGCAGTGTCGCGGCTCGATCGCGCACTGGATGAGCTCGCGCGGGCTCAGGCGCTGTTCGATTCGGCGGTCCGCATGCGCGCACGCAAACGCAACTGAGTCCGCTTCACGTTCGAACGACGCGCAGCGCGCCGATCTGTCGAAAAAAAACCGCATCCCTTCTTCCGTGACATCGATTCGTCACGCCATCCACCTCTCGGCCGCCGTCGATCGGCAAGGCGACGCGATGTGGCGCGACGGCGAATCGTGTCACGAACGGCGAATCATCGAATGATGAAGAAGCATTCGATGCAAGCGCCGACTCCACCCAAACGGCAACGCAGCGAAGCGCACGCGCCGTTCGTCGGATGACATCTCGTCGAACATGACGGCCGCACGATTCGCGACGTCAGCCGGTCGATGTCGCGCCGCTCGAGCGCAGCGGTTGCGCATCGCGTCGGGACGAAGCTCGCGCGCCCGCGCGAGAAATTCCGCGCCGCTCATGTTCGGCATCCGCATGTCGGAGACGATCAGATCGACCGCGTCGGGCGCGGGGGTCGTTCAGACGTCGTGCTCCGGCCAAGGCGATACGACGCGGTCGTTCGTCCCCGTCGGCAATCGCCATCACATCGTGCTGCAGGGCAGCGGCCTGTGCCTGAACGTGCCGGGCAGCTCGGTCGCGAGCGGCCTGTGCCTGAACGTGAGCGGCGGCTCGCTGTCGCCGGGCGCGCCGCTCATCCAGTATCCGTGCCAGGACGCGAATGCGCTCAACGCCCCGTTCTCGCTCGGCCTGCCGCAGTCGTTCCCGGTCACGCTGCCGTCCGCGTGGAGTCCGGTGATTCCGCTGCCCGTCAATCCGACCGGCATCGCGAACACGCCGAACGGCAAGCTCGTGATGTGGTCCGCGGATCAGCAGTTCGGCTTCCAGAACGGCGTCGGCGGCAAGACGACGCAAACATGCGGCGCATGCCGATCGGTCTTGCGGCCCGGCCAGCCGACAATCGGGCGACCGCCGCTTCATTCGAGCACGATCGGGCAACGCGGCGGCAACACGTCCGCCGCCATTCCTTCGGCTTGCCGGATCGGCTGCGGAAAACCTCGTTCGTCAGCGATGCCCGCGATCCGCGATCCGTGATCGGAGCCGCCTGCGACGGCGCCACCGCAAGCCGCGCATGCCGTCAACGCCAATTCGCGTCCACCCACTGGCAAACGCGCTCCCACTCGGAGGTCCTCATGTACGCGATCGTTTCGCTCTCCAGCAAGGGCGCGTTGCGCCAGTCGTCGAGTTCGACGGTTTCGCCGAGCACGAAATCGCCGCGCTGGTAGCCTGCGCCCAGCAATTGCTGCGCTTGCTGCGTCGCCAGCATGGCGGTCGCATCGAACGTCAATCCGAGCAACGCGGAGGCCGGCACATCATGGCGCTCGAACGGCCAGAACCAGGTCGTCACGCCCCATTCGAGCGGATCGCCGACCGCGCTCGGACGGATGCCCGCCGGACTGACGCCGGTGCCGAGCGACAGCACGCGCAAGTTTCCGAGATTGCCGCCGAGGCCGCTCGCCAGCGCTTCGGAGACGGCGGTCATCGACGGATTGTTCGCGAACACGCCGCCGTCCGCAAAGTAGCCGAGCGACGGAACTTCGTACGGCGGGAAATAGGAAGGCGCGGCCGACGTCGCGAGCGCCGCGTCGACGAGGCCGACATGGCGATATGCATTGCCGCTCGCGTTCGAGAACGTGCAAGCGGACCAGCTTTGCATGGCCGGATCCCACAAGCGTGCCGAATTGACGACGATCAGTCGACGCAGCTCGGTCAGATCGCCGCCGCCGAGCAGTTCCTGCGCGATGTGCTTGAGCCCCGTGTTGACGTACTGGCACGCCACGAGTCCCGGCCCGGCGAATGCGGCGAAGGTCGCGGCGTCCGTTTCGATTGCGACCTTCTGCTCGCGCCACGCCCGGTTTTCCTGAAATATTTCCGCGCCCCGATTCCTGTAGATGTCGACGACTTGCGAAATCGACACGCCGCGCGCAAGCGCCAGCGACAGCAAGCCGCCCGTCGACGTGCCGGCGAAGCCGTCTGCCTTCGCGATGATCCCGCTGCGCCGATCGAGATCCTGAATGAGCAAGGCAGTGATCAATCCCCTGATGCCGCCACCGTCGCAACTAAGAATCTTGAAGGTCATCGCGGTTCTCCTCGGCTGGTGATGCGGATGCGAGCGTTCTGTCGGGAAAACGCCTTGTCGCTCGGTGCATCCGTGAGTGGATCACGTGTGACGTCAGTTCTGTGTTCCCGCGTCGAGTGTGTCGAGTGTGTCGAGTGTGTCGCGTGCCGCGTCCGATGCCACATGTCCGTTTCCATCGCAGCATCAATTCGGTTCGGCATTCCCTTCGGACCGGCCAGTCGTTTTCGATTTCTCCGCAACGATGCCTTCGCACCCGATCGTGCGAAACCGGCCGTTCGCAAGCGGCCTCGGCAACCGGTCACCGCGTCTTCTGCCGGCGTCCCTCGCGGCTTTCCCCGTTCCGTTCCGATAGCGACGAACATCGCGCCATGCGGCGACTCGATGCGCACTTTTAAATTAGGATGTGCGAGCCGCTTTGACCAGGCCGGGATGCAACAAACATGCATGCGTCACGCGCGTCGCGCTTCGACGACGCGCGCACGATCGACCGGCCGGCCGGGATTCGCGGCGACGTGCGGCCATCGCGCCCGCCGTTCGTCGCGAACCGTCCGCGCCCTGCCGGCGCATCGACATCGCAGCCCGGTCAACCCCTGTGACCGCGTCTTCACGACGCCTGCCGCCGGCTCCGCGTCAGTCGCTCGCGGCGGCCGCGCGTCGCGCACCGGTTGCGGCGCCCGCGCCGACGAAGCCCAAACGCGCGATCGCGACGATCCCCGCCATCGACACGCACGCCGGCGCCGCCGCCGCGAGAAACAGCGACGACGACGACCACTGCAGATGCATCAGCGCGCCGCCGAGCACCGGGCCGACGACGGAGCCGATCCGCCCGACGCCGAGGCTCCAGCCGATCCCGGTCGAGCGCAGCGAAGTCGGATAGTAGACCGCCGCGAGCGCATTGAGCGCGGGCTGTCCGCCGATGATCGAGAACCCGGTCAGGAAGATCGCCGCGAACACCGCGACGAGCGACGCCAGCACGAGCGGATGCCCGATCGACGCGATCGCGACGATCGCGAGCAGGAACGTCGTCGCGAGCACGGTCGTGAAGCCGATCCGGTCGATGATGCGGCCGAGCGCGAGCGTGCCGATCACGCCGCCCGCCCATAGCGCGGTGCCGGCGAGCACGGCGGTCGACGTCGAATAGCCGGCGTCGCGCATGACCGTCGGCAGCCAGTTCGACAGGAAGTACATGTCGAGCAGGTTCGCGAAATTGACGAGCCACAACAGCAGCGTGATGCGCGCGCGGCCGTCCTGGAACAGCGCGACGAACGGCATCCCCGCGCGATTCGATTCGACGCCGACGAGCATCGCATCATGCGGCAGCGACGCCGCGGGCACGATGCGCTCGAGCTGCCGGCGTGCACGCGCCGCGCCGCCGTCGCGAAACAGCAGGAACTGGATCGACTCCGGCAACGCGACGAACATCAGCAAGCCGATCGCGAGCGGAATCGCGCCGCCGACGAAAAACACGGCTCGCCAGCCGACGTGCGGAATCAGCGCGGCGGTGATGAGCCCGCCGACCACGCCGCCGACCGTGAAGCCGCACGACACGATCATCATCAGCGACACGCGAATGCGTCGCGGGCTGTATTCTCCGGCGAGCGCCATCGCATTCGGCATGATGCAGCCGAGCCCGAGGCCGGCCGCGAAGCGCCAGCCGATCAGTTGCGCGATCGACTGCGCGAAGCCGGTCGCGATCATGCAGACGGAAAAGAACAGCGTCGCGCCGATCAGCACCGGACGCCGGCCGATCTTGTCGGCGAGCGCGCTGAACACGAGCGAGCCGATCAGCATTCCGAATAATCCGGCGCCGAACACGGGCGACAGCGTCTCCTTCGCGATCCCCCATTCACGGATCACGACCGGCGCGACGTATCCCATCGCCTGCACGTCGAATCCGTCCATCACAAGGCACGCCGCGCACAGCGCGACGATCGCCCATTGATGCGCGCCGAAGCGGCTGTTGTCTAGCATCTCCCGCACGTCCACTCGCGTATTCATCCGTTGTCTCCTTGTCTTGTCTCCGTCGTTGTCCGCCTGGTGTCGAGGGACGGACAGGCGCTACAGCTCGAGCACGAGCCGCCCGCGCTTCGCGCGCGAACAGCACGCCATCATCCGCGTGTTAGCCGCGCGCTCGCCCGTGCTCAGCACGCTGTCGCGATGATCGACTTCGCCTGCCAGCACGCGCACTTCGCACGAGCCGCACAGTCCTTCCTCGCAATCGCTCTGCACGTCGACGTTCGCCGCGCGCAGCGTCGCGAGCAGCGTCCGGTTCGCCGGCACCGTCAGCGTGACGCCCGAATCCTTCAACTCGACTTCGAACGACTGCCCGGCGGCCGGATCGAAGCGCGGCGCGCCGGCCGCGAAATGCTCGACGCGCAGCGCGTGCGCGGGCCAGCGCGGCGCGCACACGGCGAGCGCATCGAGCATCCGCGCCGGCCCGCATGCATAGACCTGCGTGCCGGGCGCGACGTCGAGCGCGGCGAAATCGTGGCGCGTGCATTCGTCCGATACGTGCAAATGCAGCCGATCGCCGTGCAGCGCGGCGAGCTCGTCGACGAACGCCATCGTACAGCGGCTGCGTCCGCTGTAATGCAGCGCGTAATCGACGCCGCGTGCGCGCGCTTCCCGCGCGATCGCGCCGATCGGCGTGATGCCGATGCCGCCCGCGATCAGGATCGCGCGGCTCGCGCGTTCGTCGAGCGGGAAATGGTTGCGCGGCCCGCGAATCTTCACGCGCATGCCGGACTGCAAGCGCTCGTGCATCCATGCGGAACCGCCGCGACTCGCCGGCTCGCGCAGCACGGCGATCTCGTACGCGCCGCGCTCGGCCGGATCGCCGCACAGCGAATACTGCCGGGAAAGACCGGTGTCGCCGCATTCGACGTCGATGTGCGCGCCCGCGCCCCAGCGCGGCAACGGCGCACCGTCTGGCACGACGAGACGCACGCGCAGAATGCGCTCGGCCACGGGCGTCACGCTGTCGACTCGCAACGCGCGCCCCGTGCTGCGCGCGTTCGATTCGCCGATCCGCACGGTCAGCGCGAAGCGTCGGACATCCGCGCGCAGCCGCTCCGGATTTTCGGCCGGATCCCATTCGACCCAAATATGCTCCGGACCGCGAAACGATGTGTTCGGCACGTAAGTGAAGCGCTGTTCGGCGAGCCGCATGTGCGGCAGGCGGCGCGTCAGTTCGTCGATGAATATCTGCATCTCCATGCGCGCGAGATGCTTGCCCATGCATTGATGCGAGCCATACCCGAACGTCAGGTGATCGGCCGGGTTGTCGCGGTGGATGTCGAACAGATCCGGATCGGCGAAGCGGCGTTCGTCGCGATTCGCCGACGACGTGACGATCAGCAGCTTCGCGCCCGCCGGAATCGCGACGCCGCCGACCGTCGTATCGCAGGTCGCGAGCCGTCGCCACGCGGCGATCGAACCGTTGTGGCGCAGGCATTCGTCGACCGCATTCGGAATCAGCGAAGCATCTTCGCAGAGCTCGCGCCATGCTTGCGGGTGCTGCAGCAACAGCTTCAGCGCATTCGCGGTCGCGTTCGCGGTGGTCTCGTGCGCGGCGACGATGCCCGCCATCATCATCGAATGCAGGTACGAATCAGTGACGATGTCCGGATGCTCGCGCTGCATGCGGATGCCGAACTGCATCCAGCCGGGTCCCGACGGATCCTCGCGCATCCTGTCGAGCACCTGACCAGCGTACTGCCAGAACTGCCCGACCGCATGCGCGACCGCGACCTGCTCTTCCGGCCGCGGCCGGCCCCACGTGTTGACGGTGTGCGCGATCGAATATCGGCGCAGCGTATCCATGTCTTCTTCGGGAACACCGAGGAAATGCAGCGCGACCGTGAGCGGCACCTCCCACAGCATCTGGTCGACGAGGTCCGCGCGTCCGTCGTCGACGAAGCGGTCGACGTATTCACGCGCGAGCCGCCGCACCATCGGCTCGTGCGCGCGCAGCGCGTCGGGCGTGAACGGCTCGATCAGCAAGCGCCGCCGCGCCGTGTGCGCGGGCTCGTCCTCGTTGACGAGCGTGCGATTCATCGCATAGCCGTACGACGCGAGCACCGCATTCGCTTCCGCTCCGGTCGGCGTGATCTTCTCGAGCGCGATCGACGGGCTGAAGGTCCGGTTGTCGCGGAAGATCGCCTTGATGTCGTCGTAGCGCGCGACGACCCAGTAGCCGAGCTTCGGGCTGTAGAACACCGGCTCCTGTTCGCGCGCCCAGCGCACGTATTCGGGCGGATCCTGCTGATACGCGTCGTCGAACGGATCGAACGCGGCCGCCCCGGCGCTCGCCGGACAACCAGCCGGATGCGCGGCGGCGCCAGGCGAAGCGGAATGGAACGGACACTGCGCGGCATGCGAAGCCGGCGTGGACGCGACGTTCGTCATGGCAGTTCTCCAATTGGCAATTACGTTTTGCGTAACTCTAGTCCGCATTGCGTAAATCAATGATCGGGGTTAACCTGCATCGCATTCCCATCGTAGTCACGCCGCTCGAGCAGCGCCTGCCGGCCGCCGCCAGATCGCCGCCTGACCGCTACGACACGCTCTACAATCGCGCTGATGACAAAAAAGGCCCCTACCCCGAAGCCCGCGAAGGCAACCCGCACCCGTGCGCACCATGCGCCCGCGCCGACTCCGCCGCCCCGCTCAGCGCCCGCGCCGCGCGAACGGCGGCAGCGCGTGCAGGCGGCCGCGACAGGCATGGCGGTGCTCAAGGGACTCGCGCGGCTCGGCGGACGCGCGACGCTGACGGCCCTCGCGATGCACATCGACGAAAGTCCGGCGAAAGTGCACCGCTATCTGGCGAGCCTGATCGAAGAAGGCTTCGTGTCGCAGGATCGCGGCACGCAGCAGTACTGCCTCGGCACCGAGGCGCTGCTGATCGGCGTTGCCGCGATGCGCCAGGCCGAACCGATCCGCGCGGCGGAGCCCGCGCTCGTGCGGCTGCGCGAGGCGCTCGAGCTGACGTGCTTCGTCGCCGTGATGGGCAACCGCGGGCCGACGATCCTGCGCATCGAGGAGCCGGGGCTGCCCGTGATCGTCAACGTGCGTGCGGGTTCGGTGCTATCGCTGCTCGGGTCCGCGACTGGCCGGCTGTTTCTCGGCCTGCTCGACGATTCGACGATCGATGCGATGGCCCAGGCCGAGTTCGCGACGGCGCCCGACGCGCTGCGCGCGCAACTGGACACGCGAGATCCGATCGGCGCGCTGCGTCGCGCCGTGCGAGCGGCCGGTTGCGCGGCGGTGCGCGATACGAATCTGAAGGGCATCAGCGCGGTGTCCGCGCCGCTCCGCGATTACACGGGGCACGTATGCGCGGCGCTGACCGTGCTCGGCGCGACCGGGGCGTTCGATGCGTCGCTCGACGGAGAAGCCGCGGCCGCGCTGCGGCGCGAAGCCGACGCGACGAGCGCGGTGCTCGGCTATCGGCCGGCTACGTAGCGACGCGTCGCCGCGCTGATCGAGCATTGCGCTGCAAATACGCGCAAGCGTTCGTCGGCACCGTTACCCTCAATCGGAAGTCGCGTCGACTTCGGCTGCAAAGTCCTCGTTGGCGTTCGAACACCGGCAGCGGGCGACGGAAACGCCGCTCAGTTAGCGCTGCAGCACGATATCGACGCGCCGGTTGTTGGCTCGCCCTTCGGCCGTCGAATTCGACGCGACCGGATCGGCCTTGCCGCGTCCGATCGACACGAGCGTATCGGCCTGCAGCCCGCGATCGCGAAGATAACGGGTCACGGCGTCCGCGCGTTGCTGCGAGAGCTGCAGATTTGATGCGTCGGAACCGACCGCGTCCGTGAAGCCGGTGACGGTCACGCGCGAGAAGTACTTGCCGGCCTGCCGATTCAGCAGTTCGTCGAGCCTCGCGCGAGCGGCGGGAGCCAGCGTCGCCGAGCCGGTCGCAAAAAACGCATCGCCCGACAGATGCACGCTTTCGGCAGCCGCCGGCGGCGCCGCAACAGGCGCGGGCGTCGGCGCGGCGGGTGCCCCACATTGGAATACGAGCGTGCGTGGATCGGCGCGATCACGCAGCGGCCGCGTCGAGTCGACCGTGCGAACCGGCTGGTCGCCGCATTGGCGCCGCGCGACCTTCATGCACGTCGCCTGGCTCGAAAAGATCCCGTGGCAGTCGACCTGATACGTGCTGACGCCGTCCCTTGGCTGCAGTTCATACGCGTTGAACGTCGGACCAGAGGCGCTCGAGCACGCGGTGAGAAACAGGGCGGACAGGATCGGGACGAGATGAAATTTGTTCACTGTATTGCTCCGGAAAAGCCGTGTAGAGAAGCGAAGCCGCGCAGTCGTGCGCCGGCTTCGCGCGCAATCGTCGAGGCCGCGAGCGCCGTTCGTGCCGATGCAGCGCGACTAACCGGACGGACTCGCGAAGCCGGGCACCCGTACGAGTTGCCCGGCCTCTCCGTTACTTCCACTGGTACAGCATGCCCGCGCCCACGACTCGCTGGCTTCCGCTGAAACCGCCGTTCAGTGTCGCCTTGATGTTCTCCGTAATGCGGGCCTGCATCCCGACGGCCATCGCCTTCTGACCGGCGAAGGTCGCCGTGCCGATCCCCATCGCGAAGTTGGAATCGCGGTCCATGTGCGGAATCGACGCCATCGCGGCCGTGGCGGCGATCCCCTCGCGCGCCATCGAATCCGTCTGCTGGATCTGCTGCTGCATCTGGTTGACCTGGTTGCCCAGGTTGTTCACCGACGTCGACAGCGCGGTCGAGACGGCGTTCAGCTGATTGACGTTGACCGCATCGTTGCCTTCGGTGCCCGCCGCGACATTGGCGACCTGCCGCGCCGAGTTCGCGGAGCCCACCGACAGCACACCCGCGCGCCCGCCGTCGTTGCTGCCGGTGCCGAGCGCGACCGAGTTGCTGCCGCTTGCCGTCGCGCCGACGCCGATCGCGGTCGACCCGTTGCCCGCCGCCTGCGAGCTGTTGCCGACCGCCGTGCTGTTCGCGCCCGATGCCACGGCCCCCATGCCGCCTGCGGACGCGTTCGTGCCGCTCGGCGCCGGCGCGCCGTTCGTCCCGGACAGGTTGGACGTGAACGACCCGCCGGTAGTCGTCGTCCGCTGGTTGATCAGCGTCGTCAGCTGACTGGCGACCGCATCGAGCTGCGACACGTTGACGGCATCGCTGCCGACGCGTCCTGCGGCCAGCCCGGTGATCTGCCGGTTGCCGACGTTGACTTCGCCCGCCGACGACTGCGGCGAACCGAGCCCGTACGCGATGTAGTTGTTCAGCGCGCCGACCGTCGTCAGCGAACCGGCGCCGAGTGCGACGCTGTTCGCGAACGTCGCGCTTGCGCCGGCACCCAGCGCGACCGCGTCGATCGCGCTGCTGTGCGCGCCCGAACCGTACGCGATGCCGCCCGCGTTGAGTGCGGTTGCATTCGCGCCTTGCGCGATCGATTGCGCGCCTGCCGCAATCGAACCGCTGCCAAGCGCGATCGCGTCCGCCTGAGCCGAGCTCGCGCTCTGCCCGATCGCGATTCCTCCTGGTGCGGTCGCGTCGACGATCGCGCCATTGCCCATGCCGATTCCGTTGTCGCCGTTGACCACGGTCGTCGGCCCCACCGCGACCGACTCCACGCCGACAGCCAGCGAGTCGGCCTGCAGCGAGTTCGCATGGAAGTACTTCTGTCCAGTGACCGCGAACGACGACAGCGCACCGGCGAGCTGCCGGACGGTGACAGCGTCTTGCGCCTGCGTGCCGTCGGCGACGTTGGTCAGTTGGCGATAGGTATTGCCGCTCGCATCGCCGAACGAAACCGCGCCGAGCAGCGCACGGTCCGACGTGTTGAACGGAATCGCGTGACTGCCGACCGCGATCGAACCGACGCCCGACAGAACGGCCCGATCCGACACCGAGCCCGAACCGATCGCGACGCCGCCCGCGACCGACACGTTCGACTGCGCACCGAGCGCCAGCGCATTGGCGACCTGCGCCTGCGCACCGTTGCCGGCCGCGAGGCTGCCGGTACCGCTTGCTATCGCCAGCGGACCGATCGCGACGCTGTCCGTGCCGATGGCCTGGCTGTCGGCCGCAGTGGAATTCGCGTGGAAGTACTTGATGCCCCCGCCGTTCCGGATGTCGTTGACGGCATTGGTCACGTTGGTCACGTTCTGGTTGGTCGCATACAGTTGCGAGCCATTGACCGCGTCCGTGCTCGCCGGACTCAGCGTGGCCGCCGCGACGTTCGTGATCGTGTTCGAACCGCTGCCGCCGTGCGCGGCACTGAACGCGCCGGCGCCGCCGTTCGCCGCCGGATCCCACAACAGCGCATCGTTCTGCACCTGGTTGAGCTGCGAACTCACCGCCTGCAACTGGCTGACGTTCACCGCATCGGTCGGCGCCGCGCCGGCCGCCACGTTCGTGATGCGCCGCTCGACCCCGGCGGAACCGACCGACACTTCACCGGCCGGCGTCGCACCCGCCACCGTTCCCGTGCCGGGGTTGAAAGCGGCCAGCCCCAGATTGGCGTTCGTCGTCGAATTGGCGCCTAGCGCAACCGAATTCGCGGTCGTCGCCTGCGCGTTGCCGCCGATCGCAACGCTGTCCGCGCCCGTCGCCTGGCTGTCCGGCGCCGTCGAGTTCGCGTGGAAATACTTGATCCCGCCGCCGTTCGTCATGTTGCTGATCGCCGTGGTGTTCGCATCGACCTGCTGGTTCGTCGCATAAAGCTGCGAACCGTTGACCGCGTCGGTGCTGCCCGAATTCAGTTGGCCGGCCGCAACGTTCTGGATCTGCCGTTCCGCGCCCGGCGCACCCACGCTCACGGCGCTCGTGGGCGTCGTGCCCGCGAAGCTGTAGGCCGTGCCGCCGATCGTCGCGCCGGACGTCTGCGTTACCGTCGTGGTCGTCGAATTGGCGCCCAGCGCAACGTCGCCCGCGTGGTTCGCGACCGCGTTCGTGCCGATCGCCACACTGTCGGCGCCGAACGGCCGGCTGTCGGCGCCTGTCGAATTGGCGTGGAAATACTTGACGCCTGCGGTCGTCCCGCCTCCACCGATCGCATCCAGCGCATTCTGGACAGAGTTGTACGTGTTGCCCGCGTAGTTGAGGCTGGTCGTCACGGCGCCCGTCGCGCTGTTGTACGTGCTGCCGCCGCCGAGGCCGGCCGCGACGCTGTTGCCGAGCGTATCGACGCCCGAGACGACGGAGAACAGCTGCGAGCCGTTGACCGCGTCGGTGCTCGCCGACGAGATCACGCCCGCCGCGACGTTCTGCAGTTGTCGTTCCCGGCCGGGGGCGCCGATCGACACGACGCCATTGGCCGCCGTCGCCGGGCCGGCCGCGGTCCCGGCATAAAGCGCGGTCGCACCCGTGTGCGGCGATGCCGCCGTGCTGCCCGCGCCGAGCGCGACGCTGTTCGCCGACGTGGCGCTCGCGCCTGCGCCGAGTGCCAGCGCGTTGATCGCGCTACTCTGCGCGCCCGAACCGAGCGCGACGCCGCCCGCATTCAGCGCACTCGCATTCGCGCCTTGCGCGATCGACTGCGCGCCGGCGGCCGTCGCACCGCTGCCGAACGCGATCGCATCCGCCTGCGCCGAGCTCGCGCTCTGGCCGATCGCCATGCCGCCGGGCGCCGTCGAATCGACGATCGCGCCGTGTCCGATGCCCACGCCGTTGTCACCATTCACGACGGTCGACGGGCCGACGGCGACAGAATCCGTTCCGACGGCGAGCGAATCTGTCTGCGTCGAATTCGCATGGAAATATTTCTGGCCCGTTACCGCGAACGACGCGAGCGCGCCCGCCAGCTGACGCACGGTCACCGCGTCCTGAGCCTGTGTGCCGTCAGCAACGTTGGTCAACTGGCGATAGGTGTTGCCGCTTGCATCGCCGAACGAAACCGCGCCGAGCAAGGTCCGATCGGACGTGTTGAACGGGATCGCGTGACTGCCGACCGCGATCGAACCGACGCCCGACAGAACGGCCCGATCCGACACCGAGCCCGAACCGATCGCGACGCCGCCCGCGACCGACACGTTCGACTGCGCACCGAGCGCCAGCGCGTTCGCCGCCGCGGCCTGCGCACCGTTTCCGGCGGCCAGGCTGCTCGCGCCGCTCGCGACCGCGAACGGACCGATCGCGACGCTTTCGGCGCCGGTCGCTTGGCTGTCGGTTGCGGTGGAATTGGCGTGGAAGTACTTGATGCCCTGCGAATTGATGTTGTCAATCACCGACCCGACATTGTTGTTGATCGTCGTCGTGCCGTTCGCGTTGTACGTCGTATACGACGGCGCAGAGATCGAGCCGGCCGTCGGATTGTAGGTCGCGCCTCCGCCGAGTGCCGAAGCTGTGCCGTTGCCGAGATTGTTCGTTGTGTTGACGACCGTGCCGAGGCCGGTGGACAGCGAAGCGATGCCCGTCGAGGTCGACGTGGACAGCGACGTGATCGAGCTGGTCGCCGATGAAAGGCCGGTCGACGTCGACGTGGACAGCGACGCCACCGAACTGTCGGTAGAGCTCAAGCCGGTGGACAGCGAAGCGATACCCGTCGACGTCGATGTCGACAGCGACGCCACCGAACTACCGATCGACACGAGACCGGTCGACAGAGAACTGAAGCCCGCCGATGTCGACGTCGACAACGAGTCGATCGCAAGATTGGTCGCATTCAATTGCGAGCCGTTGATCGCATCCGTGCTTGCCGAACTGATGCGCCCGGCCGCCACGTTGGTGATCTGTCGCTCGCTGCCGGACGCACCGACGCTCACGACACTCGTCGGATTCGTTCCCTGAAAACTGTACGTGACGCCGCCGATGGTCGCGCTCGCCGTGGGATTCGGTGCGGCCGTCGATGATCCGGAGCCCAGTGCGACATCGCCCGCATTGTTCGCAACCGCCGACGAACCGAACGCGACGGCGCCGGCCGCCGCCGCCGTCGACGTGTTGCCGAGCGCAATCGAGCCCTGCCCCTGCGCGTTGTTCGAATTGCCGATCGCGACTGCGCCGTTGCCGTTGGCGGTGTTGTTCGAACCGGCCGTCACCGCGCCGGTGCCGATCGCGGTGCTTGGATCGCCGATTGCAACCGCACCATTGCCGCTCACCGTTTGCCCTTCACCCAGCGCGACTGCGCCGGTACCGCCGAGCACTTGGGAGTTATGGCCGCCGGCAATGGAGCCGGTGCCGGCCGTCGCCGCCACCATGTTGCTGTCGCCAATGGCCACGCTCGATCCCGCGAGAGCTTGCGACTTGAAGCCAACAGCCGTCGCATCGCCATTGCTCGCAACCGTCTGGCTACCCAACGCGATAGCGCTGCTCCCTGACGCCGTTGCATTCGTGCCCATAGCGATGGCATTGGTATTGCCCCCCGTCAGAGCCGAGTCGCCTATCGCAATGGACGAGGAACCAGCGGAGCGGGCGCCGGTGCCGATAGCAATGGCGCGAATGCCTGACGCTGCGGCGCCCGCCGCAGCCGCCGGTGCGGATGAACCGCCTTCCGCGACGGAATCCGCCCCACCCAGCGCTATCGAGTTTGCGCCGCTGGCGCTAGAGCCGTTCATCATGCCGAGCGCGCTCACGCCGACGGCGGCAGCGCCCGCCCCCAATGCCACCGCATTCTGCGCCGTGGCGGCAGCCACCGTTCCCGCTGCCAACGAAGAGGGACCGGATGAAGTTACGTCAGTGCCGACAGCAATCGCCCCCGGCGCCGTTGCGCCCGTGCCCGCGACCGTGCGCGCCCCAAGATATACAGAGTTGAGACCGCTGGCGATGGCCTGGAAGCCGATGGCGGCGGTATGCTGCCCGGAGCCGTTGGCCCCATAACCCATCGCGACGGCTTCGGGCCCGCTCGCCACCGTCTGGAAACCGACGGCCGTGGCATAGTCGCCGGTAGAGGCAACGTCAGTGCCAATGCCAATGGACGATAGTCCAGTCGATCCAGTGCCAGCGGCACTGCGCGCGCCCATGTAAATGGAATTGAGACCGCTGGCAATGGACTGAAAGCCGACAGCAACCGCGTTCTGCCCACCGGCGCTGCTCCCCCAGCCGGCCGCCAACGAATACGCTGCCAACGCGGTGGAACTGACGCCGAGAGCAGTGGAGTTCCCCCCCGAGGCAACGGCGAAGGTGCCCAACGCGCTGGCGCCGGCCGCCGTAGCGCTGGCACTGACTCCCAGCGCCACCGAATTGATGTTGTTCGAGACCGTGCCGGCGCCCAGCGCCATCGAACCCTGGCCCGTGGCCGCTGCACCCTGGCTGAGTGCGACCGTGTAAAGTCCCGTGGCATTGGCCTGGTAGCCAAGCGCCATCGCCCCGGCTCCATTGGCTATGGACTGATAACCCACGCACGTCACGCTGCCATTGTAGAAGTTGTAGGGTGCCGTAGAGCAGTTCACTTGCGCCTGCGCCTGCGCATCCCATCCCCCCACACCAATCAGCAGCAGCACGACCAGGCTCCTTGGCGGCGTACTCCAGCGGGCTTTCTCGCTGCTCGACTCGCCAACCTCCGCATCATCCGCCGCCGCGCTTCTCGACGACGAAACTCGCTTCCCGCGCGCACGATCGAGTTCGGACGCGGCAACCCAGGTCCCCAATGCTTCGTTCCAGATCGACTTGAACGACTTGTTCATCTCTGTTTCCCCTCGCTTCTGATGTGCTGGATGACACAACAGCGAACGCGCCGGCAAGCGAAGACGGTTCATCCTGTTCCATCCACGCCAGTCTCGCTCCGCCTCATAGATTTCGGCTTACTAAATATCCTTCGGAATAGCACCGCACGTTTCTCGCGAAACACGTCCATGGGCGTGCGGTCGGCGCGCTCGTCGGCCACGACGCGCAATGGCCGTCGCCGGTTATCGAATCACGGAAACCGATGTCGCCGGCGAGGCGGTGGCGTAACACCCGGCGCACCGCAGGAACGCGCGGTCGTACGCTGTCGCCCCGCGCAAGGGATGACATCGAATCTCATGGAACCCGTCGTTCGGGCGACGCCGGACAGGAGCCGCTCGAATCCCGGGGCGGCCCGTCGCTGCTTATTTCACTCGGGTGGAGGATGACGCCGTTCGGCGCCCGGGAATGAAGTGTGCATCGCTCGATTGCGGATGTTGATGACCGACACCGGCTCGATCGAGCCGGTGTCGTGACCTGCCGCGCCTGAAGTGCTCATATTTTTCGTGCCCGCCTGGTTCGATTGAGCACTGCGCGCGACCGCCTCCGATAGATTGGACCGCAAGGCCGCTGACGCGAAGCAACTCACATTTGCCATCGGCTTGCCAACCGATTTTTCCGAATCTCCGGAATAGGATCGGTAGTTTTCCGAATGACACCCACAGTGAATCAATCGATTGAATTTCTTTGAAGAATTTTTTCAGATCGAATATATCGCCCTGGAACAAGGCTTGAACCGTTCCATCGCCTTTATATATCGATATGTTCTGAGAATTATGAAAATTGCACGACCCTCATGCCCGCCAATCCATTCATGCTGACATTCCCATACCGCGAGAATTTCAGCATGAAATATGCCATTGGAAATGAAAAGACAAACATGCCGAAACGCTGAAATCTCCGATCCAATCTGTATTCTCCAAGAGAACCGATTCCAGCGCCGCCCGATCTAGTGTGCAAGCATTAGATCGGCCAAATCTTTTGCGGAGCGGAAAAATTCTTTTCCAGAGCGGACAATATTTACATTTATACATTTTCAATTATTTCCTATTTCAATGAAAAACAACGATCCGAGAAATATCGATGCAACCCAATAGACAGTATGGTTAATCGACGGACCCACGATCTCTCCGATATTGTCTGTACCGATGCATAAGTTACATAGGCTCATATATGTGGAAACCCGATACCGACGCCCGAAAATCGGAAATAACGACCGAATAGAACAAATAATTCGGCATGTTTTTCCTTTTCCATTTTCCTTCAAACCGGCTGTCGCCGCCCGTTTGCGCAAGAGGATGTCGGAACGAACACACAGTGCACCGTCGGACATGCCGACGTGCCTCACAGAATCCTCCCAGACTGTCCTTTCATCGGCTTATAATTTTTTGCAACAATCGCGCGCCCGTACACGGCGATGCACACAATCTGATCAGGCAACCTTCCCGATTCGTTCGCAATCATGTCATCACGCATGTCAAGTTCGACGTCGCCTCGCGCCGCGCCGGATCTCGGTGGCGCACATATTCTTGTCGTCGATGATCGCCCGAACGAGCTCCGGCTCCTGCTCGAGATCCTGCGCGTCACGCGCTGCCGCATCAGCATCGCGTTCGACGGATTGCAGGCATATCACCGCGCACAGGCGATCTCTCCGGACCTGATCCTGATGGACGTCCGCATGCCGCGCCTGAACGGTTTCGCCGCCTGCCGGCTGCTTGCGTCGACGCCATCCACTCAGACCATTCCGGTCATCATCCTGACCGCCGCAGGTGACCTCGAAGATCGCATTGCAGGGCTCGAGACGGGCGCGATCGACTACATCGTCAAGCCGTTCGAGCCAGCCGAAGTCATCGCCCGGATCCACAATCACCTGAAGAGGGCGGTGCGCAGCCGACCGTTTGCGCATCTGCCCGCCCTTCCCGACAATCTGGATGCCTCGCTGGTGCGCGCCGCGAGTGAGATCCTGCTGAGCGACCTGCGCAATCCGCCCGCGCTCGAAGATCTCGCGAGGCTGGTCGGCACGCACGAAAAGCGCCTGTCGCGCGTGTTCCGCGACAATCTCGGCCAGACCGTCTTCGAGTATCTGCGCGACACGCGCTTGCGTGCCGCAATGCACTTTCTCGCCGAGACGTCGATGGGCATAGGCGACATCGCCGAAGAGATCGGCTTTTCCACACAGGGCAATTTCGCGACGGCATTCCGCGAACGTTTCGGCATCACGCCGTCCGATTGGCGACGGCAGCACAGTTCGGTCGATGCGCGCGGCATGGCTTCCGAACTGCAGCGCGATGCATAGGCTATACGCGGCATGCGCGCCGGGATGGCGCGTCGTGCTGCTTCTTCCGCTGGTGGCGGCGTTCGCGTGCGCGACCGCGCGAGCAGCGACGACCGAAAACCCGGCGCGCCTAGAAACGATATCGATCTTCGAGGATGCCACCGCGACGATGTCCGTCGATCAGGTGCTGACGCGGTTCGGCGATCCGCAGCACGGATTCTTGCCGGCAGCCGGCGCGCGGTTCAACATCGCGTTTTCCCGCTCGGCATGGTGGATCCACGCGACGCTGGTCAATCGCGACAGCGCTGCGCGCCCGCTCGTGCTGGTGCTTCGCGATGCACGCGTCGACCGGGTCGACTTCCATATGCTCCGGAGCGGTCGATGGACGCTCGGCAGCCGATTTCCCGGCGACGACGGCAACGCGAACCGGCCAGTTGCCCGATACCCAACGCTCGACGTGACGCTGCTTCCGGGCGAAAGCATGTCCGTGCTGATACGCGTCACGTCGCGCAAGGAAATGCGGCTCGCGCCGGCCGCGTTCACGCAGGACGCGTGGCATGCGCAGGAGATGCGCGCCGCCATGTGGAACTTCGGCTTCTTCGGCGGGCTGCTGGCGCTCGCGTGGTGCGCACTGCTGATCGGTTTCTTTTCGGGCAACGGCGTGTTCCACGTGCTGGCGGCGATGGGCCTGAGCACGACGCTGTTCGAAGCAGCGACCCGCGGCTATAAGGGGATGTATCTGTGGCCCGGCGCCACGGAATGGTCGGCGCGCAGCGAGGTGATCTTCGCCTACCTGGCCGTGGCGCTCTTCATCGTCTTCATCCTGAAGGTCGCGCGCGGCGAGAAGGCCAGAATCCCGATGCGCGCGGTCTACGTGACGATCCTCTGCCTCGAATGCGTCGGGATGGCCGGCGCTGCGTTCGGCGATCTGCTCACCTTCACGTGGTTCTGCCTGCGACTGAACACCGTGCTGTCGATCGTGAACATCGGCATTGCGCTAACGCTCGCGATACGCAGAACGCCGACGGGCCGCGTGATGCTGATCGCGGTCACGTTTGCGAGCTTCAATATCCTGATACGCATGCTCGACGGGCTGGACGCAATACCGTCGGCGCTGTCGTGGCTGAAGTCCGACATCTACCCCAACCCGGTGATCGCCATCATCGGTCTCGCCACGCACCTGCTCGTCCTGGCCGCATGGATCGACCACGTGGGCCGTCAGCGCACCGAGGCGAGGAAACGGCTCGAACATTGGCAGCTCACCGAACAGGATCGCCTGCGGGAAGAAGTCGAAAAACGCACGGTTGCATTGAACGAAGCATTGCAGCAAGTGAAGACCAGCATGCAGCAGAAGATCGAGACGCTCGGCTACGTCAGCCACGATCTGCGCGCGCCACTTTCCACGATCAACGGATACGCGAAGCTCCTGTTGCAAAGCGCGACGCGCAGCCAGACCCGGCTGATCCAGTCGATCGATCGAAGCATCCGCTACCAGCTCACGCTCATCGACGAATTGCTCGCCTATACGAAGGCCGAGTTGCAGCCGCTCGGCATTGCTCCGGACGCGACCGATCTGCCCGGTCTCCTGGACGACATCGGCAGCTATGCGATGGCGTTATGCGCGCAGCAGCACAATCGATTCGCCTATCGGCCGCTGACGCCGCTGCCCAAAACGCTGTCGATCGACGGCACCCGCCTCCAGCAGGTTCTGCTCAACCTGTTGTCCAATGCGTCGAAATTCACGCGCAACGGCACGGTGACGCTGTCGGTCCACGCGTTCCGGGACGAGGACGCGTACCGTATGGTCTTCGAGGTCGCCGATACAGGTATCGGGATCGACATAACCCGGACGTCCGATATTTTCCGCGCGTATCAGCAGGTCCAGTCCGTCAACGGGAGCACCGGGCTCGGCCTGTTCATCGCGCAGCGTATCGTCAGGGCGATGCAGGGCGAGCTGGTCGTCTCCAGCAAGCCGGGCGTCGGCACGTCGTTTTCATTCCAGACCGTCGCGCCGGCCATCGGGCACACGCTCGTGCCGCCGTCGGAGCTCCTGCGTCCGGTTCGCACCAAGGCTGAGGCCGTACGGGCGATCGCATCGCGCACGACGCGCCACCCACCCGCCCATGCACTCGACGAACTCACACGGTTGGCCAGGGAGGGTCGCCTCACTGATGTCGAGGAATGGCTCGCTCAACATGTGGGCGACTCCGGCTACGCCGCGTTCGTCCAGGATGTGCGAGAGTATCTCGACGTGCTGGATCTTCATGGAATCGAGATGCTGGTCGGCTCGCTCAAACGCGCGGGCAACGCCGGTTCGTCGGTCGACGACGAGCCGGAAGCGGCCGGGCCTTCACCGGTAACGGAGGCCGGCGCGAGCGATCCTGCTGAAGACGAATGTCCGCAATGATTCACTCATGAGTCCCACGCCGCTGCGACGCGTCGAAGCGCGGACAAGCGCCCTGGGCTGGCCCCCGCGAAAACCAGACACGGGGTAACGCTTGAATTGCAGTGAACCAGACTAAATCTGACAGTGGTTGGTTTCTCATGCTCGCGCACATTGGCGCGGAGGGCGTAGCCCGTGGAGGCGATGTGCGCCGCGAACAGCAGGGAATCCGCCATGACTCAGGAACAGAAAGTCATCCGTGCCAAGGTCGGCACGCTCGAGCTGGCCCGGCAACTCGGAAACGTCAGCCAGGCCTGTCGCGTGATGAGGTACTCGCGCGACAGCGTCTACCGGTTCAAGGAACTGAACGATCGGGGCGGAAAGGCTGCACTGCAGGCGATTTCCCCGGAGCAGCCCCCCCTGAAATCGGCTGCCAAACACCCCCTCTCATCCCATCTCGAAATTGACTTTCTTTAAATATTTTCCAAACGAAACTACAAAAAATTGTAGTTTCGAACACCTGCCATTCCAAGCTATGATTAATCCAACAAGCACACATTCAGCACAACATACGCCCATCTCATAAAAATTAGAAAGCAAGACCATCTCAATAAAACAGAAAATAAATTCATAAAATGCGATTTTAATCAACATCCATCCATTCAAGACGCCGCTCATTTCACGAATCGGAGCATAGCCCGTCTGCAGCGGGTTTACACATGGCGCGATCGAAAGCGCCAAATCGGCACGACCGCCGTCATCACCTTCAAGAAAGGAGTTCGCATCATGGCCACGACCACCGAAGAAGAAATCCTGCCGCAGATCCTTCATCACATTTACAGCGTGACCGGCGGAGAAGTGAATCCGTCGTCCGTCTCGACCCCGGCCGTCGAGCTCAAGCTGCAGTTCGACGACGCCAATCACCGCATTTCCGGGTTCGGCCGAGTCGTCTGGGGCAAGGTCAAGCCGCCGAAAGTCACCTCGGATTTCGTCGATCTCATCATCCACGGCGATTACGGATACGTCCCGCCCATTTCGAAGCAAAACGATCCGAATTTTCTGGTCAGAACCCTTCAATTCAGCCTGGTCGGGTATCCCAATCTGCACTGGAATCCGCGCTGGGGCATCGGCCCTCAACTCCAGGTCATTTTCAACCTCAACGCGGTGATTCCCGTCGGATCGAAAACCGGGTATGCCGCCTACAGCTACGGCCTCCCCCACGATCCCGAAAGCGCCGTCTCCGTGGCCGACGCGACGATCCGCCAATTGCTGCTCTGATCGCGCGACCGGATCCTCAACGTTCGAAAGGCACTCGATCACTTCAAGAAACCTTCGGACGCGATGAGCAGTGACCGATGACGCGCCGGCGATGCAATGTCGCCGGCGCCGTCGATTTTCCAGAACGACATCGGAAATCGGCGCTGATCGCATCGGGAAATCATCGCGTGCGCCTCAAAGCACCCGCCCGATGGCCATCGGCCGATTCCAGGGCCGCGCACACGCTCGCCTCTATCCAATCAGGTGCAGAAGCCTGCAAAGCGGAGCGGATAAGCGAAATGCGGACGACCGCGCATCGCCGGTTCAGGAAATATCCGGCTGAAAAGATACCGAGCGATTCCGGCGGTTAATGCGTGGAGCGATTCTCATCAAAGGCAATTTGATTGGCGGCCTTATTTCGTTTCCAAAACCCAAAAACTAGTCAGTTATTTTATTCACAATAGCCATTCCCCGCCATTCACTCACGCGCCATTCCAGACAAAAAAGTAATACAAATTTCTCGCGACGCCCTGCCACTCCATCTACACTCGCCAGACCTAAACGAGGCCGCGAAATGCCAGTTTCTTGCCGTATATCAGGACATTAACGTGATGTCTTTTACATGGGCAAGTAATCAATGCCGGTCAAATGCGATGCCGCGAGTTTGCGATGCATTGCCACCTCGATACAGGCGAGCCAATCCACCATCGTGAACGCGATTACATGAAGAAACTTCTGGTCGTCACGTTGCTTGCCGCTTTGGTTGCCCCCTTGTTTGTGCCAGACAAGAACCCACTGTCTCATCCGCCGCCGTCGACGCGCAGGGCAGCTTGATCAGCCATGAGGAATTCAGGATGCCGGCGGGTCCGGCGAGAGTACGTTGCACCATCCTCACCACCGATCCCGACAATCCGCAAAAAGCCGTTACGATCGAGCAGGTGCTGATGCGAACGGGTCCGGACAAATTGACTTTCGTGCGAGGTGAACAGCCGGCCGATGCAACTCTCTACAGGCAGAGACTGTGTAAGAAAATGGGAGCGGTCCCCAGGATTGAAATGGCTCGAAGAAATCAGGCAGGTCACACGCATGCTCACTCAAACGTTAGTTCCCCGAGCCGAATCCTCGCTTCGCGCGTCTCGGCCCCGCACGATCTGATCCAGTAAGCTGTCTTGAACGGTGCAACGCGCGGTGACGCCACAGCCCCGATCCTCATCCCACACTGCCCACAATTCGCTCAGGCCGGCGTTCGCAGATTCCATTCGCATTTCTACGCCCCAATGCAAGCCTGCGGGCTTTCACCTTACGGACTTCGCTTTCTATTGGCGTATCTATCACCACTGGGACGGATTTTTCACTTAATCAGCATCAGTCATCAAGGCACGATCAAAACAATCGAAGACACATCGATCGGCCTCTTATTAATTTAACTCTTACTTATCTGACAACGTTAAAATTCGACGCCATGCCGTCCCCACAAAAACTACCACATTGATTTCAGAATTCGCTCTCGATCAAATTGCACACTTGCCAAACATGACCTTTCAACCTATGCTGAATTTTTGCCATTTCCGCACATCGAATATGAAAATCAATTAATTTAGCGATTAAATAGTTAAATTCAATTCAAGCTTCATTCTGCGCGTGATTTTTTAACAAACCAATCACACAAATACAACACCCGCTCGACCAAGCTTATTAAAAAGATGATCGCCGACACCAGACATCATCAGTCGAGCTCGCGCAATATGCGTGTCGGATTGGGTGTGAGGTCAGCCATAGCATGGCTCGGCCAATACAAGAGATCCGCACTATCACAAAGAAGGAACTGAAAATGAAAAAGATGCTCGCATCGCTCGCTATGCTGGGGATTCTCGCGTCACCCGCGTGGGCTGACACTCCACCGAATTGCCAGAACCCATCCGGCTCATGGCTCAATGAATTGGGCTCGACCATGAAGATCACTTCCATCAATGGGACTGGAGCCATTACCGGCACGTACGTTTCCCCCTCTGGAACAACCGGACAGACTTTTTCGCTTTCTGGCTGGTTCTATGCAGCGCCACCTACGAATAACGGCCTAGATCAAGTGACATTGGTCACGTTTTCCGTAAATTGGAACAATGCCGCGGCCCGCTACAACAGCATTACGACGTGGTCGGGGCTTTGCCGAGTAACGAACAACGTGCCGACGATCACAGCGCTTTACTACTACTCAAATGCTTTCGCCCAATATTCGTGGAAGCACATCAATGTGGGGCAGGATATTTTCCAGCCAATTGGCTCGCAATAAGGGAACGCCATCCGATAGTTTCGTGAACTTGCTTGCGTACCAGCATCCTTGCGTACCAGCATCTGGACCTAAAAAGAAAACGCCCCGCTACCGAAAAATCGGCGCGGGGCGCAGGCTGAACTGCATAAGTAAGCCCCGAGGCTTTCGCACTCAGGGCTTCGTTTGGGCGCACCCTGCGCCCGATGTCATCAATATAGAGAAACACGATGCGGTTTACAACCCCTTTTCAATTACGTCATCGAATGAGGACTACGCCGGCTGATGTTCCTTCAACCATTCACGCAGCGCGTCGTTCATGCGCGTCTGCCAACCTTCGCCTGTCGCCTTGAAGGCGTCGACGATGTCGATGTCGTAGCGCACGGTCAATTGCATCTTTGGAGCCTCAAGCGGCGGACGGCCGCGCTTATCTCGACGCGCCATCTTCGCAAAGTCCTCTGCCGGCACTTCGAACGTGTCGGAGTCGGCCGCGATGCCGCGGTTGATTGCCGCATCTTCGCCGTCCGTCGGCATGACGATCTTACGGTTGCTCGACATAGCTCTTGGCCTCCCACTTGTTCGCCTTGCGAATGCTGATGATGTGCATTGAGTCGCGACGCTGCTTGAACATCATGCAGTAAAAGCGATCGCCGATCACACCGAACCCGACCTCGCGAACTTCATCGTAGTCGCGTCGGGCATCCACGTAGGACAACACATCCGCCCAATCCAGCTGCGCCGCAAACGCCAACGAAACCCCATGCTTGGCAACGTTCGTTTCGTTCTTGGCCGGGTCGAAAGCGATATCCATTTGAATTAGTGTAGTTACGATAATCATCGAATGCAGGGGTTTTTGTAACCACACTATTTCGGAACACTTCAGCAATCCGCGGCGCTTTAGCGGCCCAAGAATCAAGCACTTCGCCTGCTGGCATACGGGTGCGCAAGACGTGGCAGCACTCAAACTTCCCGCTCGGGCCATACGAGCCAGATTGCGAGATCTTCCATCGCGCCGACTACTTCGATGATCCGCATGAGCCGGACGGCGAGAAGTCGCCGGAAGGAAAGTACTGGACATCGCGGCCGTCGATCCACATGCCGCGCGCAACGTCCCGCATCACGCTCGCAGTCACAAGCGTGCGCGTCGAGCGGCTGCGGGACATCACCGAGAACGACGCAGAGGCGGAGGGGATGTTTGCAAGCGCCTACGAGTACGGCAACGGCGAGGGCACCGAAAGCGCGCGCAAGTCGTTCCCATGCCTCTGGAATAGCCTCAACGCCTCGCGCGGCTTCGAATGGAATGCGAATCCGTGGGTCTGGGTCGTCGAGTTCGCAAAGTTGTTCGGATACTAAAGATCCCCTTCATCGATCTGGATCACGAAGGGTTCAGGGACATCGACTGGGCCAAGCGGATCGTACTGCACCATGCGCACCGCGACGATCTCGCGTATGCGTTTCTCGATTCTGGTCTGCTCGATCACATCGCTGGTTTCATGGCGATTGATCGCGCCGACATCGATCACGATCACCATCGGCGTATTGCGACGCAGCGAATCGTCTCGATCTGCGACCTGCCATCTGACGATGACATGGTTACTCCGATTCCCTTCCAGAAACTCTACGTCTGATGGAAAATCGTCATGCAGTATGAAATCCAACCATTCGGACTCGCGAGACATATCGGCCTCCGTTGTGGATCTTTATGCTAGCAGTTATATAGCTCTTGCCTGCTGGGCGAAGAAGCCTCGTGTAACATGGCTTCCGCGTAGTTTCACCTTTCGACGTATCGATACATCAAAATATATCGTTCCCCTCAAGCGCTGGTCAGCTCCCAAGGAGCACTTGCAGGAGCACTTGCGGAAGTAATAACGCTCTCCGAAATAGCGCCAGCGAACGTATAAATCTTACCTTCAATTGTGCGAGACAGTTCGAGCTGGGACGCGCCATTCTCTCGCGTGTAAAACCGATCGAGGGCGATACAGCCCGAAAACAATACTGGCACGCCCAACGCGGACAAGTAAACGCATGACGACATGATGCGTCTCCGTTGGCTTTTGACTGTTTGGAACAGGCACTGATGGGGATCAATCAAATAAATATAGCAAAGCGAAGTATCTTCGAATCACAAGGGCGCATTATCGACATGCCGACGTGCCTCGTCGCGCCGATATCCTTGACGCCCCATATCGGAACATCAGCCGCATCGACAAAGATTGCAACGTTATCCAGCGCTTCCGTCTCGGTCATAAAACTGACGTCTACGACCTCGATTCCCTCTACCGACACCTCGCATCATGCCAATCGAAACCATCACAAAAAATCGGCGTCGGCGACTTCCGTCGGAATGGTGATCCCCCAGGCCAGCGACGAGCGTCACGTGTACAAAGGCCGTCGAGAAATGCTGGAGATCGCGCGTGCGTGCCCAAATCGGCAGGCTCGCGCAGCCATTCGGGCGGCCTTCTACTCGGGGATGCGATTCAACGAGATCCTGCGGGCGAAGCCAACCAAGAATGGATTTTCGCTGGGGACGAAAAAAATGGGCGACCGAGAATCGTTCCGATCCATTCCCGTATCGCGGTCACTGCGCGCCGAGTGATGTTCACGATCGCTCCGTGGAAATCCAAACGGTACGCCCATCTGGTGACCGACAAACTCGCCGACGCGGTGAAAAAGATCGGCGCAACAAGGATCGGGCAGAAAAACCCCCACCGTAGGGCGAATAATCGCCGAATGGGGTTCATCCAATCTGCCGCAAAGCCTTGTGGCGGAAGGCAGCAGGAGTCGAACCTACCTAGCGCGGGCTGACCGCACCAACTGGGTTTGAAGCCCAGCCGCACCACCGGATACGGATGCCTTCCTGCGAAAACGAGAGCGGAAACCGCGTACGCGGTCCCGTCGAGAATCGTCGCGAACGATTGAGAACTATGGCGAGCCGAGCAACCGACTGTCGGCGCGCAACCAGTGAAGATCGCGCTGGAAGCGAGTATACCCAACGCGATCGAAGAATTCGAGGATTTGAATCGCGCGCTTGCGGCCGAGGCCCGTCGCGTCGCGAAACGTCGCCGCGTCGAGCGCGCCGCCGTGCTCATGCACGAGCTGCGAGATCAACCGCGCGAGCTGCGCGATCACGTCGCGATGGTAGAACAGGTCGCGCACGACCTGATGCACGTCGCCGCGCCGCGCAAGCTTGCGCAGCAGCGCGCGCACCGCATCTTCCGCAACGCCCGTCGTCGTCGCGAGATCCCGCACCCAGGGCGGATCGTAGCGCCCCGCCGCGACGAGCGGCAGCAAGCGCCCGGCCAGCGCCTCCTCGCTCGCATCGAAGCTCACCGCGTGCGACGGCAGATGCAGCCACGGCCCGCTGCGCGCGATCGCGCCTTCGGCGATCAACGCATCGGTCAGCGCGCGCCACAACGCATCGTCCGCGAGCGGCGCCGCGATCCGGCGCAGCCGTGCGACATCGGGCCCCTGCTCGTCCGGCGAACGCTGGTGGAACGTCGCGAGCGCGTCGAGCACGCGCGTGCGCAGCGCATCCCAATGCCCGCGCGCGACGACGCGCGCGTCGTCCGCATGCTTGCCCGGCACGGCAATGTTCACCGCATCGGCGGGCAGCGCAAGCGCGCCCGATGGCAAGCCGGTCAGATGCATCAGCATCGCGCGCGTGACACCGAGCGGCGCTTCGTCGAGCAATGCGTCGAGCCGGCCTTCGTCGAGCCATGTCGCGAGCGCGTCGAGCCACGCGCGGCGCGCGCTCGTGCGCCGCTTGCGCGCCGGTCCGAACGGATCGAGCACGCGCCCGCCGCCCACCGTGCGCGTCGCCTGCGCGTTGCGCACGATGAAGCGGTCGCCCGGCGCCGCGAACACCGGCTCCGTGAAATTCAACTGCGCGCGCGCGCGCTGGCTCGGCCCGAGCGTATCGCCTTCGAGCAGCGCGACGTGCGCAACCCGGTGCAGCGTGCCGAGATGCACGTGCAGCGGCGTCCAGTGCGAGATCGTCAGATCGGCGTCCGCCGTCAGCGTCAGCTCGACGTCGAGGCGCGGCGACAGCGTCGCGAGCCGCGCGTCGACGATCGCGTCGCCGCGCGCGAGCGCCGCCTTGTCGATGCCCGCGAGGTTCAGCGCGCAGCGCTCGCCCGCGTGGCCAACGTCGGTCGCGCGGTTCTGCGCATGGATGCTGCGCACGCGCACGGATTCGCCTGTGCGCGCGACGGCGAGCGTATCGCCGACGCCCACGCGCCCCGCGAACGCGGTGCCCGTCACGACGGTGCCTTGCCCCGCGAGCGTGAACACGCGATCGACCGCGAGCCGGAACAGGCCGTCGTCGCGCCGCGCGCGCCACGCAAGCGCAGTGTCGCGCAGATGCGCGTTCAGCGCGGCGACACCCACGTCATCGGGCTCGGTCGCGCGCGTCTCGACGATCGGCGCATCGGCGAGCGGCGACGTCGCGAGCCACGCGCGGATCTCGTCGCGCACCTGCGCGATGCGCGCCACATCGACGCGATCGCATTTCGTCAGCGCGACCGCGCCGTGCGCGACGCCGAGCAATTGCAGGATCGCGAGATGCTCGCGCGTTTGCGGCATCACGCCGTCGTCGGCGGCGATCACGACGAGCGCGAAGTCGATCCCGCACGCGCCCGCCGCCATCGTATGGACGAGCTTCTCGTGGCCGGGCACGTCGATGAAGCCGAGCACGTCGCCGTTCGGCAGCGGCGTATATGCATAGCCGAGCTCGATCGAGATGCCGCGTGCCTTCTCTTCCTTCAGCCGATCGGTGTCGACGCCCGTCAGCGCGCGCACGAGCGTCGTCTTCCCGTGATCAATGTGGCCCGCGGTTCCGACGATCATGCGTGCGTATCCGTCGACGCTTGCGCGCATTGCGCGACGAACGCGGTCTCATCGTCCGCTTCGAGGCAGCGCAGGTCGAGCCGCAGTGCGTCGTCGGCGACGCGGCCGAGCACCGGGCGCGGCCAGCCGCGCAGGCGTTTCTCGAGCTGCGCGAGCGCGCGGCCGCTGCGCTTGCCGTCGGCCGCGCGCACGACGACGCCGCAGCTCGGCAGTTGATCGACGGGCAGCGCGCCACTGCCGATCTGGCTGAACATCGGCTCGACGTTCACGACGAACGCCGCGCCGATCGCGCGTTGCAGCGCCGGGCGCACGCGCTCGGCCGCCGCCGCGATGTCCGCCTGCGGACGCGTCAGGAGCCGCAGCGTCGTCAGCCGCTCGCGCAGGAATTCCGGCGCCTGGTACAGGCGCAGCACCGGCTCGAGCGCCGCGAGCGTCAGCTTGCCGACGCGCAGCGCGCGCTTCAGCGGATGCCGCTTGATCTTCCCGATCAGGTCGCGCCGGCCGACGATCAGGCCCGCCTGCGGGCCGCCGAGCAGCTTGTCGCCGCTGAACGTGACGAGATCGGCACCCGCTTCGACCGTCTCGCGCACCGTCGTCTCCTTCGGCAGCCCCCAGCGCGTCAGGTCGACGAGCGTGCCGCTGCCGAGATCGACGGCCACGGGCAGCCCGCGCTCGCGCGCGAGCGGCGCGAGTTCCTGCAATGTCACTTCCTTCGTGAAGCCGCTGATTGCGTAGTTGCTGCAATGCACCTTCATCAGGAGCGCGGTGCGCGGTCCGATCGCTTCCGCGTAGTCCGCGAGATGCGTGCGGTTCGTCGTGCCGACCTCGCGCAGCTTCGCGCCCGCGCGACTCATGATGTCGGGGATGCGGAACGCGCCGCCGATCTCGACGAGCTCGCCGCGCGACACGATCACTTCCTGCTTCGGCGCGAGCGCGGACAGCGCGAGCAGCACCGCGGCCGCATTGTTGTTGACGACGGTCGCCGCCTCCGCGCCCGTCAACTCGCAAATGAGATCGTCGATCAGATCGTCGCGATCGCCGCGGCGGCCGGTCGCGAGATCGAATTCGAGATTCATCGGCTGCGTGAGCGCCTGCACGACCGCGCGCACCGCCTCGTCCGGCAGCAGTGCGCGGCCGAGATTCGTGTGCAGCACGGTGCCCGTCAGGTTGAACACCGCGCGGATCGCGCCCGCGGCGTCGGCCGCGAGCCGCGCGCGCACGTCGGCGGCGATCCGCGCATCGTCGAGCGTCTCGGCCGCGGCCGGATCGCGCCGCGCGGCGTCGCGCCACGCGTCGAGCGACGCGCGCACCGCGGCGAGCGCGCGCGTGCGCCCGTACTCGTCGACGAGCGGCTTCATCTCGTCCGACGACAGCACGCGCTCGACCGACGGCACGCGCGCCAGCAGCACGTTCAGCTCGTTCGCGCCGGGTTCGCTCACGTCCGGTCGTCTCCTGCGGATTCGGCCGGCAGATCCGGCCACAGCAGCGGATTCGGCGACGCGCGCCGGTAGCCCGCCTCGCCCATCAGCAGATCGAGCGTGAGGCTCGCGAGATCGTCCGCGAGCGGCTCGACGTCGTAATCCTTGTCCTGATAGCCGATCTTGCGATACGTATGGCACTCGTCGCACGATTCGGCCTTGATCGCTTCGCTGCCGCCTTCGATCCCGTGATACGCGATGCCCTTCGTCGAATCGCAGTGCGAGCACTTCGTGCGGACCATGTGCCACTCGGTCGAGCACAGCCCGCACTGGAGGAAGCGGTAGCCCTGATACGGGCCGCCGACGCGCACGATGCTCGCGACCGGCTGCGCGCCGCACACGGGGCACAGGCCGGGCTGCTCGAGATACGGGACGTCGGCGGGCGAAATGCGGCTCGCGAGCGCGGTCCACACGACCTGCAGCGCGGCCATCAGGAACGGCGCCGACGCCGGCTCGATTTCGGCGAAGCGCTGCGCGAGCAGCGCGTCGGCCTGCGCGTCGAGCTCGGCGCCCGCGCGCAGCCGCAGCCCGTCGATCAGCTTCGCGAGCGGCGGATTCACGAGGCCCGCGCTTTCGATGCGGTCGAGCAGGCCTTGCAGCACGTCGCGCCAGCGCGGGTCGCGCTCGCCGCCGAGCGCCGGCGCGAGCGGCATCGAATGGCGCTGCGCCTGCTCGATCGATTCATTCGCGGGCGCGTTCGCGTCGAATGCCTGCAGCAATTCGTGCTGCGCATCGGCGACGACCGCCATCAGCCGCAGATAGCCGGCAATCGGGCTCAGGTCGGCGAGCTTGCGCAGCCGCGCGGCGCGCGCGGCGAACACAATGCCGCGCTCGGGCATCCGCACGCGCGGAATGGCCGATTGATCGAGCGACGCGATTTCGCTCGGTTCGAGAATACGTTGGGTTGCGTCAGTCACGTGAGTGCCCTAAAAAAACAAGCGCCGAATCGTCGGCGCTTTTTGTTCCGTCTGCCGTTCGCTCGCCCGCCGGCCGCGTGGACGGCCAGGCAAACGGGGCAGCGCGCTGACCGACCGCGTCCGCGCGCTGCGTCGGCATCGTGCGATGCGTCGTTACTTCACGCTCTCGCGAAACCACTTCGGATGGTGCTTTCTCGCCCAGCCGACGGTCACGGTGCCGCGCACCATCGCGCCGATCGAGCCCTTCACCCACAGCGCCGCGTACACGTGCACGACGATGCCGACGATCAGCACGAGCGCCGCGACCGCATGCACGACGGCCGCCGCGCGAATCACGCCGATCGGGAAGTAGAACGAGAAATAACGCCGCCAGATCACGATCCCGGAGACGAGCAGCAACAGCAGACACGCCACCATCGCGAAGAATAGCAGCTTCTGCCCCGCGTTATAGCGGCCGACTTCCGGCAGCTTGTCCTCGCGGTTCGCGAGCACGTCGTCGATCTGCGTGAGCCACTGGCGGTCGCCCGCGTCGAGCAGGTTGTGGCGCCAGTAGCGCACGACCATCACCGCGAACGACACGAACATCACGAGGCCGACGAACGGATGGAGGATCCGCGTCCATTGCCCGCCGCCGAACAGCGCCGTCATCCAGAACATCGACGGATGAAACAGCGCGAGCCCGGACAGCGCGAGCAGCACGAACGAGATCGCGGTGATCCAGTGGTTCGAGCGCTCGTTCGCCGTGTAGCGGACGATCAGGTTGGGGTCGTCATGCTTCATTTCGCGTCCTCCTTGATGCGTCGCGCTTCGTCGCGGGCGGCGGCCTCGTCGTCTTCCGTCACTTCGTTCGGGCCGACGCGCGTGTAGTGGAAGAAGCCGGCGAGCGCGGACAATGCGATGCCCGCGACCGCGAGCGGCTTCGCGATGCCCTTCCACAGCTTCACCATCGGACTGATCGACGGGTCGTCGGGCAGGCCGTGATACAGCGACGGCTTGTCCGCGTGGTGCAGCACGTACATCACGTGCGTGCCGCCGACGCCCGCCGGGTCGTACAGCCCCGCATGCTCGAAGCCGCGCCCCTTCAGATCGGCGATCCGCTCGGCCGCGTGCTGCTTCATGTCGTCCTTCGTGCCGAACACGATCGCGCCCGTCGGGCAGGTCTTCACGCATGCGGGCTCCTGGCCGACCGCGACGCGATCGGAGCACAGCGTGCACTTGTACGCGCGATTGTCCTTCTTCGAGATCCGCGGGATGTTGAACGGGCAGCCGGTCACGCAGTAGCCGCAGCCGATGCAGTTCTCCTCGTGGAAATCGACGATCCCGTTGTTGTACTGAACGATCGCGCCCGGCGACGGACACGCCTTCAGGCAGCCCGGGTCCTCGCAGTGCATGCAGCCGTCCTTGCGGATCAGCCATTCGAGGTCGCCCGCCGGGTTCTCGTATTCGGAGAAGCGCATCACCGTCCACGAGTGCTCGGTCAGGTCGGCCGGGTTGTCGTACACGCCGACGTTCGTGCCGACTTCGTCGCGCAAATCGTTCCACTCCATGCAGGCCGTCTGACACGCCTTGCAGCCGATGCACTTCGATACGTCGATCAGCTTCGCGACGCTGCCCGTCGACGGCTCGCGCGCGGTGGGCGGCGGCGTCGTGGTGGCGGAGACGCGCTTGATATCCAGCGATTGCAATGCCATCTCTTCCCCCTTACGCCTTTTCGACCTTCACCAGGAACGACTTGAATTCCGGTGTGTACGAGTTGCCGTCACCCACGGACGGAGTCAGGGTATTCGCGAGATAGCCGGGCTTCGTCAACCCCTTGAAGCCCCAATGCAACGGAATGCCGACCGTCTGCACCTTCTTGCCGTCGACCGTCAGCGGCTTGATCCGCTTCGTGACGAGCGCGACCGCGACGATGTGCCCGCGGTTCGACGACACCTTCACGAGCTCGCCGTGCGCGACGCCGACTTCCTTCGCGAGATCCTCGCCGATCTCGACGAACTGCTGGGGCTGGATGATCGCGTTCAGCCGCGCATGCTTGGTCCAGTAGTGGAAGTGCTCGGTCAGACGATACGTCGTCGCGACGTGCGGGAACGTGTCGACCTTGCCGAACGCCGCCCGATCGTCCGGGAACACGCGGGCGGCCGGGTTGTTCAGCGCCCGCGGGTTGTTCGGATGCAGCGGGTTCGCGGCGAGCGGCGTCTCGAACGGCTCGTAGTGCTCGGGGAACGGGCCTTCGTTCATCCCGGCGCGCGCGAAGAAACGTGCGACGCCTTCCGGGTTCATGATGAATGGCCCCATGCCGGTCTCGGGCGGCTCGTCGACCTTGTAGTCCGGGATGTCCGGACCGGTCCACGCCTGGCCGTTCCACGCGATCAGCTTGCGGGTCGGGTCGAACGGCTTGCCATTCACGTCGCACGATGCGCGGTTGTACAGGATCCGCCGGTTCGCCGGCCACGCCCACGCCCAGCCGAGCGTCTGGCCGATGCCGGTCGGATCCGAGTTGTCGCGCCGCGCCATCTGGTTGCCCGCCTGCGTCCACGCGCCGCAGAAGATCCAGCAGCCGCTCGCGGTCGTGCCGTCGTCCTTCAGCTGCGCGAAGCCCGCGAGCTGCTCGCCCTTCTTCACGAGCGTCTTCGTCGGGTCCTTCGGGTCGGGCAGATCGGCGAGCGCGCGGCCGCTGAACTCCATCGCGAGCTCTTCGGGCGTCGGGCTTTCCGGGTTCGCGTACGGCCAGCTCAGGTTGACGATCGGATCGGGATACTTGCCGCCGTCCTTCTGGTACATCTCGCGCATCCGCACGAACAGCCCCGACATGATCTCGAGGTCGCTCTTCGCCTGGCCCGGCGGCGCCGCGCCCTGCCAATGCCACTGCAGCACGCGGCCCGAATTGACGAGCGAGCCGCGCTCCTCCGCGAAGCACGAGGTCGGCAGACGGAACACTTCGGTCTGGATCTTCGACGCATCGACGTCGTTGAATTCGCCGTGGTTCTTCCAGAACTCGGACGTCTCGGTCGCAAGCGGATCCATGATCACGAGCCACTTCAGCTTCGCGAGCGCCTCGGACGTCTTCGCCTTCGACGGCGCCGCCGCGAGCGGGTTGAAGCCCTGGCAGATGTAGCCGTTCATCTTGCCTGCATGCATCAGCTCGATCGTCTGCAGCAGGTCGTACTGCTTGTCGAGCTTCGGCAGATAGTCGTAGCCCCAGTTGTTCCCGGCGCCGACCGCGTCGCCCCACCACGCCTTCATGAAGCTCACGTAGAACGCGCGGTAGTTCTTCCAGTAGCTCAACTGGTTCGGCCGCAGCGGCTGCTGCGCGCGTTTCCGGATGTACGCGTCGAAGTCCTGCTCGGCCTGCATCGGCAGCGTCATGTAGCCCGGCAGCAGGTTCGACATCAGCCCGAGGTCGGTGAGACCCTGGATGTTCGAGTGGCCGCGCAGCGCATTCATCCCGCCGCCCGCGATGCCGATGTTGCCGAGCAGCAGCTGCACCATCGCGCCCGTGCGGATCATCTGCGCGCCGACCGAGTGATGCGTCCAGCCGAGCGCGTACAGGATCGTGCCGGCGCGGCCGGGCACGGCCGTCGTCGCGAGCATCTCGCACACCTTCAGGAACTTGTCCTTCGGCGTGCCGCAGATCTTCTCGACCATCTCCGGCGTGTAGCGCGAATAGTGCTGCTTCAGCAGGTTGTAGACGCAGCGCGGGTGTGCGAGCGTTTCGTCGACCTTCACGAAGCCGTCTTCGCCGCGTTCGTAGTCCCACGTCGACTTGTCCGGATACGCGTGCTTGTCCGCGTCGTAGCCGGAAAAAATGCCGTCGTCGAACGCGAAGTCTTCGCGGACGATGAACGAGAAATCCGTGTAGTGCTTGACGTACTCGTGCTGGATCTTGTCGTTCGTCAGCAGGTAATTGATGATCCCGCCGAGGAATGCGATATCCGTACCGGTGCGAATCGGCGCGTAGAAATCGGCGACCGATGCGGTGCGCGTGAAGCGCGGGTCGACGACGACGAGGCGCGCATTGCGATGCGCCTTCGCTTCCGTCACCCATTTGAAGCCGCACGGGTGTGCTTCGGCGGCGTTGCCGCCCATCACGAGAATCACATCCGCGTTCTTGATGTCGACCCAATGGTTCGTCATCGCTCCACGGCCAAACGTCGGGGCAAGACCTGCCACCGTCGGGCCATGTCAGACACGCGCCTGGTTGTCGAACGCGAGCATCCCCATGCTGCGCACGGTCTTGTGCGTCAGATAGCCGACCTCGTTGCTGCCCGCCGACGCGGCCAGCATGCCCGTCGTCAGCCAGCGGTTGACCTTCATGCCGTCGTCCGTCGTCTCGACGAAGTTCGCGTCGCGGTCCGCCTTCATCAGCTTCGCGATCCGGTCGAGCGCATCGCGCCACGAGATCGGCTCCCACTTGTCGGAGCCGGCCGCGCGGTACTCGGGCTGCGTCAGGCGGCTCGGGCTATGGATGAAGTCGACGAGGCTCGCGCCCTTCGGGCACAGCGTGCCGCGGTTGACCGGATGGTCGGGGTCGCCCTCGATGTGGATGATGCTCGACGTGGCGTTCTTCGCGCCGTCGCCGAGGCTGTACATCAGGATGCCGCAACCGACCGAGCAATAGGGACAGGTGTTGCGGGTTTCGACAGTGCGCGCCAGCTTGTATTGGCGGACCTCGGCGAGCGCTTCGGCCGGTGAGAAGCCCATCAGGGCTAGACTCGAGCCGGCGAGCGTCGTCGCGGACAGCTTCAGGAACTGGCGCCGGGACAGTTGGAGCATGGTGGTCTCGGGCGGGTTGTATTGAAGGGGGACAGATTGATTGGATGTCGTTGCGTTGCCGGGTTGCTGGGTTGCTGGGTTGCTGGGTTGCTGGGTTGCTGGGTTGCTGGGTTGCTGGGTTGCTGGGTTGCGGGGTTGCGGGTTTCGCGGCCGCCCCCCGGCGCGGCGTCCGGCGGGAGCCCGCGACGCGGCGGTGACGGGCCGCGTCGTCTATCGTCTTTCCTTTATATGACAACACGAGAGGATCGGATAGCGGAACCGTCACCAATAAGGGAAAACCATTTCTTACAGCGCGCAAGGTTATCAGATTGCGCCAAAACGCGGCGTGTCACGCGAGGCTCGCGCGCACCGGCACAGCGCCGCGCCGGTCGGCGGCCCGGCTTGACGCCCGCCGCAGCGCGATCGGCCCACCCGGACGCCGGACGATCGGCATCGACCGTCCGCGCCGGGGCCGAACACATCGACGAGTTCGGCCGGCATGACGCGCACGCCCCGTCCGCGCGTCGCCGCCGATGCGTTTACGGCATCCGGTTCGAAATATTGAGCGGATTCCTGGGCGAACGACCGAGCGAAACCGGTCCGGACGAAAGTCTTGCCAATTGAAGTCTTGTCTACCGATTCGCCTACCCACGACGAATCAGCCACTCGAATATTTAATAAATTCATATTTTAATTATTCGAGATTATCCAATCCGGTTCGTCCCATATAATCGACATCGGCATTTTAGCCAATTCGCCATTCAATTCAGATTGGGAGGTAATGATGGGATTTTTGCATACGAATGCGCTTTCTTCGTTATTGGCGGCCGCCCTTTGCGCGGCAACTTTCCAGGCCGCGTACGCCGATGTGAAGGACGGCAGGATAGTCATCGCGAACGATGACCTGAATCTGTCGCGGCCGCTGCCGCAAGCCGTGTATCGCGCCGATACCCGCACGCCGGACCAGATATTCCAATATGGCTTTGGCGCGCGCGGCAATTCATACAACATCCGGAATCATGTGATCGGCGGTGCGAATCTCGAAAATACCGGATTCGTGAGCACGACGGCGAGCCGCGAAATCGCGACGCAAATCGCCAACAGCAATCGGCTCGAACTCGCGTCGGCGTGCGGCGCGAGCAGCGACGGCCAAACTACGTTCACGTGCCGCGCATTCGTCTACGAAATCCGCGCGACCGGAAACATGATCTACCTGCCCGATCAATTGACGTCGGATTTGCAGCGATATGCGGGACAGCAGGAGTGGGCGGCGATTCATTCGATCGATCCGCGCCAGATCGTCCGGGCGACCGAGTATCGCGTCAATTTCGTCAACAACATTCCGCAAGGCGGCGCGACGCAGGTGCGCGTCTGGGATAACGTCGCCGGACGCGGCGCCGGTTACGCCGGCTACGATCCGAATTTCATCGGCTACGATCCGGACAACCGGGCGAACAACCACGGCTGGTCATCGACGGCCGACGTCGGCCCGACGTCGACGACCGACCGCCGCTGCACGTCGCAAACCGTCGCGACGAGCGTGACGCGGCCATCGGGCTCCGACCTGGCGATCGCGGTGCCCGAATACTGCGAGGCGCACGGCGGCGTCGTGCTCAGGAACAGCAATGTTCCGGGCGGGGCGAGCGTCGTCGAGCCGGTCGATTTCCGGAATGCGACGCATACGGGGGAAACGCAGAGGTGGCGCGAAACGGCCGATCAGCGCGACAACGACCTGTTGATCGACTCGATCAAGCTGACGTTCACGCCCGCTTATCCGAAGTGACGCGCGGCGTGACGGCGCGGGCGGCGCCTCACGCGTCGTCCGGCTGCGTTCCCGCCTGGTTCCAGCCGAGCGCGTCGTATAGCCGGTAGCGCGCGATGCCGGGATATCGATGGCGGGATATTCATGCAGCGCGAGATCGGCGACCCAGAAATTGTATGCAAGCGGCAGCGGGAACAGCGTCGCTTGCAGGTACTCGGCGCGCACGGGAATCGCCGCGACGCCGAAATGCGCGAAATACAGCACGCTGCGCCGCAATTGGACGCCCGACGTCACGAGCAGCACGCGGTCCGCGCGATAGCCAGCCAGGACGACGCGCGTGAATTGCGCGTTCCGCGACGTGTTCATGCTGCGCGTCTCGGACAGCACATCGGCCGCGTCGATGCCGAGTCCGATCAGCGCATCGCGATGGACGGTCGCTTCCGGTACGCCGTTGAGACGCGCGTCGCCGCCGCTCGCGACGATCTTGCAGTCGGCGTTCGCGCGCGCCTTTCGGCAGCCGCGGTAGAGGCTCGCCGCCTCGACGATCCGCGAATAGGAGAACGTGCCGGGCTCGACCGCGCCCGTCGCGGCGATCTTCTCGGTGACGAGCCCCGGCATGACGATCGCGTTGCGCTCGCCCCATTCGACCGCCGGCCGCGCCGCATACGGCGCCTGCAGATCGCGCAGCAGCCAGGCGGGCACGGGGCCGCAGCCGATCGCGAAGAACAGGAAGGCGGATGCGGTGAACGTCGCTCGACTCGTGTGCCGCCGCTTGGCGATCCAAAGCAGCGCGGCGACGACGCCACGGCGGTCAGCAGCGCGAGCGTCATGCGACGGCCGCCGGCGCATCGGCGGTTGCGAGCGGGCGTGGGCGGACCGGTGGAGCGGTTCGTGCTGCGGGGCGGGCGGATCGGTGCATGGCGGCGGTCGAACGACAACGAGGCTGGAGATTACGCGACGGGCGGGGCTTCGAGGCCAGCATGTGTTCGGCTGGGCCGGAGACGGCGAAAGCGCCGGGCGGATGGAGCCTGCGGCGATGTCGGTATCGACCGCCGTAGCGGTGTCGAGGTCGAGGTCGAGGTCGAGGTCGAAGCCGGGGCCGGGGCCGGGGCCGGGGCCGGGGCCGGGGCCGGGGCCGGCATAGATTTTCACACGAACGTCCCGACACGCCTGAAGCGATGCATCAAGACGCATCGCGGCACGGCTCGATCGAACCGCATGCCGCCCATCTGCCGCCTCCGGAAACGCACACGCCGTCGCCGCTCAAAACGACGGCAACCCCGGCGGATTCGTCTCCGATTTGCCGACCGCCTCCGACAGCAGCCCCCATCGCGCGAGCGCCTGCCGATACTTGCCGCTGCGGATCAGATCGTTGGTCGCGAGCGTCAGCGCATCGGCAAGGCCGCTGCCCTTGCGCGTCGCGATCGCGACGTCGGCCTTGACGGGCCAGCCGGCGTTCACGCTGCCGACGCTGCGGATCCTGCCGTCGCGCGCCGCCTGGTACGCGAGCGTCGCGTTCGGATTCAGTTCGGCATCCGCGCGCCCGGACAGCAGCGCGACGCGTGATGCGCCGTCGTCGTCGAAATACAGCACATCGACCGGCTTGAGGCCCTGCGCGACATTGCGACGGTTCCATTCGAGCAGGATGCGCTCCTGGCTCGTGCCCGACGCGGTGATGATCCGCAGGCCCGCGATGTCCTTCGGCTCGGCGATCCGCGCGATCGGGCTCGCGGTCCTCACGTAGAAGCCGTGCAGGCCGAGCCGGTACGTCGTGAAGTCGAACTTCTCCTTCCGCTTCTCGGTGACGCCGACGTTCGAGATCACCGCGTCGTACTTGCCGGAGCTCAGCCCGAGCGGCCAGTCGGCCCATGCGACGGGCAACAGCGCGAGCCGCCGGCCGAGCGCGTCGGCGATCAGTTGCGCATAGTCGGGATCCGCGCCGACGACCGTGCGCGCGTCGGACGCGTAGGTCGCGACGGGCGGCGCATGCGGCGCGATCGCGACGATGAACGCGCCATCGTCGACCCAGCGGCAGCGGCGCGCCGCGTCGGCGGCGGCCGGATCGCGCACCGCGCGCACGCGGCCCGCCTGGCGCGGATCGAGATCGACCGCGACGCCGGCGGCGCGCGCGCCGAGCGGCGTTGCTGCGAAGGCGGCTGCGAGCGCCGCGGCGCCGCCGACGAAAGTGCGTCTGTCAATCATGGCGTCGACGCCTCCGGCTCCGATAAAACGGCGCGACACGAGGCAAGCACACTCGATTGCGCGGACCGCCGGCGCTTGTCGACGTGCGCGCGGCCACCGCCGCCTCCGTACGCGATGCCGTCGTGTCCGTCGTGTCTGCCGTATCCGCTGTATCCGCTGTATCCGCTGTATCCGCTGTATCCGCTGTATCCGCTGTATCCGCTGTATCCGCCGTATCCGCCGTATCCGCCGTATCCGCCGTATCCGCCGTATCCGCCGTATCCGCCGTATCCGCTTCGTCCAGCGTCGTCGCGACGGCCGCCTCCGCAACCGCCACGGCCGCCGAGCCGCATGCCCGTCTCTCGCCGCGCCGCCATCACAGCACCTTCGACAGGAACGCGCGCGTGCGCGGATGCGCGGGCGCGCCGAGCACTTGCGCGGGCGGCCCCGCTTCGATGATCCGGCCGTGCTCCATGAACAGGATCGTGTCCGCTACCTCGCGCGCGAAGCCGATCTCGTGCGTGACGATGACGAGTGTCGTCCCCGAGCGCGCGAGTTCCTTGATCACGTCGAGCACCTCGTTGACGAGCTCCGGATCGAGCGCGGACGTCGGCTCGTCGAACAGCAGCACCTTCGGCTTCAGCGCGAGCGCCCGCGCGATCGCGACGCGCTGCTGCTGGCCGCCCGACAGTTGGCGCGGATACGCGTCGGCCTTCGCCGCGAGGCCGACCCGCGCGAGCAGCTCGCGCGCGACGCGCTGCGCTTCGGCGCGCGTCGCGCGGCCCGACGCGACAGGCGCCTCGACGATGTTTTCGAGCACGGTCAGATGCGGGAACAGATTGAAATTCTGGAACACCATGCCGACGTCGACGCGGCGGCGCAGCACGTCCTTCTCCTTCAGTTCGTACAGCGTGTCGCCGTCGCGGCGGTAGCCGATCAGTTCGCCGTCGATGTCGATGAAGCCGCCGTCGACGCGCTCGAGATGGTTGATCGTGCGCAGCAGCGTCGATTTGCCGGAGCCGGACTGGCCGAGGATCACGGTGACGCTGCCCGCCCGCGCGACGAACGACACGTCGTCGAGCACCTTGTGCTGGCCGAAGCTCTTCGACACGCGCTGGACAGCGACCTCGCCGCCGCGGCGCTCGCTCGCCGACGGGCGCGCGGCGGCGACCGGCGATCTCGCGTCGGCGGATGCGCCCGATGCGGCGAACACGTCCGAAACAGCCGACGCAGACGACTCAGGCGATGCGGCGCTGCCGGGCACGGTGGAGACATCCGAACCACCGGGTGCGCCAAGCGTCGCCGCGCCCGTCGCGCGTGCTGCGCCCGCCAGTCCGGCCGACACCCGCGACACCCGCGCGAATCCCGCGCCGGAAGCCGACGCATCGCCCGCCGCGCGCGGCTCGTCCCCCGCGCCGCGCCTCGTCCTGCTCGCCTCGCTCGCCGCGTCCGCGCCGCCCGCCCGCGCCGTCGCACGCTCGACGCACCCGCGCCGCGCCGGCAGTGCATCGGTCAACTTGCCGACGATCGCCGCAAGCGGCGACCGCGCCGGATTGCGCACCGCGCCGCGCGCGTAGCGCCGCTCGACCTGCGCCTGAACGATCGACAGCACGGTCAGGATGATCAGATACCAGACGGTCGCGACCATCAGCAGCGGAATCACCTCGAGATTGCGCCGATAGATCACCTGCACCGTATAGAACAGCTCCGGCATCGCGAGCACGTACACCATCGACGTCCCCTTCGCGAGCGAGATCAGATCGTTGAACGCGACGGGCAGAAACGCGCGCATCGCCTGCGGCAGCACGATGCGCGTCGCCTGCCGCGCACGCGGCAGGCCGAGCGCGGCGGCCGCCTCGAGCTGCCCCGCGTCGACCGACAGGATGCCGCCGCGAATTCCTTCGGCCGCGAACGCCGCGTGGTTGAGCGTGAGGCCGAGCACGGCCGCGCAGAACGGGCTGATCAGATCGGTCGTCGCGACCTCGGCGAACGTGACGCCGGTGAACGGCACGCCGAGCCACACGTGTTCGTACAGATAGCCGAGATTGTTGAGAATCAGCAGCAGCACGACGAGCGGAATCGAGCGGAACAGCCAGATGAACGCCCACGCGCACGCGGCGACGAGCGGCGAGCGGGACACGCGCGCGAGCGCGAGCGGCACGCCGAGCGCGAAGCCGAACAGCGCGCCGAGCGCGGTCAGCAGCAGCGTGCGCGCGAGCCCTGACAGCACCGGCTCCGACAGGAACCACTCGGCGAATACCGGCCAGCCCCACTGCGGATTGCCGAGCACCGAATTCAGCACGAGCGCGACCAGCGCGGCGGCGAGCACGGTGCCGGCCGTCCGCGCGCGGTAGCGGGCCGGCACGATCCGAAAACGCGGCGCGTCGCCGCGCGCGGCGGGAATGCCTGGCGTCGGCAGCGCGCCGCCGACGGCGTGAGTGATGTCGCTCATGGTCGTGTTTCCTTGCTGGATCGATGGCGCGCCGCACGGTTGCCCGGCGCCGCGCTCGCGCGCGACGCGGCATGCGCGACGCGGCTTGTGGCGGCGACCGGCGCCGTCATGCGACTTCCGCCGCCGCGTGGCGGCTTTCCTTGCGCGGCAGGCCGAGGTGCTCGCGCAGCGTGCTGCCGTCGAGCGTGCGCCGGTAGCGGCCGCGCGCCTCGAGCGCCGGAATCACGAGCTCGACGAAATCGTCGAGCCCCTGCGCCTGCACCGCGAAGCCGAGGATGAAGCCGTCGCCCGCGCCCGCGTCGATCCAGCGGATCAGCGCGTCGGCGATGTCTTGCGCCGCGCCGATGAACTGCGGGCGCGGCGTCGCGACGGCAAGCGCCGTCTCGCGCAGCGTGAGCCCTTTCGCGCGCGCGTCGGCCTTGATGCGGTCGGTCGTCGAGCGGAAGCTGTTGCGGCCGATGTCGCCGAGCTCCGGGAACGGCGCGTCGAGCGGATACCGCGTGAAGTCGTGGTGATCGAAGTAGCGGCCGAGGTACGCGAGCGCGTCGTCGATCGTCAGCAGATCGCGGATCGCGCGGTACTTGTCCTCCGCCTCGGCGGCCGTGCGCCCGACGATCGGACCGATGCCGGGGAAGATCTTCACGTCGCCGGCGCGGCGGCCGTGCGCGAGCGCGCTGTCCTTCACGCGCTGTGTGAACGCGCGCGTCTCGTCGAGCGACGGCGCGTGCGTGAACACCGCGTCCGCATACTTGCCCGCGAGCGCGATCCCCGCGTCCGACGAGCCCGCCTGGAAGATCACCGGCTGCCCCTGCGGCGAACGCTGGATGTTGAGCGGCCCGGCGACCTGGAAGAACGGGCCCGCGTGATCGAGCGCATGCAGTTTGTCTCGATCGAAGAAGCGGCCGCTCGCGCGATCGCGCACGAAGGCATCGTCGTCCCAGCTATCCCAGAGGCCCTGCGCGACGCTCAGATATTCGTCGGCGATCTCGTAGCGCAGCGCGTGGTCCGGATGCTTCGTCCCGTAATTCTTCGCGGTGCCTTCGAGCGGCGTCGTCACGACGTTCCAGCCGGCTCGGCCGCCGCTCAGCAGATCGAGCGACGCGAACTGCCGCGCGACCGTGAACGGCTCGCTGTACGACGTCGACACGGTGCCGGCGAGGCCGATCTTCGACGTCGCGGTCGCGAGCGCGGACAAGAGCGAGATCGGCTCGAAACGGTTCAGGAAGTGCGGGATCGATTTCTCGTTGACGTAGAGGCCGTCGGCGACGAACGCGAACGCGATGCCGTTCGCCTCCGCCTTGCGCGCGACGCTCAGCATGAAATCGAGGTTGACGCTCGCGTCCGGCGGGTTGCTCGGATGCCGCCACGCGTTCATGTGGCTGCCGGCGCCTTGCAGCATGATGCCGAAGGGGATCGTGGACTGGGTCATGGCGAAGGTGGGTGTCGTTGGAATCGCACGAAAGCGCGCAGCCGCGGCGCGCCGTCCCGGCTGCTCAGGTCTGCACGGACTGCTGCTCGCGCGCGAGCAGCTCGACCGACGCGAGCCGCGCCGGATAGTGCGTGACCGGCGAATCGACGACGAACTCGCCGACGCCGTAGCGGCGCGCGAGCGCGTCGAGCTCGCGATGCACGTCGTCCGGCGCGCCGGCGATCACGTGCGGGCGCAGCTCGTCGATCCGGTAGTCGGTCGCGCCGCTCTGGCGCGCGAACTCGGCCGCCGCCTGCGCGCTGCCGAGATTGACGCTCTGGCCGCCCGCGAGCTTCAGCTTGAAGATCCGCAGCGCGCCGATCAGCCGCTCGGCTTCCCCTTTCGTCGGCGCCGCGACCGCGTACAGCGCGAGGAGCGGCGCGCGCCCGGCCGCGCGGCGATACGCGTCGAGCGAGCGCTCAACGTTCGCCTCGTCGCCGTTGAAGTGTCCGGCATAGCAGAACTGCCAGCCGAACCGGGCCGCGAGCGCGGCGCTCTCCGGCGAGCCGCCGAGCAGCACGCGCTCGGGCGCCTCGGGCGGCACCGGCAGCGCGACCGCGCCGGCGAGCGGATGATCCTCGGCGACGCCCCAGTTCAGGAACGCGTCGAGCTCGGCGAGCTGGTCGGCGAACGCGGGCTTGCGCGGCCTGTCGTGCAGCGACTGCAGCGCGCGCGTCGTCAGCGGCAGGCCGCCCGGCGCCTTGCCGACGCCGAGATCGACGCGCCCCGGCGCGAGCGACGCGAGCAGCTTGAACGTCTCGGCGACCTTGAACGGGCTGTAATGCTGGAGCATCACGCCGCCGGACCCGACGCGGATCCGCGACGTATGCGCGAGCACGTGCGATACGACGATCTCGGGCGCGGAGCTCGCGAGCCCCGGCGCGCCGTGATGCTCGGCGATCCAGAAGCGGCGATAGCCGAGCGCCTCGGCGCGCTGCGCGAGCGTGACCGTGAAACGCAGCGCGTCGGCCGCCGTCGCGCCTTCGGCGATCGGGCTCTTGTCCAGCAGCGATAACGAATATGACATGGCGGATGCGAATGCAGGCTACGGGAAATCGGAAAGAGCCGGGCGATGCGGCAAAGCGGTGCGGAGGCGCCGCGCGCCTGCCCGGCGCTATCACGTTATTGAGCGGCGCTACACATTGGCTTCATCAATCGGCTTCATGCAGCGGTTCCAGCGGCTATACGCGGCTACGAGCGGCTACACGCGGGCTGCGACGCGACGCACCGATCGCGAAGACCGGCCGGCGCGCCGATGCCGCGCGTCAAGTCTTCGGCAAGCCCGGCGGATTGGTCCGCGATACGTCGATCGCCTCGGAGCCGAGACTCCAGCGATCGAGCACGCGCCGGTAAGCGCCGTTCTTGATGAAGTCGTTGATTGCGATCGTGAACGGCGCCGCGAGACCGCTGCCCTTGCGCGTCGTGACCGCGATGTCCGCGGTGCGCGGCCAGCCGCCGCTCACCGCGCCGACGAGTTTGGTCCGGTGCTGCTGCGCGGCCTGGTAGGCGAGCACCGCGTTCACGCTGAAGATCGCGTCGGCGCGGCCCGACTGCAGCGCGACGCTCTTGACCGCGTGATCGTCGTAATACTGGACAGTGACGGCCTTGAGCCCGCGCGCGACGTTCCCGCGGTCCCATTCGAGCAGGATCTTTTCCTGATTGGTGCCGGCGTCGGTGATCACGCGCAGGCCCGCGACGTCCTTCGGTTCCCGGATCGACGCGATCTTGCTGTCGGACTTCACGTAGAAGCCGACCTGATCCTTGCGATACGTCGAGAAATCGAACTTCGCCTTGCGTTCCTCAGTCACGGTCACGTTCGACAGCACCGCGTCGACGCGGCCCGATTCGAGCGCGAGCGGCCAGTCCGCCCACGCGAGCGCGACGATCTTCAGCTTGCGGCCGAGGCTGTCGGACAATAGTTGCGCGAGATCGGCGTCGAAGCCGACGACCGTGCGCGCGTCGGTTGCATACGAACTGATCGGCGGCTGGCTCGGCGCGATGCCGACGGTCAGCGTGTCCGGCTCCGCGAACTTGAAGCGCGCGGGCAGCGCGCGGACCACTGCTTCGTCGCGCGCGCCGCGCACGCGTCCGGGCTGCTCGGGGCTCAGGTCGAACGTGACGGCCGACGCCGCCGCGCCGACGCCAGCCAACACGGCCGCGACGACCGCGCGTGCGGCCCATCCGGCGATCGATTTCGTGTATTGCGATTTCATCGGCGATTCCTGTGCGTTGCGAATGTCTCGTCGTTTTCGATGCGAAGCGCGGGCCGGGACGCGCGCCACGTGCGCGCCGCCCGCCGCGCCTCGCGTCATTCGACCGGCGCGGCCGGCACGGGCGCGCGCAGGTCGTCGAGCGTGCCGACGCGGGCGGGCCCGATCAGATCCTTGCCGAACGGCAAATGCACGTAGATCTCCGGATCGACGTCGCGATCGAATAGCGCGGCATAGCCGGCGTCGAGATACAGCGCCCACGCTTCCGGCTGCCGGAATCCCGTCGTCAGATAGACGCGCCGATAACCCTGCCGCGCGGCGCGCAGCTCGAGTTCGCGGACCACGCGCCGCGCGAGCCCCTGGCGTCGCAAATCGGCGCGCGTCCAGATCCGCTTGAGCTCCGCCGTTTGCGCGTCGTATCGCTTGAAGGCCCCGCCGCCGATCGTCTCGCCGTCGCGGATCAGCAGGATGAACGCGCCTTCGGGCGGCGTGAACAGCTCGGCCGAATAGCGCGCGAGCTCCGCTTCCGCCGACGCGCGGCTGTCGGGCCGGTACGCGTGATAGCGCGTCGCGTATTCGTCGACCAGCGCGTCGATCAGAGGCTTCGCGCGCGCGTCGTGCGGCGCGGTGTCGATAATGCTGTCGGTCATGGCGATGTCGTCGGAGGCGAACGGTCACGCGCGGACGATGCGCCGATACGCCGGCTCGCCGCCGCGGCGCGCCCGTTCGTTCTACGGAATGTGGGCGGCGCGGCCGCGTCGCGTTCGATGTGCGCCTGCTTCGTTCGGCGCACGCCCGTCGCGATGCCATCGCGCTGCCATGCACGTCACATTAGCGTTTCGACTCGCAAAGACTAACCAAGCAATTTCGATATCGATATCGACGGCGGTGTAGCAAGGATTTCGTCGAAACGCTCGTTGCGCGGCGCGAATCGATCGCGCCATGGAGGAGTGGCTCGCAGAATTTGACTTGCGGCTCTGGACGGAGAACCGGGAGCGCGTCGAATCGCCATGCGCGCCGACGAACCGGCTCCACGCGCATCGTCACAAAAAAAATGAGAGCGCGCACGCCCTCTTACCAATCCGCCCCGATTTCGCGAACGCCGTCCGGCAAACGAAGCGGCGGACGAATCACGGGCCGCCCGCGTCGACGTGAACGGCGGAGCCCGCCGCGACATCGACGGCGGCCGCCCGGGCCGGCAGCGCGGATCGGGCTTTGTCCGGCCCCAGAAAGAACGAATCGGCGTTCCACCAATCGATGCCGAGTTCCTTCGCCTTATCGACGGAGCAGATCAAGAGCCGGATGCGGATCGTCAGAAGCTCGACGTCGACCAGGTTGATCCGGATATCGCCGGTGATGACGACGCCCTTGTCGAGCACACGCTCGAGGAGATCGGCCACGGTCGTGCTGGAGACGCTGTGCTGGGGCGAAGCGGTGCGTGGCTGGCTCATGGGATGGTTCTCAAAAAAGACGGCCGAGCGGGCCGAGATCGAGATTGAGATCGGCGCCGGTGAAACCGAACTGCCCGGCGAGCCGCTCGATCTCCTCGGCCTGCCGCATCAGCGCGAGCCCCAGCCGCTCGATTTCGTCGTCGTTCAGGCTGCCGGCGTCGATTCGCCGCAACGCCTGCCGTTCCAGCAGTTCGTGCAACAGCTTGATCAGCGCCAGAACGAGCTTCGCGAGGCCGTTGCCCGCAGAGGCGGCCGTGACGTCGACGCGTGGCGTCGCGCGCGGCGGCGGCGCCTGTTGCTGAGCCAGCGCCTGTTCCAGCGCGGCGGCGAGTGCGGCGGCGGTCGTTACGGCAGCCGCGTGCGGCCCATTCATCGGGATTCCTCTTCGAGCGGCATCGCGCGGCCGGCCAACGCGGTTTCCACCGAGGTCAGGAGCAAGCGCAGATGCAAGTAGAGCAGATCGACGTCAGCCACCGAGACGACCACGTGGGCGGAAATCACCGCGCCCTTGTTCAGAATCCGGTCCAGCGACTCGCACAGGGACAGCCGTTCGGCGAGCTCGGCCGGCACGGGTTCGCCGTCCGCGCTGCGCACGGCTCGAGACGGCGGCGAGCAAGGCGGCGTCACGACGTTTCCAGGCTGTCCAGATGATCGAGCAGCGCCTGTTCGCGCGCTTCGAACGCAGCCTCGTCGATCTGGCCGGATTCGAGTTCGCGATAAAGATCGATGAGCGCCGCCTTGGTCATCTCGATGTCGGCGATCGTCTCTTCCTCGGCGGCCTGCGCGATCTCTTCGAAGATCCAGAACATGCCCTTGATCGGCGCGGCCAGCAGGTTATCGAGAATGAACATGGCACCCTTCAGAGACTCATGTTGAGATTGACGAAATGATGAGGCGGACACGGCCCGCTGTATTTCAGCACGAGCGCATCGTCGAGTTTCTGCGACGCGGCGGCCACGCCCGACTCGAATCGGCCGAGGTCGGCGTTTCGCACGAGGCAGGTCAAGCGCAGGATTTCCGTCTCGCTGCGCGGCGGGTCGTGCCGGGTCTCCTTGCAACACGCGTCGAGCGCCTCGTCCACCAATGCCGCGTGACGCGCCCGCTCTTCGTTCAGCACGCGTTCGAAGCGGCTGCCCAACTCGATCTTGTCGTCGCGCGTGACCGCGCCGCCGCGCGCCAGCATGGCGTCGCGCGCAGCCTTGAGATCGGGGCGGACGTCGATCAGATAGCGAAAGACGTCGGGCACGTCCCAGTTCAGTCGCACGCTCATTTCCACGTGGTCCGCGAGCCGCGCGAGTTCGCTGCCGAGCATGGTCCGGTGCTTCTTGAGCATCCTGCGCAGCGCGATTTCGCTGGTGGCGATCGTGCCGAACGCCACCGGCAGCACGGTGCCCTCGGCCGCGAGGCTCTGGATGACCGTGTGATGCGCGAGCAGATGGCGCCGCTCGGGACGGACTTTCGCGAGACCCGTGTCGCTGACGATCGCCGCGACGTCGCCGTCGGTCAACGCGTAGACGGCCGTTCCGCCGATGCCCGACGGAAGGCTGGCCGGCACCTCTCGCGCATGCTTGACGGCGTACAGATAGCGCGCGCCGCTATGGCTGGTCATGCTGCACCTCATGCGGCGCCGGCTTGCGGATAGTCGGCTTCACGTTGGGAGGCACGAGCATGGGCGCGTCCTGAAGACGGACAGACTCGATGCAGCCTTCGACGATGTCCACCATCAGCAGCGAATGGCAGACCCAGCAGCGCAGCGCGCCATGGTATCGAGCGTAGGAGTCGTCGTCGACTTCGATCTGGTGCCCGCAGGAAATGCAGTTGATGTTCATGATGTCCCTCTCAATATCGAATCCGGAACGATCCGCCGATGTCGCCGGCCTGCGGCGCTTCGCTTTCGATCGCCGCATACAGCCTGGCCTTCTCGCGCTCCAGATCGGCGAGCCGGCTGTCGACGCTGGCGATGCGGCGCTGCGCGGCCCGTCGCTCGATGTCCCGCCGGCTTTTTTCCATTTCGATGCACGAGATCCGCATGTACATGCTATGCACCGGCATCGCTGCCGAGGTGGACGTATGCCGGGCACGGATGTCGTGCAGCCCTTTTCTCGGAATCGGCATGATTCATCTCCGCGCTTTCGTGCGCCGGCCTGCTTGACGGGCCGGCTGCGCCTCCTGCTCCAGATCCACCCCGAGGATGTCTCTGCAGGCCCATACGTAGCCGGGGTTGTCGCGCGTCGCATCGCCGCCGCGATAGGCGAGCGCGCGAGCGAGCGCGATGGCCGCCCGGATGCTGGGATGGTGGCCGTCGCCGCCGGTGTCGCGCAGCCGGCGGGTGAGATCGACGATCCGCTCGGCGTCGACGCGCTCGATTTCGGATCGGGCCCAGACGATCTCGACCTCCGTCTCGCGGTCGTAGTGCCCCACTTGAATCGTGATCAGCCGGCCCATCAACGCGTTCTGCGTCTTGTGCACGCCCACGTACTCTTCCGGATTCGACGTGAAGATCGCGCGAAAGCCGGGATGCACCGTCAGATAGCCGGCGCCCGTCATGCGATTGGGCAAGTTCAGGATGCCTTCCGACAATACCGGCAGCAGCGCGTTGTTCGCTTCCGGCCGGGATCGGTTGAATTCGTCGTAGATGAGCGTGAGGCCGTGCTGGCAGGCCGTCGTCAGGCGATTGTCGATCCAGGTCGTGGTCATTTCCTCCTCGGTCTTGACCACCGAATGGATGAAGTTGTCGACCACCCGCGAGCGGCGATATCCGGCGCCGCGACCGACGAGATCGGCGCTGCCGAGTTCGTCGTCGCCATGCATCAGCACGACTTGCCGACCGAGCTGAGCGGCGATGTGGAATGCGAGCGTGGTCTTGCCGGTGCCCGACGGCCCCGCAAGATGCACCCCGTAGCCGGCGCCGAGATAGGTCAGCGCACGTTCGGTGAGATTGCGAACGGCGGGCGTCTGCACGAATTCGGCACTCGCTTCCAACCGCACCCTGTCCCGGGCGGCGCCGTCGCTATTCACGCCGCGCGCCGCTGCAACCAGTTCCGGCGGTGGGGCGAGATCGGTCATGATTCCCTCCAGTTATCGGAAAAGCATCGGCCAGGCGCAGCGGTCGGTCGAGCGCATCGATCGGTGGGCCGCCGCGCCCAGTCGCAAACGGCCCTAGCCTCGCCAAGCGCGGCGGGCTCCCCTCAGATCGGCGTCGAACGCCTGCCGCAGATCACGCACGCGCTCGACCAGGTCCGTCACGAAAGCCGTTCTGGCGTCGAGCGCGTGGCTGAACATGTCGGCATTGGCCGAGTGCAGTTGCCGCAACAGTTGCGCGACTTCCGTTCGCAGATCCTCGCGCGAATCCGCCAGCTTCTGCAGCAGTCTCTGCCGCTCCCTGTGACCCGCCACGACTTCCTGATGCAACCGGGTCATGTCTTGCGTCATGCTGTTCATGGCTGTTCCTTTCGAGGCCGACCGCTTTGCCGCGGCCGGAAACCAAGTTGCCCGCCACGCGGCGGCAACGTCGGTCACGCTGCTGGCGCTGCGGCAGTCGCGGTCAAGCCGATTGCTTCGGCATACTTGAGATAGGTTTCGACCGACGCGATGACGACGCGGGCCTCGATCGAGAGCAGCTCAATGCCGACAAGCGACACCTTTGCCCACACGTCGATGACGATGCCCTTGTCGAGGATGCGATCGACAACTTCGGCCAGGCTCGAAGAGTCGGTCGATTTTTGCACTTTGGCCATGATGGCCTCCTTGCTATACGTTGATGGGAAAAGACATTTGCGCTGCAGGAGCAGGCTAGGGCCACCAAGCAACCCCCATGCCGGAACACGGAGCATCGTGCGAGAAAGTTGTCGTGGATGCCGTCGTCGGTCACGCGACGCCGATATGCAACGACTTTGATTCCGAGGCAGGCGAAATCAGCGCGAAATCCCGTACTCGAAACAATGAACCGGCGTCGCAATTTTCAATTTTCGTGTTTCGATCAATGTCGAATTCGATTGAAACGTCTTTTGCGCAAACGTGCATATCCGGCGTATGGAGGCGGTGTCGCGGTATGGAAAGCATTCCATGGAGCGCTTTCCATACCGTCCCCAATGCGCGAAGCATGCGCCGTAAAAATGCCGACGCGGACGGCCATATATTTCCTATGCTGAGAATTGCAGCATAAGGTCGACACCATACAAATACGGCGACACATAGGGGAGCGGCCATGCCCGACAGCAGCCGCACATTGATCTGCATTCCGATTCTCCATTCCGGCATCGACATGGGGCAGTTCGCTCCGCTCGTCGACGATGCGGCGCAAGCCCATCTCGGCGCCGACACGTGGCAACGTCGCATGATCGACGTCGAGCGCATGTGGGACGGCATTGAAGAAGCAATCCCTCGGCTCGGCCTCGACCTGAAATCCGTGCGCATCTATCAGGACGGCTTGCCGGTATGCGGCCGCGAGCTCGAGATCGTCGACGATCTCGCGAAGGCCGGCAGCCGCAATCATCGTTTGCTGCAAACGCTGAGTCGGCAAGGCGCGACGCTGGTTGGCACCGAAGCGCCGGAATTGCTGGTGGAGGAATACGAGCTCGCGTGGCGGCTGCTCAACGCCGCGTCCGCGAACCGGCAACGAACCGACACCGAACGCCAGCTCGCGGCCGACCTGCTGCAAAGACGCGACCGGTTCATTGCGCGCCGGATCGACGAGACGCTGCCGGCCGGCGGCACCGGCATTCTGTTCGTCGGCGCGCTGCACCGGGTGGCGCCCCTCTTGCCGGCCGATCTGGCCGTGAGCTATCCGCTCGGCAGCCCGACGATCTGAGGCGGCGAACGCCATGAATACGGTTCCAAGCCCGATGCCCGCGCGCGTGCTGATCGTCAACGAGCCGATTTTCGGCTCGCGGCTGACCGAGCTGCTACGCCACGCGGGCCTCGACGCCGTGTCCGCGCAAACCGGCTACGCGGCGCTGCGGACCCTGGAGCAACAGCGCTCCGACGCCGTGGTGCTCGACGACCGCCTGCAGGACATGAGCGGGCTGGACCTGCTGCACGCGATCCGGCGACGGACGCCGCAGATGCCGGCAGTGATGCTCACCGACCATCCGGACGTGCAGGGCGCCATCTGCGCGATGCGGGACGGCGTTCAGGACTACATCTCGAAGTCGGTCGACGACGACGTGCTGGTGCGCGCGGTCAGGACGGCGCTGACCAGCGGCGGCGGCCGGAGCGGCGAGCCGTCGGTCGCCGCCAGCCTGTGCGAAAGCATGGGGCCGAGCGAAGCCGTCGCCCGCCTGGTCGCCCGGATCGGGCTCGTGGCGAAGAGCACGTTTTCGGTCCTGATCCTGGGCGAAAGCGGCGCGGGCAAGGAACTGGTCGCGCGCGCGATCCATCGCAGCAGCGGGCGGCGCGCGGCGCCTTTCGTCGCGATCGATTGCGGCGCGATTCCGGAGCAACTGCTCGAATCGGAACTTTACGGCTACGAGAAAGGTGCGTTCACCGGCGCGGCCGTCGCCAAGTCCGGCAAGTTCTCGGCCGCGAACTACGGTACGCTGTTTCTCGACGAGATCGCCAATCTGCCGCTCGCGTCGCAAGCCAAGCTGCTGCGCGTGATCCAGGAGCGCACGCTGTATCGCGTGGGCGGCAACACACCGCTGCCGCTGGACGTGCGCATCGTCGCCGCCACCAACGAAGACATCGAGCAAAAGGCGCTCGATGGCGGCTTTCGCCGCGACCTCTTCTTCAGGCTGTCCGAATTCGTGATCCACGTCCCCGCGTTGCGCGAACGACGGGACGACATCCTTTACCTGGCGCGGCACTTCGCCACGCAAACCTGCACGGAATTGGACAAGTCCCCCGTCACGTTCTCCGACGCGACTTGCGAGCGCTTGTTGAATCACCCGTGGCCGGGCAACGTCCGGCAGCTACGCAACACGATCCGGCAAGCCGTCCTCGTCGCGGGCGACATCGTGCAGCCGGCTCATCTCAATATCGCCTCGTCCGGCAAGCATGCGGCGCCGGCGCCGGAATTCGGCTGGGAAGGACTGTCGCTGAAGGAAGTGGTACGACGCAATATCGCCGACATCGAACGGCGAGTGATCGAACAGGTGTTGCAGGCGACCCATGGCAACAAGGCCCAAGCGGCACGAGTCTTGCAAGTCGACTACAAGACCATCCATTCGAAGGTCAAGGAGTACCGCATCGAATTCCGAGGAGTCGACGATGAAGACCAAGCGTGACGGAGCGAAAGAAGCCGCCAGTGGCTTCGAAGGCATCATGTCGGGCATCGTGAACCTGGTGGAGAAACTCAACGAACTGGCTCAGACCGGCAATGAACTTCAGCTGCTGAAAGAGCATACGACCGATGCGGGTATCCGGGGCGTCTACGGCATCAACATCAAGGTCGGTTTGGGGCAGGACAAGGATAGGGTCTCGGTCGAGCCGTTCGGCAACATCCGCAAGGACAAGTCCGGCCACGCGGTGGTGCAGGAAGTGATCGAACCGATCGTGGACGTGTTCGAAGAGACCGACCATACGCTCGTGGTGGCGGAAATGCCGGGCGTGAGCCTGGAAGACGTGAGGCTCGACGTCCAGGACGACGTGCTCACGATCGTCGCGGAGCACCGGCCCAAGAAATACATCAAGGAAGTGCTGCTGCCTCGCCCGTATACGCGCGACCAGATGCAATTCGGCTGCAACAACGGGATTCTCGAAATCAAGTGCACGGACTGAAACGGCCATGGACAAAGCTGAACAGACCGGGCTCCAGTTGCGGGTGACCGAAGGGAACGCCCGCGACGTCGGCCGGGCGCTCGCCCGCATGGGGCCGGAGGATCTCGAACTGCTGGCCGCGGCGGTAGGCGATCTGGTCGAAGTGCGCGGCAAGCGCACCACCGTATGCAAGGCCATGCTCGCGCACAAGGAGTTGCGCGCCCAGTCGCGGGTGCAGCTGGACGGCGTCGTGCGCGGCAACGCCGGCGCCGGCATCGACGAGCTCGTCACGCTGAAGAAAGTGACCGCGCGTCCGGCAAACCTGGTGCAGTTGGCGCCCATCAACGCCGCTCCCGCGCCGAGCGACCTCGACTACATCGCGGGATTGCTCGACGGCCTGCCGGTGATCGAGGGCGACCGCATCCGCGCGACGCTGTTCGGCAGCCGCAGCGCGGATTTCAAGGTGACGAGCTGCACGCCGCGCGGACCGGTGCTGATCGGCCCGAACACCGAGCTGTCGATCGGACGGCCCGCGAAAGGCGAACCCGCGGTGGCCGCCCCGACCCTGTCGTACGAAGACATCGGCGGCCTCAAGCCGCAATTGATGCGCATCCGCGAAATGATCGAGCTGCCGCTGCGCTATCCCGAAGTCTTCGAACGGCTCGGCGTCGACGCGCCCAAAGGGGTGTTGCTGTACGGCCCGCCGGGCTGCGGCAAGACCCTGATCGCGCGGGCCATCGCCCATGAGTGCGACGCGACCTTCTTCGCGGTGTCCGGCCCCGAGGTGATACACAAGTTCTACGGCGAATCGGAAGCGCACCTGCGCAAGATTTTCGAGGAAGCCGCGCGCAAGGCGCCCGCCATCGTCTTCCTGGACGAAGTGGATGCGATCGCGCCCAAGCGCGAAACCGTCGTCGGCGAGGTGGAAAAGCGCGTGGTCGCGCAACTGCTGGCGTTGATGGACGGCCTCAACGGCCGTCAGCAGGTCATCGTGATCGCCGCCACCAATCTGCCCAACGCGCTCGATCCGGCGTTGCGCCGGCCGGGCCGCTTCGATCGCGAGATCGCGATCCCGATCCCCGATCGCAACGGCCGTCTCGAAGTGCTCGAAATCCACAGTCGCGGCATGCCGCTCGCGGCCGACGTCGAGCTGGAACATCTCGCCGACATTACTCACGGTTTCGTCGGCGCGGATCTCGAGGCGCTGTGCAAGGAGGCGGCCATGCTCTGCCTGCGCCGCCTGCTGTCGGAACTCGATCTCGGCCTGCGCTCGATTTCCCTCGAGCAGCTCGATCGCCTCATCGTGAACATGGACGACTTCCTGTTCGCGCTGGCCGAGATCGATCCATCGGCCATCCGCGAGGTCTTCGTCGAAATTCCCGACGTGCGCTGGGAAGACGTCGGCGGCCTCGGCAATACGAAGGCGCAGTTGATCGAAGCGCTGGAGTGGCCGCTCAAGTATCCGGAGCTGCTGACGCGTGCGGGCGCCAAGCCGTCCAAGGGAATCCTGCTCGTCGGCCCGCCCGGTTGCGGCAAGACCTGGCTCGCGAAGGCCGCGGCCAACGAGTGCGGCGTCAATTTCATCCCGGTCAAGGGTCCCGAGCTGATGTCGAAGTACATCGGCGAATCCGAAAAAGGCGTGCGCGACGTGTTCCGCAAGGCGCGGCATGCGGCGCCCTGCCTGCTGTTTTTCGACGAAATCGACGCGCTCGCGCCCCGGCGCGGCGAAGGCGCGTCCGGCGCGCACGTGCCGGAACGCCTGCTGTCGCAATTTCTGGCCGAATTCGACGGCATCGAGGATCTGAAAGGCGTGATGGTGCTCGCCGCCACGAATCGCATCGACATGCTCGATCCTGCCGTGTTGCGTCCCGGCCGTTTCGACGAGATCATCGAAATCGCGTTGCCCGACCCGGCCGCCCGCCGCGAGATCTTCGACGTGCATCTGCGCCGCAAGCCGCTCGCGACCGACGTGGCGAGCGAACACCTGGCGGAGGAAAGCGGCGGGTTCTCGGCCGCCGAGATCGCGTCGGTGTGCCGCCGCGCGGCGCTCTCCGCTGTGCGCCGCGCAGTCGCCGCGGGCATCGCCGATCCGGCGCTGGTGCAACTGAGCGGCGCAGACCTGGACGACGCGATCCAGGAGGCCCGGCAGCGGCGCAAGCAAACGCAATGAACGACGCCCTCTATCTGTTTTGCTTCGCGCGCGCCGCCAGTCTCGACCCGGCATTGGCCGCGAGACCGCCCGATGAGCCGCGGCTGCAACTGTTGCGCGAAGGGAATCTGGGCGCGGTGCTGTGCGACGCGTCGCGCAGCGAGTTCGCCGGAGCCGACGCCGAGCGGCGGCTCGCGGACCCTGCCTGGATCGCCGGTCGAGTGGCGACCCACGCCGCGGTGATCGAGTGGGCGATGCGCTATTCGCCCGTCTTTCCGGCCCAGTTCGGCACCTTGTTTTCCAGCGCCAACCGGGTCGCCGCGTTGATGCGAAGCTGTCACCCGCGCATCGGCGGCGTCCTCGATCATGTCGAGGGCAAGACGGAGTGGGCTGTCAAAGGCTGGCTCGATCGACCGGCAGCCACCGACTCGCGGGCCGCGTCGCTCCGCGCCGACGAGCTGGAACCCGCGTCACGCTCGGCCGGCGTCCGTTATCTGCGCGAGCGGCAGCTTCTGGCGCGGGCCAGCCAGAATCTGCGCCGCTGGCTCGAGCAGAGCGTGCCGCAAGTCTCGGCGCGATTGCAGCGCCACGCGGTGGAGATGCGTAGCCGGCCGTGGCGGACATCGGATGCGCCGAACGAAATCGTGGCGAACTGGGCGTTCCTCGTGCGAAACCGCGACGTCCCGGCATTTCGCCGACAGGCGGACGCCATCAACGCCGAGCTCGCCACGCAGGGATTGCGCTTCGACCTCTCCGGGCCATGGCCGCCGTACAGCTTTTGCGTCCCGCTCGCCGAAGAAGCAACATGGTCTGGCTGATCTACGCCGTGCTGAAGCCGAGGCGCGCCATCGCGTTGCCGCCCGGCGTGGACGGCGCGCGGCTCGATATCGTGGACGGCGCGCACCTCTGCACCGTCGTCTCGGAACATCGTCAGGCGCCGTCGGCGACGGTACCGGCGGCGCTCGCCTTCGGCCAGGCGGTGACCGCGCTGTTCCGGCACGGCGCCATCGTGCCGATGCGCTTTCCCACCTGTCTCGACGACAAGCAAGCCGTGCGCGCGTGGCTGGACGACGAATGCGACACGTATGGTGCGCTGCTGCAGCGGATCGACGGCTGCGTCGAAATGGGGCTGCGATTCCAATTCGCCGACGAACCGCGTGCGCAGTCGCGGCCGCACGCAGGCGGTCCCGGCCATGCCTACCTCGCCGCTCGCGCGGCGCCGAGCGCCGTCGCGCTGTCGCAGGGGGAACGCATCGCGGCGACGCTTCGCGGCCTGTATCGCGACTGGCGGTTCGACGGGCGGGTGGAAGGCTTCGCTAGCCTGAGCTTTCTCGTCCGGCAAACCGCGCTCGACGGCTTCCTCGCCCGATGCCGGCAAACGGCGCGCCGGACCGCCTTGCCGATCTACGTGTCGGGGCCGTGGCCGCCGTACAGTTTCGCCGCGGACGAGCGCTCATCGGCGCCGGGTTGCATGGCATCCTCCGGCCGACGAGTCGCACTCGGCCTCGACAGCCGCGTCAAGATCTGAAAACGCCGCAGATTCGATACAACGCGACGACGCTCGTTGAAAACCGCGTGCGAATTGCCGCGCAATCCGCAGCCAGACGGAGATCGGCGTGACGATGCAGCGGGCCGTCGAATGCGCACGACCACCGCGCGCCATCACGCCGATGCGTCGTCTTCCGCGAGCTGAAACAGGCAATCGCCGCGTTGCACCTGCGCGGGCACGCGTTTGCAGACGACTTCGCCGTCGCTCGCGAAGCGCTGCGTGACGGGCTCGCGCAGCGGCGTATCGGGAAAATGAATCAGCGCCGCGGGCTGACCCGCGCGCACGCGCCCGCCCAGCTCGACGAGCGGCTCGTAGAGCCCCTTGTCGTACGCATACACGTAATGATGCGCGCCGCCCACCCGCATGAAGCGCGTCTGCGCGGGCGGACTGTCCGGCACGAGCGGGCCGCGCAGCGCGCCGACGAAGCCGAGGAAATGCAGCAGGCCGCGGCGTGCGTCGCGAATCAGCGCCGGATCGGACATCCCGCCGCCGCCCAGTTCGGTCAGGATCGAGATCGCGCCTTGCCGGCGCGCGGCCGACGACGCATGCACCGGGTTCGGCGCGTGCAGAAACGCGCGCGGCAGGCCGAACGCGGCGAGCAATTCGCGCACGCGCGCGCGCTCCGCCGCATCGCGCGGCTCGAGCGCGAGCATGTTGCCGCCTTGATAGAGGAGCGAGCTGCCGCCCGAATGCAGATCGACGAGATACTGCGCGCGCGGCAGCAGCATGTGCTCGATGTAGTCGGCGATCACGTCGGTCGGCGTGCCGGCCGGGTCGCCCGGAAAGCTGCGGTTCAGGTTGCCGCCGTCGATCGGCGATACGCGCGAGCCCGCGTCCGCCGCCGGGAAATTCGCCATCGGCAGGAAAATCAGTTGCCCGTCGACCATCTCCGCGTCGATCTCCCGCACGACGCGCGATACGACGATCTGCCCTTCGTACTCGTCACCGTGGTTGCCGGCCATCACGAGCACGACGGGGCCGCTGCCGTTGCGAATCGACACGATCGGAACCGGAATCCATCCGTATGCCGAACGATGGACCGAGTGCGGCAGGCGCAGATAGCCGGCGTGCTTGCCGTTCGCGTCGAGATCGATTTCGCTGCGGATCGGATTTCGGAAGCGGGGGGTGTCGGTCATGGTCGGCATCGGCCTGCGACGGCCTGAGCAGTAGCGGGACTGTGTGTGGAAGCTCACCGGCAATCGCCGGCGGGCGCTCGGGGTGCTGCGGCGTGCAACGCATGCGGTTCTGCGACGCCGTTGCGACGGTGCGGTACTGCGGATGCGCCGATGCTGCGGCCGGCGTGCGCCATGTCGACGGCGCGAATGTCGCGGCACGGCGCCGCCGCATATGTCCTGAACGTTCACGGAACAACAGCGTCGCTCGCTTCGCGGGCGCAGCGGGCGCAGCGGGCGCTGCGGGCGTCGCGGGCGCTGCGGGCGTCGCGGGCATCGCGGGCATCGCGGGCGTCAGGATCGTAGCGCGCCGCCGCATCGACGGGAACGACGAATGCATCTGATCGTAATGCGCCGCTTGCTGCTTTGCATAGTGCATCAGCAGCATGGTCGCCGCCGAACGCATCGCACAACGGTTTTCTGCTAACGTCGCCTTGCGAATGCGTTCGTTCCACGCAAGCGCCGCCGGCGAATGCGCCTCCGTTCGCGTGACCGGCTCGGGCGTGCAACCGACTCGAGCGCGCGCCACGCGATCCGTCCCGCGACGCACGCGCGGCCCAAGCGCCCCAACCTTCCGGAGCCCCTCGCATGACAACACACCGGTTCGACGTGTTCGGCAGGCAAATCCTGATCGAGCGCATGCAGGATCGCTGGGTGCCGTTTTATCCCGGCACGGACGGCAAGCGCCGTCCCGCGCATTTCGTCATTCCCGATTTCCTCGAAGCCGACGAGCTGAGCCAGTATCTCGGCGACCTGTTTCACGAAAGCGCGACGCCCGACAACGGCGACGTTCGCCGTCTCGATCTTCCGGAGCCCGATTGACCGTGCGGGCGGCGGCTGCATCCGCCGTCGGCGCCGTAGCGAAGCGCAACGACGGCATGCCGGCGCGAATCCGCGGAGACGCAACGCGCAGCCGGCCCGGCGCTCCACGTTGTCGCCCTTCTTCTCCGGATTGAATAAACTTTTCTCATTGCGCGGCGTCCGACGCAAAAACGGCAAACAACCCTGGCGCGGCTCCACGCCCGCGCCCGTTCGCGCACCCCATGAAATCACTGATCCCGCAGCAACCGCACAAGCTCGTCCGTCATAACGTCAACTGGGCGGTGAACGCGTTCAAGCGCTTCTCCACCGACCGCTGCTCCGCGATGGCGGCGAGCATCGCGTTCTATTCGGCGTTCTCGCTCGCGCCGATGCTCGTGATGGTGATCGCGGTCGCCGGGTGGTTCTTCGGCGCCGACGCCGCGCGCGGCGAGGTGTTCAGTCACGTCCACGAATTGATCGGCAACGAGGCGGCGGCCGGCGTGCAGACGATCGTCGAGAACGCACACCGCAGCGGCAGTCGCGGCGGCATCGCGGCGCTGATCTCGTTCGCGATGCTCGCGGTCGGCGCATCGGCGACGTTCGCATCGCTCAACACGGCGCTCAGCGTGATCTGGCCTGCGGCCGGGACGCGCGCATCGTCCGTGCTCGGCCTCGTGCGGGTGCGGCTCGTCTCGTTCGGACTCGTGCTCGGCGTCGCGTTCCTGCTGATCGTGTCGCTGGTGCTGGACACCGCGATCACGTTCATCGGCCGCTGGCTGTGGGGCAACTCGCCCTATGTCGTGATCGGCAACCTGCTGCAGTTCTCGATCGGCATCGCGGTGCTCGCGTTCGCGTTCGGCACGTTGATGAAGTTCCTGCCGGACGCGCGCGTGTCGATCCGCGACGCGATGACGGGCGGCATCGTCTCCGCCGTGCTGTTCTCGGCGGGCAAGAAGCTCTTCGCGCTGTACCTCGCGCACGCGGGCACCGCGAGCGCGTTCGGCGCCGCGGGATCGTTCGCGGTGCTGCTGATGTGGCTGTACTTTTCGGCCGCAGTGCTGCTGCTCGGCGCGGAATTCGCGGCGGCGCGCGGCGCCGCGCACGCGGCGGACGACGCCGCTGCCGCTGCCGACGCCGAAGCCCACGCCGATACCGCTGCCGCTGCTGCCGAAGCCGAAGCCGCGGCGGTACGTCGCGGCCCGCGCGATTGACGCGATGGACATGTGACTCTAGACAGTCCGCTCCTTACGCCTGCCTTTCCGGGTCTTGCGCCTAAGCAAACGATCGGCTCGGCGCGCAAGTGCGCCGAACGCGGTCGCGCGGATGCATTCCGCCGTACCGTCTTGCGGCGTAGGACCGCGCGTTGAACGCGCTCATGGCCCGACCCGCAAGCGCAAACGTTTGCTCACCCTGATTTTGTTGCATGAACAACCCCGAAACGCTCGTCCTCCCGCGGACGATGCTTGTTGCCGCAACAATCGCAACGCAACAATCGATCAGTGTTCCCCGAACCGAAATAGTCGTTTATGTGATTGATATAAAACGACTTTCCCTCACTGTTACCTTTTCGAGACACTTTATTTTTTTGGATTTCTTGCGTCTGGTGCAGTGCGCTATTCTCCAATCCGCAACAAATAACGACTCACTCGCGTGGAGAAATAACTCGATGAAGAAACTTGCTCTGTCTACCCTCTCGCTCGCCCTGCTGGGCGCAGCCGGCGCAGCTCAGGCTCAAAGCAGCGTCACGCTGTATGGCGTGATTGATACGTCGATCACTTATGTCCACGGCAACGACGGCCAGGCCAACAACGCCTGGATGATGGGCAGCGGCAACCTGCAAGGCAGCCGCTGGGGCCTGAAGGGCACCGAAGATCTGGGCAACGGCCTGAAGGCGATCTTCCAACTCGAAAACGGCTTCAATTCGGCCAACGGCGAACTCGGCCAAGGCAGCCGCATGTTCGGTCGTCAGGCGTTCGTCGGCCTGCAAAGCGATCAATACGGCACGCTGACGCTCGGCCGCCAGTACGATCCGCTCGTCGACCTGGTTCAACCGGTCACAGCAGACAACTACTTCGGCAGCCTGTTCGCCACCCCGGGCGATGTCGACAACAACGACAACAGCCTGCGCGTGAACAACACGGTCAAGTACACGTCGCCCGTGTTCGCCGGCCTCCAGTTCGAAGCCCTGTACGGCTTCAGCGGCATCGCGGGCTCACCGGGCACCGGCCAGACGTGGTCGGCCGCTGCTGCATACAACAACGGCCCGCTCGGCGTCGCAGCCGGCTACTTCCATACGTCGAACTCGGCACCGCTCAGCGCCGCCGGCATTCGTACGGGCTGGGGTGGCTCGTCCGACGCGATCTTCGACGGTTCGAACAACTCGCTGTTCCTGAACAACGGCTACGCGACGGCCAAATCGATCGGCATCGCTCAAGTCGGCGCTCAATACGTGATCGGTCCGGTCACGTTCGGCCTCGGCTACAGCAATGCGCAATACAAGTCGGACAACGCTTCGGCGTTCGGCTCGACCGAGAAGTACAACACGGGTCGCGGCTTCGTCACGTACCAGGCGACGTCGGCACTGCTGCTGGGCCTCGGCTACATCTACACGAAGTCGAGCGGCGATTCGAACGCGAAGTACCACCAGGTTTCGCTGGGTGCGGACTACTCGCTGTCGAAGCGTACCGATGTCTATCTGGCTGGCGCGTACCAGCACGCAAGCGGCACGCAAGCCGGCGGCGGCGAAGCACAGGCGTCGGTCGGCTCGTACGGCATCGGCGGCACGAAGTCGCAAGAAATCGTCGCTCTGGGCCTGCGCCACAAGTTCTAAGCGCAGCCGCAAGCAACGGTTCGGCGACGCTCTCGGGCGTCGCCGGCCGCGACCGCAGAGCCAGCCTGACGCATGTGCGGACGGCTGGCTTTTTTGTTTTGTTAGCAGTGCCGTGCGGACGTACATGCCACGGCAAGAAGACAGTGTTGGCGATTCGCCCGACATCGGCGCGCGCCATGCCGCGCCGCAAGCGCTATACGCGTTCCGCAATCTCGGATAAGGCAACGAGCCCCGAACTTCGCTCGCAGAGCCAGCAAGGCCGGCATGATGCGCCTGCGAGCCAAAGGCTTCGCTGTCGCGAGCCGGGCGGCGCGCAACGAGCAACGCAGCACGGTCGACGCTTTCCGGCGACGCGCGTCGCCGTTTCTCGGCGCTCGGCACAGCACGCTTTCCCGCGCCACACTTCCCCAGTACGATCGCGCGCTTGGATCCGGCGGCGTCTCCGTACATCGCCCGTCAACGCCGCCCAATCCGACGCAGATCATCCGTCGGCGTTTCGCTTCGCCAGTCTGCATTTGAGCCTAGCGCTCGACGCGCGCGGGGCCGAACGACGATGACGATGACGGCGGCGGCGGTAGTCGCCCGCCGACGATCCGCCACGCCGCCATCGCACGGCATACGTGACCGAGCCCTGCCCTCGCCAACCCGATCGCGCCGCACGCTATCGTTGCCGTCGCGCGTGCGAATGCCGATGCGCGTGCCGACCGGTTGCTCCACGCGCAATCTCAAAATGAACCGGCATGCTATCGCCTGCGCGTACCCGACACCGCCACGCCGCACACGTCCTTCGCCGGTCTACATGCGCGTGCTGCGCCGATTTGCTCGACCGTCGACGACTCCTCACTGAAATCGCCCGGCGACGCTTCCATTCGCCATGGACAGCCCGCTTGCTCGTCCGCGCGCCGCGTCGCGTTGCAAGTGCACGGACATCCCGGACATCCCGGCTCGCCGGCGAGCGTCGCGCGACATCGCATCGTCGCCGCGTCGATCCATCGTTCGCCGACAACCAGGAGACTTACGTCTAGCCGCATCGCTGCAACGCCCGCTCCGCCGTCACGGCGACCGCGCCGCGCGCCCCGTTCGCAACCACATTCACTACGCCCGCGCACGACTCGCCGCGCGCCGGACGCCGCACACCTTGCGCCGCACCGCGCCGTGCACAGACAAAAAAATCCCCGCGCGCTTTCGCACGCGGGGACTTTTTCGGACTATCGCAGCTACCGGACGATTCCGGCAAACCGCACGCCGTCCTTACGCTGCCGCGTCCTTCAGCTTCTTCAGCGCACGAGCCTTCACGCGCACGCTGGCCGGCTTCGCCGGGAACCAACGTTCTTCGCCCGTGAACGGATCCTTGCCGAAGCGCTTCTTCTTCGCCGGCACGGCTTGCGCCGAGATCTTCAGAAGGCCCGGCAGCGTGAACTCGCCCGCACCCTTCTTGTGGATCGAACCGAGGATCGCGTTCTCGAGTGCCGTCAGCACAGCCTTCACGGCCTTCAGTTCGACCTCGGCACGCTCGGCGATGTGAGCGGCGAGCGACGCCTTCGTGAACGAGTCCTTGAGCGGCGTCGGAGCGGCAGGCGCCTTCGCGACAGCCTTCTTGGCCACTACTTTCTTCGCGGGCGCTGCTTTCTTGGCAGCCACTTTCTTGGCCGGTGCGGCAGCCTTCTTAGCCACCTTTTTTGCGGAAGTCGCCATGTTTCTCCTACCAGGTGTGGTCGTTGGATACACGAAGCGCGCGACATGCGAGCTTCAACGCCGGATTCTACAAGCGCCGCGCCGCTTCGTGCAGCACTTTTATGCGTTATCCGCGGGTTTCCCGCAGGTTTTGTTGCGCGCCGCTGACTACGGATGTCGTTTCGGCCCGTGTATGCAGCGTTTTTTTGTGTCGCGCGCCGAATCGAAACGGCGAATTATGTTCGACATTTGCATTCCTATACTGTCCGTCGGCATCGCATCGCTTGGGATATGGAATGCGCGCAATCAAGCATGTTAGAGGGCTCGACGGTTTGCGCGCCGTCGCCGTCACACTTGTCTTCCTATCGCACCGCGCGCACTTTGGCGCGGTCGACGTCGGCCAGATCGGCGTCTGGACGTTCTTCCTCATCAGCGGCTTTCTGATCGTCGGCGAACTGCACCGCAGCCGGCTCGCGATCGAGCGCGGCACGTCGTGCCGCCGCTACGCGTTCTGGCTGTTCGCTGGCAAGCGCGCGCTGCGCATCCTGCCCGTCTACTACCTGCTGCTCGCCGCGCTCGCGATCGCGCATCGCCACATCTATCAGCACGGCGTCGACCTCGGGCTGCGCTGGCACGCGGTGTTTCTGTCGAACTATTGGATCGGCGCCGTCAAGGACGGCTGGCCCGGCAGCACATCGCACTTCTGGAGCCTCGCCGTCGAACAGCAGTTCTACCTGATCGCGCCGCTCGCGCTGCTCGCGACCCGCGCGTCGCGCCATCTCGCGTATTGCGCGGCGGCCGTCGCGCTCGCCGCGATCGCGCACGCGCTGCTGTATCTGCAACACGCATCGCCGGTGCTCATTTATGCGTTCTCGCCGTGGAATTTCGCGTTGATCGCGCTCGGCGGCATCGGCGGGATCCTGCACAGCGGCGGCGTGGCCGCGCCGAAAGGCGCTGTCGGCACACTCATGCTTTGGGCCGGCGCTGCAGGCGTGACGTTCTGCGCAACGCTGGCGATGTGGGCCGCGCCGCTTTCCGCCACGGCCGGCGGTCCAGCGGACGTCGCCCTCGGCGTCTCGCTCGGCATCCTGCTGTTCTGGATCGTGAGCCGTCCCGAACATCCAGCCGTCGCGCTGCTCGAATGGGCGCCGATCGCGTACCTCGGCGCCATCAGCTACGGGTTCTATCTGTTCCATAACCTGATTCCGGAGCATCTCGGCGTGATGCCGGGCCTCTACGAACGGCTGCACGTCCCGCATTCGCTACGGGAATTGCTGCCCGAGATCCTGCAGTTTCTGCTGTCCGTGCTGCTCGCGCATCTGTCGTGGCAGTACCTGGAAAAGCGCGTGCTGGATTACAAGAAGCCGCTCGAGAGCGCGTTGCGTCGGCGGTTCGCGCCGCGCGAGCGCACGGCCGTGCGGTGACGCGCACGATGCTGCTAAACGCGTGTATTCGACGACAAGAGCCTGGACCGCTCGAAGCCGCATTGCGCCGCGGGTTCGCGAGCGGCTACACGGGACACTTGATCACGCAAGAGTCATTTGAGCGCCGGAAGTCGGTACGCGGCCAGGCCATTTTGCATGCGGAGCGCTTCCCCGCGCCGCGCCGCCCCGGACATAAAAATGCCCCGGCTCATGCGAACCGGGGCCAACGGAACAACCACCACACACCTTGGACGTCAGAAGACAGGGATGCTAAGCGACTGCGGCAAGCGCGGGCAGACAGTTGCGCAGATACGCCTCGAAATCGCGGCCGACTTCCGGATGCTGGAGCGCGAGCTCGACAGTCGCCTTCAAATAGCCGAGCTTGCTGCCGCAGTCGAAGCGGGTGCCGTAATAGCGGTACGCGAGCACCTGCTCCTCGGTCAGCAGCGACTGCACCGCATCCGTCAGTTGCAGTTCGCCGCCCGCGCCCGGCTTCGTCTTGCGCAGGTGATCGAAGATGCTCGGCATCAGCACGTAGCGCCCGACGACGCCGAGATTCGACGGCGCATGCTCGGGCGCCGGCTTCTCGATGATGCCCGACAGCTTGATGATGTCCTCCTCCCACTCGCGCCCTTCGACGACGCCATACGAGCGGCTTTCCTCGCGCTCGATCGTTTCGACGCCGATCACCGAGCTGTGATAGTGGTTGAAGACGTCGACGAGCTGCTTGAGCACCGGCTGGTCGCCGTGCAGCAGGTCGTCGGCGAGGATCACCGCGAACGGCTCGCCGTGCACGAGCTTCTCCGCGCAGAGCACCGCGTGACCCAGGCCGAGCGCGGCCGGCTGCCGCACGTAGAAGCAATCGACGTGACTCGGCTTGATGCTGCGCACGAGTTCGAGCAGCTTTTCCTTGCCGCGCGCCTCGAGCTCGGACTCGATTTCGAACGACTTGTCGAAGTGATCTTCGATCGCGCGCTTGCTGCGCCCCGTCACGAAGATCATCTCGGTGAGGCCTGCGTTGATCGCCTCTTCGACCGCATACTGGATCAGCGGCTTGTCGACGACCGGCAGCATTTCCTTGGGACTCGCCTTGGTGGCGGGCAAAAACCGTGTGCCGAGACCGGCAACGGGGAACACGGCTTTGGTGACTTTCAACATGATCGCATCCCGAAAGTGTTGACGGTTGGCCGGGCGTCAAATGTCGGGATCGCGCGCCAAGCGCGGCTGCGCTCGACGGGCGATGCGCATCGGCATTCGACGCGCCGGCAAAACATCAATCTGAAAAAATCGTCTGCTTGACGCGGCGCTTCTTTCATTAATATGAAAGGACCGCCCGGATATAATCACATTCGGATAATCGTCGCGGAGTCGGTCGATCTTGCCGACCCGCCGGGTGCTTCGCGACAATTTACCGATTCGATCCGTTACATTCAATTATTCGAATTCCTCCGAATAAGGCGCACGGCCGCGGCCGAAGCCGAAGCGGTTGATCGGCTCGTTCTTCAGCGCGTCCCGATAAGCCGACAGCACGGCCATGACGAGCAATACGGCGCCGCTTGCGATCCAATGCATGTCCATCGTGGGCTCCCTCCTTCAATCGACATGGGATCTCAAGCTATCAGAAAAAAATCGATAAATAATTTGCCGCCATACCGCAACGTGAAAACCGTTACGAATGGATACGAATAATTACATTTATTGGATAAGCGATTTTTTTATTCTCCCACCCGGATTTCTTGCGGATTACGATCGAATGGCGTCTTTCGCGTCTTTCTCATTGCAAGGAACCGGACCGCATGAATGCTTCGAGCGTGACGTTGGGCGCGCGGCCGCCCGCCACCGACCACAAGGAACACCTGATCGACGCGCTGCGCGGCTTCGCCGCGCTGCTCGTCGCGTACTTTCACTGCCGGCAGGTCGTGTGGGTCGGGATGCAGAACTTCCATCGGACCTACGGCCATTCGCTCGATCCGAGCGTGATCGTCGGCTATCTGACGTTTCCGTTCGCGTGGGGCTCGGCCGGCGTGCCCATCTTCTTCGTGATCAGCGGCTATTGCATCCACCGCAGCGCGGCGCTCAAGCTCGCCGCCGATCCGGCGTACCGGCTCAACGCGCCGAACTTCTGGGCGCGCCGCTTCGCCCGCATCTATCCGGTGCTGCTCGCCGCGCTCGTCGCGACGCTCGCGTTCGACTCGATCAGCCTGCAGCTCGAGCCCGTCAGCCACAAGATCCGCGACATCGGGCTCACGCCGTTCGCCGTCAACCTGCTGTCGCTGCAGGGCGTCGCGGGGTACACGTACGGGTCGAACGGCGCGCTGTGGACTCTGTCGCTCGAAGTGCAGTTCTACGCGATCTACCCGCTCCTCTTCGCGGCGCGCCGCCGCTTCGGGATGCTGCCCGTCGTCGTCGCGATCGCACTCGTCAACGTCGCGTCGGCCTGGCTGCTCGAGCGGCACGATCTGCAGTTCTTCACGTCGTACTGGCTGTCGTGGACGGTCGGCGCGTGGATCGCCGACGTCCGCGCACAGCGCGACGCGCACGTCGCGCCGGCCCCGTCGCGGCTCTGGTACGTGGCCGCGGCGATCGGCGTCGCGCTCGGCTGCGTCGCGTTCCACTTCGGCCAATACGGCGCGTTCCAGCTATGGGCGGCCGGCTTCGCGTGCTATCTGTACGCGGCGCTCGCGCGGCCCGTGTCGACCTGCGCGCCGATGCGGGTGCTGTCGTGGTTCGGCGATTTCAGCTACTCGCTTTACCTGATCCATCTTCCGTTCTTCGTGTGCGTCGCGTCGGTGCTGTACCGCTCCGGGCTGCAGTTGTCGATCTGGCCGTCGTTCGCGTTCATCGCGGCCGTCGTGCCCGTCGCGTATCTGTTCTACCGGATGTTCGAGCTGCCGGCGATGCGCTGGTCGGCAAGCCTCAAGCCGAAGCGGGCCATCGCAGCGGCCGCGCAGCAGCGGATGCCCGTCTGACGAACGGGGCGGGCGGCTTGCGGCGCCCCGTGGCGGCGGCGCGGCCCGCCGCGCGAGGATCGAAGCGGCCAACGCGTGCCCGTGTCGGCGGTACGAAAACGCTTGCCGTCAACATGCGCCGAGCGGCCCGGTAAATCGGGCGCATGCATGGCGACGTCGCGGCGAATGTCTTCGTCGCGTCGCCCTCGATACGTCGGTCGAAAGCCGGTCTATATGGTCTTGGACGCGTGAAGACAGCGATCCGAACGTCGCCGCTGCGAACGGTCGCGCGGCACGTCAGGCACGCCGCCCAGCAGCATGGCATTGAACGGACACGCAACAATCCGAGCGGCTGCTCGGCAATATCGCGGATTGCGAAGGAATCCCGGCGTCTGCCGACGACGAGCGCGACAGCGCGTTCAGGTACCCGGTATCGGCAATGTGATCGCCAGGCCGCCGCGCCGCCCGCTCGCCGCCAAACCGGTTTCACCGCCGCCGCGCGGTCCCGACGAGAATCCGCTCGACCTGCTCGACGTAAGTCTGCGTGCCGAAGCGGCTCACCGCGGTGTCGTAGCCATTCGCGACGAGCCGCTCGTACAGGACCGCGTCGGTCCGCAGCGCGGCGAGCGCGTCGGCGAGCGCGTGGGCGTCGCCGGGTTCGCAGAGGAGGCCGTTCACGTCGTCGTCGATGATCTCGACGACGCCGCCCGCGCGCGCCGCGACGACCGGCCGCTTCGCGAGCATCCCTTCGACGATCACGCGGCCGAACGGCTCCGGCGTGATCGACGTGTGCGCGACGACGTCGACCGCCTTCATGCACGCGGCGACGTCGCGCTGGAAGCCGAGGAAATGCACACGCTCGCCGAGCCCGTGCAGCGCGACGTGGCCGCGCAGTTCGGCCGCGTATTCGTCCTCGCCGAAGAGCGGCGCGCCGACGAGCGCGACGTGCATGTCCGGATAGAGCCGCGCCGCCTCGAGCAGCACGTGCTGCCCCTTCCAGTGCGCGAGCCGGCTGAACGAGGCGACGATCCACGCGTCGGCCGGCAAGCCGAAGCGCATGCGCAGCGCGGCCTGGCGGACCGGTTCCAGCGCGACGAACGGCTCGGCCGAGATTCCGTTGAAGACGACCTGCACCGCGCGGCGGTCGAAGTCCGTCAGCGCGAGGAACGCCTGCGCGGACGCGTCCGAGTTCGCGATCACGCGCGTGACGCCGAGCCGCGCGCAATGCTTGATCGCGAGCCGCTGCTTCGAACCGAAATGCGCTTCGCTGACGATGTCGCGCAGATGCCAGACGACCGGCTTGCGCGCGAGCCGCCCGGCGAGCGCGCCGACCACCATCGCGCGCTGCGTATTCGCGTAGATCACGTCGGCGTCGCGCGCGCGGCGCGCGACGTCGCGCACGAGCGCGAGCAGGCTGCCCGCCGCGCGCAGCGACACGCCGCCCTGCTTGTGAACGCCCGCGAGTGCGCGCTGGCCGACGACGTCGACACGCACGCCCGCTTCGTCGAGCGCCGCGCGGAACGGACCGTCGTCGAACAGCACGACGTCGGCCGAATCGCGCAGATGCTTCATGATTTCGAGCAGCGACAGCTCGGCGCCGCCCAGCACGCCGCTCTGGTCGAGCACGAGCGCCTTCAGGCCGCTCGCCGCGAGCGACATGCCGCTGGCCGGCTGCGCGGCGCCCGCGCGCATCGCGCGCGCCTGCGCGTTCGGCAGCAGCGCATCGATCTGCGCGACGAAGCGCCGCCGGAAATGCGCGGCGGAAAACCGCTCGGCGTTCGCGCGGCAGTCCTCTGGCTCGAAGCGGTCCGGCGCGCGCTCGAAGTCGTCGACCGCTTCGACGATCGCGCGCGCGCTCTGCTCGTCGAAGAACACGCCGGTCGGCCGCTCGTGCGACGCCGCGTCGCGCACCGTCTCGAGCGCGCCGCCCTTGCCGAACGCGATGACGGGCGTGCCGCACGCCTGCGCCTCGACGACCGAAATCCCGAAATCCTCCTCCGCCGCGAACACGAACGCCTTCGCGCGGCGCATCCGGTCCTGCAGCACCGAGAACGGCTGATAGCCCATGATCTCGACGTTCGGCGCGGCCTTCGCGCGGATCTTCCGCATGTCCGGGCCGTCGCCGATCACGACGAGCCGCCGCTCGGGCATCTGCGCGAACGCTTCGACGATCAGGTCGATCTTCTTGTACGGCACCATCCGCGACGCGGTCAGGTAGAAGTCTTCCTTGTGCGTCGACAGCGTGAACGCGTCGACGTCGACGGGCGGAAACACGACCGCGGCGTCGCGCTGATAGACCTTGTGGATGCGCCGCGCGATGAACGCCGAGTTCGCGACGAAGCGGTCGACCGAGTTCGACGTGCGCACGTCCCAATTGCGGATGTAATGCAGGATCAGCCGCGCGACCGCCGATTTGACACCGCGCGTCAACTGCGATTGTTCGAGGTACTGATGCTGGAGATCCCACGCGTAGCGGATCGGCGAATGCACGTAGCTGACGTGTACCTGGTCCGGCCCGGTGAGAATGCCCTTCGCGACCGCGTGGCTGCTCGAAATGACGAGATCGTACGCGGACACGTCGAGCTGCTCGATCGCGAGCGGCATCAGCGGCAGATAGCTGCGGTACTTCGTGCGCGCGTACGGCAGCTTCTGGATGAACGACGTCGTGACCGGCTTGCCGCGCAGGAACGTGCGATCGTCGACGAAATCGACGAGGCTGAACAGATCCGCGTCCGGAAAGCACGCGACGATCTGCTCGAGCACGCGCTCGGCGCCCGCATAGGTGACGAGCCAGTCGTGGACGATCGCAACGCGCAGCGGCCGCGCCGCGTCGCGCGCACGCTGCGGAAGCGGCGGCGCATCGGCGACGCGCGCGTCGCGCTCGACGTCCTGAAACGTCGCGGCGCGCTGCAACGGGTGTTCTGCAAGATCGCGATTCATACGCTCTTCCTCGGGTTCAGGCGCACGAGCACGCTGCGCGCGAGCGCGCGCATGCCGGGCGTCATCGTGATCGACCAGCCGACATTCAACGCGACCGCGACCGCGCACCCGGCGACCGCGGCGGCGAGGCCGCCGGGCAGCGCGTGCGCGAAGTAAAGGCTCGCAAGCAGGAATGCGAGGTGCGCGAACATGTCGAGCGCGATCGCGCGCATCCGGATCGCGGACAGATACAGCAGCACGCCGTAATCGACGAGCGCGCGCGCGGCGACGACGACCGCCGCGCCGATCAGCCCGAAATGGTGGATGCCGACCCACAGCGCGCCGACGAAGAACGGCATCTGCACGAGGCCCGCGGCGGCGGCGCGCGCCGGGTTGACCTGCGACTGGATCAGGATGCGCGTGACGCTTGCCTGTCCGACGAGCCACACGCTGATCACGAGCACGCGGCCGACGGGCGCCGACAGCTCGGCGAGATCCCGGCCGATCCACAGCGTGAGGAACGGCCCGAGCGCGAAGACCGCGACGATCGCGACCGGCGTGAACACGCCGTTCAGGAATTCGAGCGACTGCTTGACGAGCGTGTCCGCGTGATCGCGGCCGACCGCCGACAGCCGCGGAAACAGCGTGCGCACGAGCGCGTTCGGCAGCATGTTCAGGCGCGTGACGAGGTTCTGCGGCACCGTGTAATACGTGACGTACTTCGCGCCGAGCCCCGCGCCCAGCATCACGCGATCGAGCGTGTCGGCGATCATGCTCGTCGTGCTCGCGATCAGCATCCAGCCGCCGAAGTTGAAGAGTCCCTTCGCGGTGCCGAGCTGCGGCGGCTCGATCTTGCGGATGCCGAGCACCTTCATGCTCGCCGAGCCGAGCATCACCGCGGCGATGAAGCGCGCGCCGACCGCGGCGGCGAGCACGACCTGCAGCGTCGGCGCGACGAGCCACGCGGCGAACAGCGGCATGAGCTGGAACAGGAAGGTGCCGATCGTCTGGTTCGTGTTGAACACGCCGAAACGCTCGGCGCCGTTGATCGCGCCGGCGAACACCCACGACACGTTCGCGAGCGGAATCGCGAGCGCGAGCCACGGCAGCGCGAGATACACCTCGTGCTGCAGTTCGGCCGACACCTTCGTGAAGTACGCGGTGTACATGAACGCGCCGAAGTAGATCAGGAGCCCGCCCGCGATCCCGGTCGCGAGGTTCAGCCAGAACGCGCTCCAGAACACGCGCGCGCTCTCTTTCGCGTCGCCGCTCGCGAGCGCCTTCGAGATGTGGTTCTGCGCGGCCATGCTCATCCCGAGATCGAGGATTCCGAAATAGCCGATCAGCGTCCACACGAGGCTCACGACGCCGTAGCGCTCGACGCCGAGCGCCTTGATGTACGCGGGCACCGTCACGAGCGACACGAAAGTCGGCAGGATCAGGCCGAAGAAATTGATCGCGACGTTCTTCAGAATGCCTTTATCCATGGTCACGCCACCCCGCCCCGTTCACGCCCGCCCTCGTCCACGCGCCGGTCATTGCGGCCTCCATCGATACATCATCACTTTGCCGCGCGCGTCCTCCTCGACGAAGATCAGGTACTCGCCGTTGTCGCGCTTGTACGCGCTAATCCCGAACGGGACGTCGACCCAGCCGGACGCGCGCCCGACTTCCGGCCCCGGCTTGATCACGCCGAGCTCGCGGCCGTTCTCCTTGTCGTACACGTGCACGGTGCCGACCGGCTCGACGCCGAACAGATAGCGGCCTTCGACCGTCAGGCCGATCAGCGTGAAGATCGGCTTCGCGTCGAGCTGCCACGGCAGCGAAACCTGGTAACGCACGACGGGCGAACCGCTCGACCACTTGTCGAAGCGCACGAGCACGCGCCCCACTTCCTTCGAAAGGCCGCCCACGCGCGGCGCGCCGGCCGTGTAGCCCGTCACGTACAGCGTGTCGGTCGACGCGTCGTACAGCGAGCGCCGCAGTTCGGTGAACGGCGCGGGCGTCGGATACGTCGTCAGCTTGCCGTACGCGTAGATCGGGTTGCCGGCCTTGTCGAGGCCGCCGAAGCGGAAGCGCCGGATGCCGCGCGTGTCGCTCGTGCGCCAGATGTCGCCGCTCGTGTCGACCCACCAGCCCCAGCCGCCCGCCATGCCCTTGCCGGTCGTGTTCAGCTCGAACTCGCCTTCGTCGATGCGGCCGTTGCCGTTCGCGTCGCGCCAGATCCAGTCGCCGCCCGACGGCCGGTTCGGCACCTTGTCGACGGGCCGTGCGCGGCCCGCGAGCAGCCCCGACGGAATCGCGGTCTCGCCGTCGCGCTTCGGATCGAAGCGATAGATCTTCAGATGGTCCGCGTACATGTCAGTCAGATAGAGGAACGTGCGGCCCGCGACCTTGCGCGCGAACGGCATCCCCGGCCATTGATCGGTGTTGAACACCGGATCGTCCGGATACTTGAAGCGGTTCGACAGGAATCCCGCATATTTCCATTCCTTGCCGACGGGCTTCGACAGATCGAGCTCGAAGCGCTTGTTGCCCGTGTAGACGCTGTTCGGCCGGCCCGGATCGATCCACGCGCCATCGACGAACAACAGGCCCTGCACCTGCCAGCGCAGCCGGCCGTCTGGCGCGTAGCTCTCGAGCGTGCTGCCGAGCCCCGCGCCGATCGTGCCTTGGCCTTGGCGCGGCCCGATGCCGTTCGTCGCGACGTAGACGTTGCCCGCGCGATCGACGCCGACGCCCGTCAGCCCGTTGAAGCGCTGCGGCCCCGGCCGCCCCGCATAGCCCGAGAAGATGCCGCCGCGCTCGCCGAGCGTGCCTGACATCGCATAGCCGCCTCCGCCGGATTTCGAGAAGATCAGGACCTGCTGGCGCGGGCCGTTGTCGGCGATCAGCACGCGGCCCTTCGCGTCGGTCGCGACGTCCACGGCGTCGGTGCCCGACGGCAACGCGGGCGCGTCGTCGATCGCGCGGCCGTCGGGGCGCACGTGCGCGAGTTTCGCCGGCCCGTTCACCGTGCCGGTCAACAGCCACAGCGTGCCGTCGCCCGCGAGCGCGATCCGGCCCGGCTCGTGCGCGCTCCACGCGCCCTTCTTCTGCATCGTCTGCGCGTCGTACACGTTAACGGTGTCGTGCAGCGGATCGGTCGCGTACAGCACGCTGTCGTTCGCCGCGAGGCCCGCGATTTCCGCGCGCGTGTCGGTCGGCACGTCGTTGACCATCAGGAAACTCGCCGCGAGCTTCGCGCGCGCGTCCGACGCCTTCGCGCTGCGAAACGGCGCGGCCTGCTTCACGTCGCCGATGTCGCGGCGCGAGATCCCATACCACTGCCGGCCCTTGTCTGGCCAGAGGCCCGGTCCGACGAGCCGGCCTTTTTCGTTGCCGACCGCGATCGCGACGTACGCATAGCGGCTGTTGACAGCGATCGCATTGCCGCCCGCGTTGCCCCAGCCGTGCGTGCCGCCCGCGAAGCCGAGCATCTTGCCGTCCTGATAGACGCTCGCTTCCGCGCCGCTTTCGTCCCACGGCGCATTCGTATACACCTTGCCGTCGGGCGCGACCGCGATCGCGTGAATGTCGATCTGCGTCCACGTGCCATCGCCATAGCCATAGGTGTTGCCGATCCACGACGTCGTCGCGGGCAGCACGTTCTCTGCTCTCGCGGCGCCCGTCAGCATCGCCGCCGCGCACACCGCCACTCCCATCCGCATCAAACGTCGCAAAACGCCTCTCCCTTCGACCGTGACGAGACGCCCGCGCGCGCCTGGCCGAAATGCGAGCCGGACGCACGAAACGCTCGTGCGTTTGCGACGCATGCACGCATCGCAAAATAGGTTTCAAACGATGCGAAGCAGGTTACAAGCAAAAATATTCACAAGAAATTTGGAAATATTTGCGGATATTTCGATGCGCGATCGTGTATCGAATGATCGTTTCGAGCCGCTTTCCGCCGGCGAGAACGGCCGGCGGCGCCTGCGGACGCGCGTAGACAATGCCGCGCGGCATCGCGCGCGCGATCAAGACAATCGGGGTCGAATTTCGCATCGCATCCGCCGGTCGCCCGGCGGACGCGGCTGCCGCGCCGCATCAGAAAAAATCGAACGAACCACAACGCGTTTTTTTGCGGATTTCTTTTCCCTAAAATCGATTTCAACTCGATCTTTCATTTATTTCAGCGGATGCACGACGATCGGAACGACGAAAGCGCAACGCGCGACCGGCCTCGAATCGTCATCGTCCGCGCCTATGCACGATGACTCGCGATACGCTCGTTGCCCCGCCCGCCCATGCCGGCCGCATCGTCCAGCTCGACGGCCTGCGTGCGTTCGCCGTGCTCGCCGTGTTCTTCCAGCATGCGCTGAAGGCCCCGCTGTGGATCGGCGTCGATCTCTTCTTCGTCCTGAGCGGCCTGCTCATCACCGGCATCCTGCTCGAACGCAAGGCGCGCGGCCAGTCGTACTTCGGCTACTTCTACGCGCGCCGGGTGCGCCGCATCCTGCCGCCGTATCTGCTGCTGCTCGTCGTCTCGTCGATCCTGTTCGGCGTCGAATGGGCAAAACACTGGCCGTGGTACGCGTTCTTCTCGACGAACATCGGGCTGTCGCTCGGCGGCATCGGGCACGAGAGCCTGAACGTGCTGTGGTCGCTCGCCGTCGAGGAGCAGTTCTACATCTTCTGGCCGTTCGTCGTGCTGCTCATCCCCGAGCGCGCGCTCGCGTGGGTCGCGGCCGCGCTGATCGTCGCGGCGCCGCTGCTGCGCGCGGTCGCCACGCCGTGGTTCGATTCGTTCTGGCCGATCTACTACCTGACGCCGTTCCGGATGGACCTGCTCGCCGCGGGCGCGCTGCTTGCCGTCGCGCTGCGCCGCGACCGGCGCGCGCTCGAGCCGTACTACGGCGCGGCGATCGCGCTCGCATGCGCGGCGCTCGCGGCGCTCGCGTGGCTGCACCTGTCATATCCGCGCTTTCGCGCGGCGAACACGCCGCTCTCCAACGCGACGCTCTACAGCATCTCGCTCGTGCTCTGCACATCGATCGTCGTGATCGCGCTGCGCGGCCGCGGCCTCGTGCAGCGCGTGCTGACGAATCCGGCGCTCGTCTATATCGGCACCGTCAGCTACACGATCTATCTCGTCCACCTGAGCGTGCTGTATGCGCTCTGGCCGCTGCACCTGAACCGCTATCCGACGGCGGCGCTCGCGTTCGGCATCACGCTCGCGTATGCGACCGCGAGCTGGTACGGCTTCGAGCAGCGCCTGACGCGCGGCGTGCCCCGGCAAGCGCTCGCGGGCGCCGCGCGCGCATCCGCATGATCCGGTTCACCCATCGTTCGATTAGGAAACCGCAATGACCCAAGCACGCAAGGCGATCATCACCGGGATAACGGGCCAAGACGGCGCTTATCTGACGAAGCTGTTGCTCGACAAGGGCTACGAGATCGTCGGCACGTATCGCCGCACGAGCTCGGTGAATTTCTGGCGCATCGCCGAACTGGGCGTCGACCGGCATCCGAACCTGACGCTCGTCGAGCACGACCTGACCGACCTCGGCTCGAGCCTGCGCCTCATCGAACGCGCGCAGCCGGACGAGCTGTACAACCTCGCCGCGCAGAGCTTCGTCGGCGTATCGTTCGATCAGCCGACGACGACGGCCGACGTCACGGGCCTCGGCGCGCTGAACCTGCTCGAAGCAATCCGCATCGTGAATCCGAAAACGCGCTATTACCAGGCGTCGACGTCGGAGATGTTCGGCAAGGTGCAGGCGATCCCGCAGACCGAGAGCACGCCGTTCTATCCGCGCAGCCCGTACGGCGTCGCGAAGCTGTTCGCGCACTGGACGACGGTCAATTATCGCGAGTCTTATGGCATTTTCGGTTCGAGCGGAATCCTGTTCAATCACGAATCGCCGCTGCGCGGCCGCGAGTTCGTCACGCGCAAGATCACCGACACCATCGCGAAAATCAAGCTCGGCAAGGCGAACCGGCTCGAGCTCGGCAACATGGATGCGAAGCGCGACTGGGGTTTCGCGCTCGAGTATGTCGAAGGGATGTGGCGGATGCTGCAGGCGGACGAGCCCGACACCTACGTGCTCGCGACGAACCGCACCGAGACGGTCCGCGATTTCGTGCGGATGGCATTCGCGGCGGCCGGCTACCAGCTCGAATGGAGCGGCAAGGCCGAAGACGAGCGCGGCATCGACACGGCGACGGGCGACGTGCTCGTGTCGGTGAATCCGAAGTTCTACCGCCCTGCCGAAGTCGATCTGCTGATCGGCTGCGCGGACAAGGCGAAGGACAAGCTCGGCTGGACACCGAAAACAACGCTGGAGGCGCTGTGCCGTATGATGGTCGAAGCCGACATCACGCGAAACCATCACCATGAAACCTTCTGAATCCGGCGCGCGGCGCGCGCTCGTCACCGGCATCGCGGGCTTCACCGGACGCCACCTCGCCGAGCGTCTCGAGGCGGCGGGCTACGACGTGTGGGGCACGGTCGCGCCCGACATCGACGTGTCCGACACCGACATATCCGGCGATCCGCTGCTGCGGCGCTGGCAATGCGTGAAGGCGGATTTGCTCGACGTCGACTCGCTGCACGCGGCGGTCGCCGACGCGCGCCCGCACACGGTCGTACACCTCGCGGCGCGCGCGCACGTCGCGCACGGCAATCCGCAGGACACCTACCTCGTCAACGTGGTCGGCACGCGCAACCTGCTCGCGTCGCTCGCGGGCCTCGACGCGCGCCCGGCTGCGGTGCTGCTTGCGAGCAGCGCGAACGTCTACGGCAACGCGCCGAGCGAAGTGCTCGACGAAACGACGCCGCCGCAGCCGGCGAACGACTACGCGGTCAGCAAGCTCGCGATGGAATACATGGCGAAGCTCTGGCTCGACCGCTTGCCGATCGTGATCGCGCGGCCGTTCAACTACACGGGCGTCGGCCAGAGCGAAGCGTACCTGTTGCCGAAGCTCGTCGCACACTACGCGCGCGGCGAACCGCGGATCTCGCTCGGCAATCTCGACGTGAGCCGCGATTTCTCCGACGTGCGCGACGTCGCCGACGCCTACGTGCGGCTCGTCGACGCCGCGCCGGCGGGCGAGACGTTCAACGTGTGCGCGGAGCGCGGCCATGCATTGAAGGAAGTGCTGGCGATGCTCGCGCGAATCGCGGGCTACGTGATCGACGTCAGCATCGATCCGCGCTTCGTGCGCGCGAACGAAGTGAAGAAGCTGGTCGGCTCGCGGCAGAAGCTGCGCGGCGTGATCGGCGACGTGCGCAGCACGCCGCTCGACGAGACGCTGCGCTGGATGTACGACGCCATGCGCGCGGCGTTCGTCGCACGTGAAGGTCAGCCGGCGAGCTGAGCGTCGATGCTCTTCGCGAACGGCGACGGCGTGTCGCCCGTGTGCAGCGTCGTGACGGTCTCGATCAGTGCGATCCCGCACTCGTCTTCGGCGACCGGGTTGTGCATCGTGTTCTTCGGCACGATGCAGAAATCGCCGGCGTTCAGCACGACGTCGCGATCCTCGAACTGGATCCGCAAGCTGCCGTAGACGACGTAGAACATTTCGTCCTCGTCGGCATGCTTGTGCCACGTGAATTCGCCCTTCAGCTTCGCGACCTTCACGTACTGGTCGTTCACGCGTCCGACGACACGCGGCGACCAGTATTCGGTCACGTCGCGCAACGCCGCTTCGAAGTTGATGCCGGTGCCTGCCTGGAACATGGGGACGCTCGTTGTCGATGCATTCGAGCGGCCAGCTTAGCAGCAACCGCGCGAATGCGCCGAAGCCGGCCTGTCGCGGCTCGGGGTGGCTCGGGGTGGCTCGGGGTGGCTCGGGGTGGCTCGGGGTGGCTCCGCTCGGCGCGGTGCCGCGCGGCTCGGCACGATGCGCATCAAGCACGATGCGCCGAGTCGAGCCGCGTCGAAACCGGCCGCGTCAGCCGGCGAGGCCGCGCGCGAGATCGCCGCGGATGTCCGCCGGATCCTCGAGCCCGACGGCGAGCCGGATCAGCCCTTCGGTGATTCCCGCCGCCTCGCGCGCTTCCGGCGCGATCCGGCTGTGCGTCGTCGTCGCCGGATGCGTGATCGTCGTGCGCGTGTCGCCGAGGTTCGCGGTGATCGACACGATCTTCGTGCCGTCGATCACGCGCCATGCGTTCGCGCGCTGCTGTTCCGGCGTGTCGCCCGTCAACTCGAACGACACGACCGAGCCGCCCGACTTCTGCTGACGCTTCGCGAGCGCGTATTGCGGATGCGATTCGAGCCCCGGATAGAACACGCGCTTGACGGCCGGATGCGCTTCGAGCCAGCGGGCGATCTCGAGCGCGTTCTCCGACTGCCGGTTCACGCGCAACGACAGCGTCTCCATCCCTTTCAGCAGCACCCATGCGTTGAACGCGGAAAGCGTCGGCCCCGCAGTGCGCACGAACGGGAACACCTTCTCCATGATGAACGCCTTCGAGCCAACGAGCGCGCCGCCCAGCACGCGGCCCTGGCCGTCGAGGAACTTGGTCGCCGAGTGCATCACGACGTCCGCGCCGAGCTTGAGCGGCTGCTGCAGCACCGGGCTGCAGAAACAGTTGTCGACGACAAAGAGCGCGTTCGCTTCCTTCGCGATCTTGCCGATCGCCTCGATGTCGGCGAGCTCGGTCATCGGATTCGACGGCGTCTCGAGGAAGAACATCTTCGTCTCGGGACGCACGGCGGCGCGCCACGCGTCGAGATCGGCCGGATCGACGAACGTCGTCGTGATGCCGAACTTCGCGAAGATCTGCCCGAACATGCCGAGCGTCGAGCCGAACAGGCTGCGCGAGCTGACGAGGTGGTCGCCCGCCTGCAGCGCGGCCATCACGACCGACATGATCGCCGCCATCCCGGACGCGGTCGCGATGCACGCCTCGCCGCCTTCGAGCGCCGCGAGGCGATCCTGAAACATCGTGACGGTCGGGTTCGTGAAGCGCGAGTATGTGTAATAGTCTTCCGAATGCTTGAAGCGCTCGGCCGCCTCGGCCGCGCTCGCATAGCAGAAGCTCGACGTCAGGAAGATCGCTTCCGAATGCTCGTTGAATTCGCTGCGCAGCGTGCCCGAGCGGACGGCGAGCGTGTCGAAGTTGAGAGAGTCGTCCATGTTCCGTTCATCCGTTTTCAAGCGCATCGCCGCCATGCGCGCCGCGCGGCGAATGCGCAGACCAACAAAAAGCCCGCTCATGCGTCGGCATCAGCGGGCTTAGTGTGCGGTACGAACAGCTATCGACTCGGGCCGGCGTGGCGCTCCTCGCCGGCCTTCGCTTTAGCTGTTTCGGGTTGCCCCGCGTCCGCAAGCTGAAATCAAATCGACGCAAGGCGCCATCGTATCACGCCTTTTCGGTCGCGTGCGCGCGGCGCTCACTCGACCGATAGCTGCAGGTTCATCTGCGAGCGCGCGGCGCCTTCGCCGCTCGGATCGCGATCCGCCTGCGACGCGGGCGCGAGACGCGCGCGCTCGATCGCGTCGAGATACTCGGGCGTGACGTCGCCCGTAATATAGTCGCCGTCGAAGCACGACGCCTCGAAGCGCTCGAGCGACGGGTTGATGTCGCGCACCGCGCGGCGCAGATCGTCGACATCCTGATAGATCAGGTAATCGGCGCCGATGATCTTCGCGACTTCCTCGTCGGTGCGGCCGTGCGCGACGAGCTCGCCGCGCGTCGGCATGTCGATCCCGTAGACGTTCGGGAATTTCACGGGCGGCGCCGCCGACGCGAAGATCACCGACTTCGCGCCCGCGTCGCGCGCCATCTGCACGATTTCGTGCGACGTCGTACCGCGCACGATCGAATCGTCGACGATCAGCACGTGCTTGTCCTTGAACTCGATGCTCATCGCGTTGAGCTTCTGGCGCACCGACTTCTTGCGCACCGCCTGGCCCGGCATGATGAACGTGCGGCCGACGTAGCGGTTCTTGAAGAAGCCTTCGCGATACTCGACGCCGAGCTTCGCCGCGACCTGCATCGCAGCCGGACGCGACGAATCGGGAATCGGCATCACGACGTCGATCGGCACGTTCGGCAGCTCGCGCTTGATCTTCTCGGCGAGGTAATCGCCCATCCGCAGACGGACGTTGTAGACGGGCACGCCGTCGAGGCACGAATCCGGACGCGCGAGGTACACGTACTCGAACATGCACGGATTCAGGCTCGGCTTGTCCGCGCACTGGCGGCTGTGGAACTTGCCGTCGACGTCGATGAAGATCGCCTCGCCCGGCTGCACGTCGCGGACGAACTCGAAGCCGATGCCTTCGACCGCGACCGACTCCGACGCGACCATCCATTCGGTGCCGTGATCGGTTTCGAGCTTGCCGAGGCAAAGCGGGCGGATGCCGAACGGATCGCGGAACGCGAGGAGGCCGTGGCCCGCGATCAGCGACACGATCGCGTACGAGCCGTGCGCGCGGCGATGCACGCCCGCGACCGCCCTGAACAGCGAATCCGGATCGAGCTCGAGGCCCGTCGTCGACAACTGCAGCTCGTGCGCAAGCACGTTCAGCAGCACTTCGCTGTCGGAGTTCGTGTTGATGTGGCGGCGGTCGATCCGGAACATCTCGTCCTTCAACTGCTGCCAGTTCGTCAGGTTGCCGTTGTGCGCGAGGATGATGCCGAACGGCGCGTTCACGTAGAACGGTTGCGCTTCGGCTTCGCTCGACGCGGAGCCCGCCGTCGGGTAGCGGACCTGGCCGATCCCGGACGTGCCGGGCAGGCTGCGCATGTTGCGCGTGCGGAACACGTCGCGCACCATGCCGTTCGCCTTGTACATGTGGAAATTGCTGCCGTCCGCCGTCGCGATGCCCGCTGCATCCTGACCGCGATGCTGCAGCAGCAGCAAGCTGTCATAGACGAGCTGGTTGACCGGAGACTGGGAGATAACGCCTACGATGCCGCACATGGCATGTCCTTCAACGATACAAAAAACGGTTCGGTCGGTGCGCTCGCGCGATCAGACGTGAATGTACGCGGCGAGCCCGTCGGGCAAGAGCGGCTTCAGCTCGCGCACGCCCTGTTCGGCGAACGGACGCAGCAACGCGTCGCGCCAGAAATCCTGTTTCGGCAGCTCGGTCAAGCCGGCCGCAGCGACGAGCAGCACCACGAGCAGCACGCCGCGCACGAGGCCGAACATCATGCCGAGCGACCGGTCGACGCCGCCCAGGCCCGTCGCCTGCGCGATCCGCGACAACAGCGCGTTCGCGACGCCCGCGACGAGCACGACGCCGATGACGATCAACGCAAACGCGATCACCCATTGGGTCAGCGCGCCGCCCGGCCAGGTCGCCGGAATGTAAGGCAGCACGACGCCGACGAAACGGCACGCGATCAAAAATGCGGCGATCCAGCCGATCAGGCCGAAGATCTCGCCGACGAAGCCGCGCCACGCGCCGCGCAACGCCGACAGACCGATCACCAGCAGGACGGCGTAGTCGAAAGCGGTCAGCATCGCCCGTTACTGCGCGAGGCCCGCTTCGCGCACCTTCGCGATCGCGGCGGACGCGGCCGCGCGATCGGCGAACGGCCCCGCGCGCAACAGTGTAGCCGTACTGCCGTCGGCCTGCTTGCGATGCTCGACATAGGCGGGCACCCCCGCCGCTTTCAACTTCGTCGCCCAGGTGCGGGCGGTCGAGTCGTCGCGGAACGAGCCGAGCTGCAGCGCAAAGCGCGCACCGGGCGGCGATGCGGGCGACGATGCATCGCCGTCGGCCGATGCCGTCGCGGCCGGCGTGCGAGGAGCCGCGGCAGTGTCCTGCGGCGGCATCGCGGCCGGCTTCTGCGCGGCGCTCGGCGCCTTCGCGGCGGCGGTTTGGGTCTTCCTGGCTTCCTGAACGCCCGACTTCGCGGCCGCAGCGGGCGCCGGCGCGACGCTCGCCGCCGCGACAGCCCCGGACGCGGGCGGCTCGTCGTGCGCGACGCCCGCCTGGACGTCCGATGCGTCTTCGTCGTTCGCGGCGGCCGCCTGGTGCGACGGACGGCTCGGGATGTCGATCGCGACGTCGTCGGTGACGGGCTTCGGATGCGAATCGAGCACCATCGGCAGCACGATCACCGCGGCGACGACGAGCGCGATCGCGCCGACGAGGCGCCGACGCGCGCGTTGTTTTTCAGGAAGGGTCGGATCGAGCAGCAGTGCGTCGGTGTCGGGCCGCTCGGTGCGGCGCGACCGGCGCTCCACGCGTTCGGTGCGCACGGTCCGGGCGCCGGACCGCGACCCGCGCCTTTGCGGCGCGTCGTCATCTTTCTTGCCGAACGAAAAAATTCCCATGTATGGCTGAACCCGAAGCTACTCGTCAGTCAGTGGTCATGGCGGCGGTCCACGACGGGCATCACGCCCGCTACCGTGTAGAAGCTACCGAAAACCACGATTCTATCATTGTCGGATGCGCTTTTTAGCGCATCGAGGAACGCATCGGCCGGCGTCGCGTGACGCGCGACGCTATGTTGCGCGCCATTTTCGACGCCCGCGCCGCGCAGCACGCGCTCGAGCACCTCGGCCGACGCCGCGCGCGGCAGCGGCAGATCGGTCAGATGCCAGTGGTCGATCGAGCCCTTCAGCCGCTCGACGATCCCGGCGAGATCCTTGTCGGCCATCGCGCCGAACACCGCGTACGTGTACGGGTAGTAGCCCATGCCGTCGAGATTCTGTGCGAGCACCGCGGCCGCGTGCGGGTTGTGCGCGACGTCGAGCAGCACGAGCGGCTTGCCGGGCAGCACCTGGAAGCGCCCCGGCAGTTCGACGTTCGCAAGCCCGAGCCGGATGTCCTGCGCGGACACGGGCAGCTTCTCGCGCAGCGCCTCGAGTGCGGCGAGCGCGGCCGACGCGTTGAGCAACTGGTTCGCGCCGCGCAGCGCCGGATACGCGAGCGCCGGATAGCGCTTGTCGCGGCCGACGTAGGCCCACTGCTGGCGCTCGCTGCCCGGCTGCGTCGCGAAGCGGAAGTCGCGCCCGACGAGCCACAGATCCGCGCCGATCGCAGCCGCGTGATCGATGAGTGTCTGCGGCGGCGTCGGGTCGCCGCAGATCGCGGGCTTGCCCGGACGGAAGATGCCCGCCTTCTCGAACGCGATCTTCTCGCGGGTGTCGCCGAGATATTCGATGTGGTCGACGTCGATGCTCGTCACGATCGCGCAATCGGTATCGATCACGTTGACCGCGTCGAGCCGGCCGCCGAGCCCCACTTCGAGGATCACCGCGTCGAGCCCGCGCGACGCGAACAGGTGCATGATCGCGAGCGTCGTGAACTCGAAGTACGTGAGCGACACCGGTTCCGGCAGGCTCGTGCGCGCCGCCTCGACCGCCTCGAAGTGCGGCAGCAGCTCGTCGTCTTCGACGATCCGCCCATCGACGCGCGCACGCTCGTTGAAGCGCAGCAGGTGCGGCGACGTGTGGCAGCCGACCTTATAGCCCGCGCGCACGAGAATCGTCTCGAGGAACGCGCAGGTCGAGCCCTTGCCGTTCGTGCCGCCGACCGTGATCACCGGGCACGCGAACTGGAGCTTCAGCGCGTTCTTCACCTTGCCGATGCGGGTCAGGCCCATGTCGATGCCGACGGGATGCGCGCTTTCGAGGTGCGAGAGCCACGCGTCGAGAGTGGGAAAAGTGCTCATCGAATTCAAAGCGAATCAAAGCGAATACGCCGAAAAAACAAACGCGCCGCTCGGCGCAAGCCGAGCGACGCGCGGTCGTGCAATCACCCGCGTGGCCGTCAAGCCAGCGCGTCGGCCGGCTGGCGCTGCAGCAGCGCGAGCAGCTGCGCGATCTCGTCGCGCATCTTGCGGCGGTCGACGATCATGTCGATCGCGCCCGTCGTCAGCAGGAACTCGGCGCGCTGGAAGCCTTCCGGCAGCTTCTCGCGGACCGTCTGCTCGATCACGCGCGGGCCGGCGAAGCCGATCAGCGCCTTCGGCTCGGCGATCACGACGTCGCCGAGGAACGCGAAGCTCGCCGACACGCCGCCCATCGTCGGATCGGTCAGCACCGAGATGAACGGCAGCTTCGCCTCGGAGAGCTTCGTCAGCATCGCGGTGGTCTTCGCCATCTGCATCAGCGACAGCAGGCTTTCCTGCATCCGCGCGCCGCCCGAGGCGGTGAAGCAGATGAACGGCACCTGCTGCTCGAGCGCGTTCTGCGCGCCGCGCGCGAAGCGCTCGCCGACGACCGAGCCCATCGAGCCGCCCATGAACGAGAACTCGAAGCACGCGGCGACGACGGGCAGCGTGCGGATCGCGCCGCCCATCACGACCATCGCGTCGGTCTCGCCCGTCTCCTCCATCGCTTCCTTCAGACGATCCGGATACTTGCGGCTGTCCTTGAACTTCAGCGAATCGACCGGGACGATCTCCTGTCCGATCTCGTAGCGGCCTTCCGAATCGAGCAGCGCGTCGAGGCGCTCGCGCGCGCCGATCCGCATGTGGTGATCGCACTTCGGGCACACGTGCTGATTCGCGTCGACGTCGTTGCGGTACAGCACCGCTTCGCACGACGGGCACTTGACCCACAGGCCCTCGGGAATCCCCTTGCGGCTTTTCGGATCGGTCTGCTTGATCTTCGGCGGCAACAGTTTGTCGAGCCAGCTCATCGTATGGTTTCCTGTTCGGTGGCGGGCCGGGCAGTCTGCACCCGGGCCCGCCGTCAGCTATGTGTTGACTTCTCGCGCGTCGCTTACGCGGCCGGCTTGCGTGCGCCGTCGATCGCGGCGCGCAGCTCGGCGACGAACCCCTTGAGCTCGGCGGCGGCGCTTTCCGGCGCGGCCTGCTCGAGCAATTGCACGAGGCGGCTGCCGATCACGACGGCGTCCGCCACCTCGGCCACCGCGCGCGCCGTCGCGGCGTCGCGGATGCCGAAACCGACCCCGACGGGGAGCGGCACACGCGCCTTGATGGCGGGGATTTTACCCGCAATGCTCGAAACATCCAGATTTCCCGCGCCGGTCACGCCCTTGAGCGACACATAGTAGACGTAGCCGCTCGCCACGTGGGCGACTGCGGCGATCCGGTCGTCGGTCGACGTCGGCGCGAGCAGGAAGATCGGATCGATGCCCGCCGCGCGCATCTTCGCGGCAAAATCGTGCGCTTCCTCGGGCGGGTAGTCGACGACGAGCACGCCGTCGACGCCCGCGTCGCGCGCGGCTGCCGCGAACGCATCCTCGCCCATCCGCTCGATCGGGTTCGCGTAGCCCATCAGCACGACGGGCGTCTTCGCGTCGCGCTCGCGGAAGCGCTTCACGTCGTCGAGCACGCTATGGAGCGTCACGCCCTTCTCGAGCGCGCGCTCGGACGAGCGCTGGATCACGGGACCGTCCGCCATCGGATCGGAGAACGGCACGCCGAGCTCGATGACGTCTGCGCCGCCTTCGGCGAGCGCGTGCATCAGCTCGACTGTCCTCGCCGGATCGGGATCGCCCGCGGTGATGAATGGGACGAGCCCTTTGCGCCCTTGGGCGGCGAGTGCGGCAAACGTATTCTGAATACGGGACATGACTGTTTCCTATGTCGATCCGGAGTTAGCGCTTTAGCGCTTACTCCGGTCCCATGCAAAGCTGTCGATCCGGAGTTAGCGCTTTAGCGCTTACTCCGGTCCCATGCAAAGCTGTCGATCCGGAGTGAGCGCTTTAGCGCTTACTCCGGTCCCATGCAAAGCTGTCGATCCGGAGTGAGCGCTTCAGCGCTTACTCCGGTCCCATGCAACACAACGTTCGCTATCGCGCACGCCGCGCTACTCAAGCGCCGGTCGGCGCCACCAGCGCCGTCACGCGCTCTCGCGCGATCGCGCAATAGCTTTCGTTGATCTCGTAGCCGACGAAGTCGCGCCGCTGCCGCGCGCAGGCCACCGCGGTCGTGCCGCTGCCCATGAACGGATCGAGCACGCGGCCGCCAGGCGGGCAACTCGCGAGCACCATCCGCTCGACGATCTCGAGCGGCTTCTGGGTCGGATGGTCGACCCGCTCCGCATGCTGGCGGTGCAGGCGCGACACGGACCAGACGTCCTTCGGGTTGTAGCCCATCTCCAGCCACTTGCTGCCTTCGAACAGCTTGCGCGAGCGCGCTTTCTTCGTATCGGCGTCGTACGGGATGCGGACCGGATCGAGATCGAAGTAATAGCCTTTCGACACCGCGAAAAAGCCTATGTTGTCGTGCACCGACGTGAAGCGGCGCGTCGTGCCGCCCATGCTCGGCACGCGCCGGTCCCAGATGATCTCGTTGACCATCGTGAGCTTCGTCTTCAGGAAGCTGAAGATCTCGGGCGCGTACTGCCATGTGCAGAACACGTACATCGAGCCGCTGGGCTTGAGCTTCGGAATCGCGAGATCGAGCCATTCGCGCGTCCACGCGAGATGCTCGTCGCCCGAGCGCTTGTCCGAGTCGTTGCCGTAGTCCTTGCCGAGCCCGTATGGTGGATCGGCGACGATCAGGTCGATCGACGCATCCGGCAGGCTCGCGGCTTCGGTCAGGAAATCGCGGTTGTGCAATTCGATGCCGGCGGGCAGCGCGCAGGCGGCGGACGCGGCCGGAACCGCTTCCGCTTCGCTCGCCGCGCCGCCCCCCGGCTCTTCGATCAGGTCGCGCATCGGTCGGGGTTCAGAGCGCGATGCCCGATCGCTCGGCGACCGTGTGCATGTCCTTGTCGCCCCGGCCCGACAGGTTGACGAGCAGGATCTTCTCCTTCGGCAGCGTCGGCGCGAGCTTCGTCGCATAGGCGATCGCGTGGCTCGACTCGAGCGCCGGGATGATGCCCTCGATCCGGCAGCACTCGTGGAACGCCTTCAGCGCCTCGACGTCGGTAATGCCGACGTACTGCGCGCGGCCGCTGTCCTTGAGCCATGCGTGCTCCGGGCCGACGCCCGGATAGTCGAGGCCCGCCGACACCGAATGCGTCTCGATGATCTGGCCGTCGTCGTCCTGCAGCAGGTACGTGCGGTTGCCGTGCAGGACGCCCGGGCTGCCGCCGATCAGCGACGCCGCGTGATGGCCGGTGTCGAGCCCGTCGCCCGCCGCCTCGACGCCGATCAGCTGGACGGCCGCGTCATCGATGTACGGATAGAAGATACCCATCGCGTTCGAGCCGCCGCCGACGCAGGCGATCACCGCGTCCGGCTGCCGGCCGGCGAGCTCGGGCATCTGCACCTTGCATTCGTCGCCGATCACGCGCTGGAAGTCGCGCACCATCATCGGGTACGGATGCGGGCCCGCGACCGTGCCGATGATGTAGAACGTGTTCTCGATGTTCGTGACCCAGTCGCGCATCGCTTCGTTGAGCGCGTCCTTCAGCGTGCGCGAGCCGGATTCGACGGGCACGACGGTCGCGCCGAGCAGCTTCATCCGGTAGACATTCGCGGCCTGCCGGCGCACGTCCTCGGCGCCCATGTAGACGATGCACTCCATGCCGAAGCGCGCGGCGATCGTCGCGGTCGCGACGCCGTGCTGGCCCGCGCCCGTCTCGGCGATCACGCGCTTCTTGCCCATCCGCTTCGCGAGCAGCGCCTGGCCGATCACGTTGTTCACCTTGTGGGCGCCCGTGTGGTTCAGGTCTTCGCGCTTCAGGTAGATCTGCGCGCCGCCGAGCATCTCGCTCCAGCGCTGCGCGTGATAGATCGGCGACGGACGGCCGACGAAGTGCTTCAGCTCGCGTTCGTACTCGGCGACGAAGTCGGGGTCGCTCTTGAATTTCTCGTACGCGGCACGCAGCTCGTCGAGCGCGTGAATCAGCGTTTCGGCGACGAACACGCCGCCATATGGGCCGAAATGGCCACGATCATCGGGGAGGTTGTACATGACGTCACTCTCGGTTCGACCGCGCGGCGCGCCGGTTCTCGCTTCCGGCGCCCGCCGCGCGGGCTGGCATCACCCGGCGTCCGCTTCGCGCACTGCGCGCACGAACGCCGCCATGCGGGCGCGATCCTTCACGCCCTTTGCGCCCGGCGTTTCGATGCCGCTCGAGACATCGACCGCGAACGGACGCACCTGACGGATCGCATCACCGACGTTTTGCGCGTTCAACCCACCACTCAAAACGGCCCGACGCGCGAGCTCTGCTGGAATAAGTGACCAATCGAAGACCTTGCCGCTGCCGCCATAGTGCTCGACGAGGGTGTCGAACAAGAAACCGCGGGCTGCCGAATATTGAAGTGCCGATTCTACCAAATCGGCCGGCCGAGTCGCCACGCCCACGCGCAACGCGCGCAGCCACGGCAGCCGGGCGGCGGCGGCGAGCGCCGCGCACTGCCCGGGCGTCTCGTCGCCGTGGAATTGCAGCAGCGACAGCGACACTTCGCTCGCGACGCGCGCGATCTCGTCCGCGGTCGGATTGACGAACAATCCGACGACCGACACGAACGGCGGCACGCGCTTCGCGAGCTCGGCCGCCTGCTCGATCGTCACCGCGCGCGGGCTCTTCGGATAGAACACGAGACCGATCGCGTCGGCGCCGAGCTCGGCCGCCCAGTCGACGTCGCCGGGCCGCGACAGCCCGCAGAGCTTGATCCGCGTGCGCGGCGGCGGCGCGGCGCGCCCGGCTTCGTGGTGCGCGTCTGCGGACGGCGCGTCGTTCGTCGTATCGGTCATCATGGCCGTCCGTCCAAATCGGCCCACACGCTGCTCCACGACACGCTGCCGAGCTGCGCGGGCGGCACCGCGAATTCGGCCGGATAGCCGACGTGCGCGAGATAGAGCCCTTCGGGCATGAAAGTCGGCGCCGCGCAGTCGCGGTCGCGGCTGTCGAGCACGTCCGCGAGCCACGACGCCGGGTAGCGGCCGCGTCCCACCGCGACGAGGCAACCCATCAGGTTGCGCACCATGTGGTGCAGGAACGCGTTCGCGCGGAAGCGGAAATGGATGAAATCGCCGTCGGGACGGATGCCGATCTGGTACAGATGCTTGATCGGCGACTTCGCCTGACACTCGGACGAGCGAAACGCCGAGAAATCGTGTTCGCCGACGAGATATTCGGCGGCGTCGCGCATCGCGTCGACGTCGAGCGGCATGTGGACCCAGCCCGCGCGTCCGGCGAGCATCGGCGAGCGCACCGGATGCACGTAGAGCGCGTAGTAATAGGTGCGCTCGAATGCGGCGAAGCGCGCGTGAAATGTGTCCGGCATCGGCTTCGCCCACTGCACGGAAACCGTGGATGGCAGGAACGCGTTCGTGCCGCGCACCCACGAGAAGTCCGCGCGGTCGAGCGCCGTATCGAAATGGACGACCTGGCCGAGGCCGTGCACGCCCGTGTCGGTGCGACCCGCGACCGTCGTGTGCAGCGAGGTCTGCGCGAATTCGGCGAGCGCCCGCTCGAGCGCGTCCTGGACGGTCTTGCCGTGCGGCTGCGACTGCCAACCGCAAAACGCCGCGCCGTCGTACTGAATGCCGAGTGCGATTCTCATCACGACAGATCGGCCAGTTTGGCGAGCATCACGTGCGCTTCGTCGCGCGTGTCGGCGTGACCGGCTTCGATCACTTCGTGCAGCAGCGTGCGCGCGCCGGCGAGGTCGCCGAGCTCGACATATTCGGACGCGAGCTCGAGCTTGTTGCGCGCGATCTTCGCGAGCGCTTCGGGCGTGAACGCCGGCAGCGACGCGCTCGGGCCGGTCGGCAGATCGAGGTCGAAATCGAGGCTCAGCGCGCCGAATTGCGCGACGCCGAGCGGCGGCAGGTTCGGAGACGATGCGGCCGGCTCGCGGCTCGGAGCGGCAGGCGACGGCGCGGCGAACGATGCGCCGGGCTGCGGAGCAGCCAACGGCGTCTCGGCGTGCCCAGGAAGCGCGTTCGGCAGTGCGAAGCCAGGCGTACTCGCTTCGTGCGGCGCGGCGGCCTGCGGCGATGCGTCGCCGGCCTGCTGCGGCGCAGTTTGCGGCGGCTCGTCCGCGTGCGGCGTAGCTTCGTTCGACGTCAGCGGCTGCGCCGCGCCGAGCGCCGCGGGCTGGGACAACGCGCCCGCCCCCGATCCGCCCGCTCCCGCCGCAAATGCCTGAGATTCGGCTCCCGACGCATCCTGCCTACGCTGCCCCTCCGATTGCGATTCGATCGCGGGCGATCCGGCCACCGGCGCCGCCGCTTCACCCTGTTCGGCTCCGCCCAGCGGTGTCGCCTGATGCGGCTCGGCCCCCCACGGGCGGGCCACGGGCGTTTCGTCGCGAAGCGATTCGCCCCCATCATGATCCGCCCCTGGCGTTGCTTCGCCATGCGTTCCCACTTCACGCGAATCTTCCGCGCCAATTGGCCGGTGCGTGGCGGCTTGACCGTTAGTTGCGCGCTGCGCCGAACCCGAACCGGCCGGCTCGGCATGCTGCGATTCCGCCGCTTGGCCCGCATCGTCCGAAATCGACGCGCGGGGTGGCAGCGGCATGTCGAGGCTGTCGAGCGCCGTGATCGCATCGTGCGGAAATGCCTGGCGCCACGCGTACGGCGCCGTCTTCGCGCCGGTCTGCGGAACACCGGACTGTGCGTCGTCCGATTCGGGCGTATGCGGCGCGCCGCTTCGCTCGTCCGGCTGCGGCATTTCCAGCGTCAATGGCTCGACGGGCGGCGTTTGCGGCCCACGAGTCGCAGCGATGTCCGGCCCGGTCGCAGGCGCCGACTTCGATTCGGCGATCGTCGATTCGGTCTTCGTCGGCGCAGTCTTCACTTCGGCGGGCGGCGCGATCGGCGACTCGCAATGCGCGGCAGCCGTCGCAGCTTGCCCGCCTGCTTCGCGCTTTTCTTCGGCCGCCGCATCCGGCGCACCGGCAATGGCGGCGACCGCATCCGGATCGAGCGCCGGCGCCGGCGTGAATGCGCCCGGCTCGATCGCGTCGGCAGGCGGCCCCTTCTTGCGCCGGCGCAGCGCGAAGCCCGCGATCAGCGCGACGACGGCCGCGCCGACCGCGATCGCAGCCCCCGAATTGAACGACAGTTGCGGCACCGCGGTGCGCGGCGCGGCGCTCACGGGCGGCGTCACGGCAGGCGCGGAAGCGGCGCTCGTCGTCGATCCGGCCGTCGCCGCCGCTTCGGAACCGCCCTCCCCCGAGCGGGGCACAGCGGACGCCGCCGCGCTCGGCTGCGGCTTCTGCGCGCTTCCGGCCACCGGAGCGGGCGTCAGCGCGCCGTTCGCGGCAGGCTTGCCGATCCCGTGCTTCTGCAGTTCCATCAACACGCGATTCTTCAGCGCGAGCAGTTGCTGCAGGCTCGACGGCCGCGCTTGCGACGCGCCCGTCGCCACCTGCGCCGACGAACCCGACAGCGCCAGATTCGCGGCGCCAGGAACGAGCAACGCTTCCGCGCCGGCCGCCGACGCGCCGCTCGCGGCGGCGGGGGCTTGCTGAATCGAACCGCTCCAGACGTGCGGACCGCCGACACTGGACGATGCCGCGGGAGCCGCCGCCTGCGCGGCTGCGGACGGCGCATGCGTCGAAGCGGCGCCGGGTGCCGATGCGCCGTTCGCGCTCGACGCCGTGCCGGCGGCAGCGGAAGCCGCAAGCGCCGCCGCGGCGTGCGATGCCGTCGACATCGACGTCGCCGCCGGATGCGACGCCGCAGCCGTTGCCGCCGACGCGACCGCATGCGACGCCGCGCCCGCCGCCGAAGCCGAAGCCGCACCGCTCGCCGCGGCGCCGCTCGCGGCCGCACCGGCCGCCGCGCCTGTCGCATCGAGCGTCGGCACCGCCAATTGCGCGCCGATCTTCAAGCGGCTCGGATCGCGCTTCATGAACGCCTGCGGATTCGCATCGAAGAGCGCGCGGCCCACGCGGGCCAGCACGGCAGGATCGTGCGATTGCGTGACGGCGACGGCGATGTCGTTGAGCGACTGGCCGGGTCGCACGGTGATCGTGAGCGGCGCGGCTGGGTCGCCCGCCGCGGCGCTCGCCGCATCCGGCGCCGCGTGCGCGACGGTCGCGCCGGCAAGTACGAGGACGGCGGCCGCGACAGCGCGTCGCGCGGACGGGCGGCCGTCAGAGATCGTCGTAGAAGAAAGGAATCGAAGCGTCATCGGCTTGGTCGCCGCGGCATTACGCGGCCTGGGTTCGCGTTTGGAATGAGACAAAATCGGACCGCAAATAAAAAAGCGTCGCGTGAAACGCGACGCTTTCGGGTTGTGTACGCGTCGTAATCGCGTAGTTTACTTTACTTGTCGAGCAGAATGCGCAGCATCCGGCGCAGCGGCTCGGCCGCGCCCCACAACAATTGGTCGCCGACGGTAAATGCCGACAGGTATTCGCCACCCATTGCGAGCTTGCGCAGCCGGCCGACCGGCACCGACAGCGTGCCCGTCACGACGGCGGGCGACAGATCGCGCATCGACGCTTCGCGCTCGTTCGGCACGACCTTCACCCAGTCGTTCGCCGACGCGAGGATGCCGTTGATCTCGTCGAGCGGCACATCCTTCTTCAGCTTGATCGTGAGCGCCTGCGAGTGGCAGCGCATCGCGCCGATCCGCACGCACAGGCCGTCGACCGGGATCGAGCCCGGCTCGCCCATCGCCGGCTTGCCGAGAATCTTGTTGGTTTCCGCGCCGCCCTTCCATTCTTCCTTCGACATCCCGTTGCCGAGATCCTTGTCGATCCACGGAATCAGCGAGCCCGCGAGCGGCACGCCGAACTGGCTCGTCGGCATCGCGTCGCCGTTCATCGCGGCGAGCACGCGGCGGTCGATGTCGAGAATCGCCGACGCCGGATCGGCGAGCTGCGCCTGAACCGCACCGTTCAGCGCGCCCATCTGCGCGAGCAGCTCGCGCATGTTCTGCGCGCCCGCGCCCGACGCGGCCTGGTACGTCATCGCCGTCATCCAGTCGACGAGGTTCTCGCGGAACAGGCCGCCCAGCGCCGTCAGCATCAGGCTGACCGTGCAGTTGCCGCCGATGAAGTTCTTCGTGCCCTTGACGAGCGCGTCCTTGATCACGCCGAGGTTCACGGGGTCGAGAATGATCACCGCGTCGTCCTTCATCCGCAGCGACGACGCCGCGTCGATCCAGTAGCCGTTCCAGCCGGCCGCGCGCAGCTTCGGAAACACGTCGTTCGTGTAGTCGCCGCCCTGGCACGTGATGACGACGTCGCACTTCTTCAGGTCGTCGATGCTCGTCGCATCCTTGAGCGTGGTCTCGTTTTTCGCGAATGACGGCGCCTTGCCGCCCGCGTTGCTGGTGCTGAAAAACACCGGCTCGATCAGATCGAAATCGCCTTCTTCCTGCATGCGCTGCATCAGCACGCTGCCGACCATGCCGCGCCAACCTACGAGACCTACGTTCATGACTCATCCTTTGCTGGAGCTTCCCCGCCTTTTCCGTCCCCGGCGCGACCGCGCGGGGAAACAGGCGGGCACGACGGACGACGATCAGATTTTCGTGATCGTTTTCGTGATGATGATTTTGCCGACGAGAATGGCGCGCGCACCCGCACGGGCTTCATTGCCGTGGGGTTTCAAGACCGGGGAGATCAGGGAAGTCAGCGCCATCGCTCGAGTCTACACAAACCCAAGAGGCCGCACAACGGCCAGGAAAACCGGACGGACCCCGTTTTCGGGGCCGCCCGGCCGAACTGCGACGACGAACCGCTCCGAACGCGCGGCCCGTGCGCCGCGATTACAGCGCGGCGACGACCGCGTCGCCCATCGCCGCGGTGCCGACCTGGCGGCAACCCGGCGTCGCGATGTCCGCCGTCCGGTAGCCCGCTTCGAGCACCTTCTTGACCGCGTTCTCGATCCGGTTCGCCTGTTCGGCGCGGTTCAGCGAGTAGCGCAGCAGCATCGCGGCCGACAGGATCGTCGCGAGCGGATTCGCGACGCCCTTGCCTGCGATGTCCGGCGCGGAACCGTGCGACGGCTCGTACAAGCCCTTGTTGTTCTTGTCGAGCGACGCCGACGGCAGCATGCCGATCGAGCCCGTCAGCATCGACGCTTCGTCGGACAGGATGTCGCCGAACATGTTGCCGGTCACGATCACGTCGAACTGCTTCGGCGCCTTCGCGAGCTGCATCGCCGCGTTGTCGACGTACATGTGCGACAGCTCGACGTCCGCGTATTCCTTCGATACGTCGATCATGATGTCGCGCCAGAACTGCGACGTCTCGAGCACGTTCGACTTGTCGACCGACAGCAGCTTCTTCGCGCGCTTCTGCGCGGCCTGGAACGCGACGTGCGCGATGCGGCGCACTTCCGGCTCCGAATAGCGCATCGTGTCGAAGCCTTCGCGCGCGCCGGCGAACGGGCCGTCGGGCGCTGCGCGCACGCCGCGCGGCTGGCCGAAGTAGATGTCGCCGTTCAGTTCGCGCACGATCAGGATGTCGAGGCCCGCGATCAGCTCGGGCTTCAGCGGCGACGCGTCGACGAGCTGCGGATAGCAGATCGCCGGGCGAAAGTTCGCGAACAGCTCGAGATGCTTGCGCAGACCGAGGATCGCCTGCTCGGGGCGCAGCGCGCGCTCGAGCGAGTCGTACTTCCAGTCGCCGACCGCGCCGAACAGGATCGCGTCCGCTTCCTTCGCGAGCGCGAGCGTCGCTTCCGGCAGCGGATGGCCGCTCGCCTCGTAGCCGGCGCCGCCGACGGGCGCCTGTTCGAGCTCGAACGTCTCGCCGAGCGCGTTCAGCACCTTCACCGCTTCGTTGACGATCTCCGGACCGATGCCGTCGCCGGGCAGCACTGCAATCTTCATGCGAAATTCCTGACTGGATGAATGAGTTGTTGGATTCGGACGAAGCGCGCGCGCCGGCCATCGGTCGCGGCGCGCGCTCGCGCGAGAGAGGCGTCAGCCGATCAGCCGGTTGTCGAGCCACGGCTGCTTCGCGAGCCGCTCCGCTTCGTACTGACGGATCTTGTCCGCGTGGCGCAGCGTGAGGCCGATATCGTCGAAGCCGTTCACGAGACAGTACTTGCGGAACGCGGTGATCTCGAACGGATACTCGCGGCCGTCCGGCGCGCGCACGACCTGCGCGTCGAGATCGATCGTGAGCTGATAGCCGTTGAACGCGTACGTCTCGTTGAACAGGTGGTCGACCTGCTGCTCGGTCAGCACGATCGGCAGCAAGCCGTTCTTGTAGCAGTTGTTGAAGAAGATGTCGGCGAAGCTCGGCGCGACGATCGCGCGGAAGCCGTACTGCTGCAGCGCCCACGGCGCATGCTCGCGCGAGCTGCCGCAGCCGAAGTTCTTGCGCGCGAGCAGGATCGACGCGCCTTGGTAGCGCGGCTGGTTCAGCACGAAGTCCGGGTTCAGCGGACGTTTCGAGTTGTCCTGGCCGGGCTCGCCGTGATCGAGATAGCGCCACTCGTCGAACGCGTTCGGGCCGAAGCCCGTGCGCTTGATCGACTTCAGGAACTGCTTCGGGATGATCGCGTCGGTGTCGACGTTCTCGCGATCGAGCGGCGCCACGACGCCGGTATGCACATTGAATTTTTCCATGATCCGTCAACCAGATTGGAGGCCGGCCGCGCGGGCCGGCGAAATCGAATCGTCGCGCTCGCGCGCCGTCACTCCGCAGCCTTCTTGATCGCGTGGCCGGCGGCGTTGATGTCCTCGCCCATGCCCGCGACCGTGTTGCAGCCCGCAACGCCGAACGCGAAGCCCGCCAATGCGATCACGGCGGCGAGCCGCCCGAAAAATGCCGTTGCTTTCACGCGCTCACCCCAGTTTGCGAATGTCGACGAAGTGGCCTTCGATCGCCGCCGCCGCGGCCATCGCCGGGCTGACGAGATGCGTGCGGCCGCCCTGGCCCTGACGCCCTTCGAAGTTGCGGTTCGACGTCGACGCGCAGCGCTCGCCCGGCTCGAGCCGGTCGGCGTTCATCGCGAGGCACATCGAGCAGCCCGGCTCGCGCCATTCGAAGCCGGCTTCCGTGAACACCTTGTCGAGCCCTTCGCGCTCGGCCTGCGCCTTCACGAGGCCCGAGCCCGGCACGACCATCGCGAGGCGCACGTTCGGCGCGACGCGGCGATTGAGCTTCTTGACGACGTACGCGGCCGCGCGGATGTCTTCGATCCGCGCGTTCGTGCACGAGCCGATGAAGATCTTGTCGACGTTGATCGCCTCGATCGGCGTATTCGGCGTGAGCGCCATGTACGCGAGCGCGCGCTCCATCGCGTCGCGCTTGACCGGGTCCTTCTCGCGCTCGGGATCGGGCACGCGGCCGTCGATCGACGTGACCATTTCCGGCGACGTGCCCCACGTGACCTGCGGCACGATCTCCGCCGCGTTCAGCTCGACGACGGCGTCGAACCGCGCGCCTTCGTCGGACCTGAATGTCTTCCAATATTCGGCCGCCTGATTCCATTCCGCGCCCGTCGGCACGAAGGGACGGCCCTTCAGGTATTCGACCGTCGTGTCGTCGACGGCGACCATGCCGGCGCGCGCGCCCGCTTCGATCGCCATGTTGCAGACCGTCATCCGGCCTTCCATCGACAGCGCGCGAATCGTCGAGCCGCCGAATTCGATCGCGTAGCCGGTGCCGCCCGCGGTGCCGATCTTGCCGATGATCGCGAGCACGATGTCCTTCGCGGTGCAACCGCGCGGCAGCGGGCCCTCGACCTTCACGAGCATGTTCTTGCTCTTCTTCTGCAAAAGCGTCTGCGTCGCGAGCACGTGCTCGACTTCCGACGTGCCGATGCCGTGCGCGAGCGCGCCGAACGCGCCGTGCGTCGACGTGTGCGAATCGCCGCAGACGATCGTCATGCCGGGCAGCGTCGCGCCCTGCTCGGGCCCGATGATGTGGACGATGCCCTGACGGACGTCGTTCATCTTGAATTGCGTGATGCCGTATGCATCGCAGTTCGCGTCGAGCGTGTCGACCTGCAGCTTCGACACCGGATCGGCGATGCCGTGGCTGCGGTCCGTCGTCGGCACGTTGTGATCGGAAACCGCGAGATTCGCGCTGATTCGCCACACCGGACGCTGCGCGAGCTTCAGCCCCTCGAACGCCTGCGGGCTCGTGACTTCGTGCAGCAGTTGGCGATCGATGTAGAGCAATGTGGTGCCGTCCTCCTCGGTGTGGACGACGTGCGAATTCCACAATTTGTCGTAGAGAGTCTGTGCCATGGGTATGCGGGGTCGTTTGACTGCGAACATGCGTTCGGGTGCAGTCGATTATGCCACGCGAAGCCCGCACCTTTGTACCAGGAAAACGAAAAAACCCATAAAAAACAGTGGGTTGAGTGGTACAGCCGATACGGGTATCAGGATTACCCGGCAAATCGGAAGGAAGGCATCGCGCCGCCGGAATCGCGAACGCTTCGCTCACACCCATTCCTGCGGCGCGTCGTCGCCGTCGGCAAGCGTGAGCCCGTCCGCAGGCAGCGGCAATGCGGTCCGATAGCGGACCTGCTTGAGCGCGAAGCTCGACCGGATGTTCGACACGCCGGGAATCGTCGTCAGCTGATCGAGGATGAAGCGCTCGAGGCTCTTCATGCTCGGCACGACGACGCGCAGCAGGTAGTCCGCGTCGCCCGACATCAGATAGCACTCCATCACCTCGGGCCGCTTGTCGATCGCCTCCTCGAAGCGGCGCAGCGCGGCCTCGACCTGCTTCTCGAGGCTCACCTGGATGAACACGTTGATCCGCAGCCCAAGCGGCTCCGGATTCAGCAGCGTCACCTGCTGCTTGATGAGACCGAGCTTCTCGAGCGCGCGGACGCGGTTGAAGCACGGCGTCGGCGACAGGTTCACCGCGCGCGCGAGCTCCGCGTTCGTGATCCGCGCGTTCTGCTGCAGTTGATTGAGGATGCCGATGTCGATCCGGTCCAGCCGGCGGGAAGGAGCGCTCATAGTACAAATATTCTGAAAACAGAGATTTTTCAGGAATTTGTACGTTACACGAAACCAAAATTCCAACCAAAAGAGATGCACATTCTGCGGCTCCGTGGATAACCTTGACGGCTGTTGCTGCCGATGTCGCTTCCTCGAACCCGCCCCATCTGGAGCCGCGCATGAACGACTTGTCGAACGGTATCCGCCCGGTCCTCTCGGCCGCGCGCCGCCACGACGACACCGATCCGCAGGAAACCGCCGAATGGCTGGACGCGCTCGACGGCGTCGTCGAGCACACGGGCGTCGACCGCGCGCGGTACCTGCTCGCGCAGCTCGCCGAGCACGCGGCGCGCCGCCGGGTCGCGCCGCCGCACGCGAACACGACGCCGTACGTCAATACGATCCCGCTCGACGCGCAGCCGCCGTATCCGGGCGACCTTCAGCTCGAAGCGCGCCTGGCGGCGGTGCTGCGCTGGAACGCGCTCGCGATGGTGGTGCGCGCAAACCGCGCGTACGGCGAGCTCGGCGGCCACATCGCGAGCTACGCGTCGGCGGCCGATCTGTTCGAGGTCGGCTTCAACCACTTCTTCCTCGCGGCGGGCGACGCGTCGGGCGGCGATCTCGTCTACTTCCAGCCGCACTCGTCGCCGGGCGTCTATGCGCGCGCGTTTCTCGAAGGATTCCTGAGCGAAGCGCAGCTCGAGCACTATCGGCGCGAGATCGCCGGACCGGGCCTCTGCTCGTATCCGCATCCGTGGCTGATGCCCGATTTCTGGCAGTTCCCGACGGGCTCGATGGGCATCGGTCCGATCAATGCGATCTACCAGGCGCGCTTCATGCGCTACCTGCAGAACCGCGGACTGCTGCACACCGACGGCCGCAAGGTGTGGGGCTTCTTCGGCGACGGCGAGATGGACGAGCCCGAATCGATCGGCGCGCTGTCGCTCGCGGCGCGCGAAGGGCTCGACAATCTCGTGTTCGTGATCAACTGCAATCTGCAACGGCTCGACGGCCCGGTGCGCGGCAACGGCCGCATCGTCGACGAGCTCGAATCGCAGTTCGCAGGCGCCGGCTGGAACGTGATCAAGGTGCTGTGGGGCTCGGACTGGGATGCGCTCTTCGCGCGCGACGCGACGGGCGCGCTTGCGCGCGCGTTCGCGCAGACGGTCGATGGCCAGTTCCAGACCTTCTCGGCGAACGACGGCGCGTACAACCGCGAACGCTTCTTCGGCCAGGACGACGCGCTCGCGTCGCTCGTCGCGCATCTGCGCGACGAAGACATCGACCGGCTGCGCCGCGGCGGCCACGACGCGTGCAAGCTGTACGCCGCGTACGAAAGCGCGGTCCGTCACGAAGGCCGGCCGACCGTGATCCTCGCGAAGACGATGAAGGGCTTCGGAATGGGCGCGATCGGCCAGGGCCGGATGACGACCCATCAGCAGAAGAAGCTCGACGTCGAGCACCTGCTCGCGTTCCGCGACCGTTTCCGGCTGCCGCTCACGGACGAAGACGTCGAGCAGCTCCGTTTCTACAAGCCCGCGGAAGACAGCCCGGAGATGCGATACCTGCATGCGCGCCGGGCTGCCCTGGGAGGCTGTCTGCCCAGAAGGCGGAAAGCGGCGACGACGGCATCGACCGTGCCGTCGTTGCCTTCCTGGGGGCAATTCGCGCTCGACGCCGGCGGCCGCGAGATGTCGACGACGATGGCGATCGTGCGGATGCTCGGCGGCCTGCTGAAGGACGCGGCGCTCGGGCCGCGCGTCGTGCCCGTCGTCGCCGACGAGGCGCGCACGTTCGGGATGGCGAACCTGTTCCGGCAGGTCGGCATCTACTCGCCGCTCGGCCAGCGCTACGAGCCGGAAGACCTCGGCTCGATGCTCTACTACCGCGAGGACACGCGCGGACAGATCCTCGAGGAAGGCATCTCCGAGGCGGGCGCGATGTCGTCGTGGATCGCCGCGGCGACGTCGTACAGCGTGCACGACCTGCCGATGCTGCCGTTCTACATCTACTACTCGATGTTCGGCTTCCAGCGGATCGGCGACCTGATCTGGGCCGCCGCCGATCAACGCGCGCGCGGCTTCCTGATCGGCGCGACCGCCGGCAAGACGACGCTCGGCGGCGAAGGGCTCCAGCATCAGGACGGCACGAGCCATCTCGCCGCGTCGACGGTGCCGAACTGCCGCGCGTGGGATCCGGCGTTCGCGTACGAAGTCGCGGTGATCGTCGACGAAGGGATGCGCGAGATGCTCGAACGGCAGCGCGACACGTTCTATTACCTGACCGTCACGAACGAAAACTACGCGCAGCCGTCGCTGCCCGCGGACCGGGCCGACGCGGTGCGCGACGGCATTCTCAGGGGCATGTATCCGCTCGACGCGACGGCGCAGCCCGCCGCGTGCGTCCAGTTGCTCGGCTCGGGCGCGATTCTCGGCGAAGTGCAGGCGGCCGCGCGCATGCTGCGCGACGGCTGGCAGATCGATGCGGCCGTGTGGAGCGTGACGAGCTTCACCGAACTGCAGCGCGACGGCATCGCGGCCGAGCGCGCGCAGCGTCTGTTCGACGGCGACGAAGCGAACGAAAACGCGACGCCTTACGTCACGTCCGCGCTCGCCGCGACGCGCGGGCCGGTGATCGCCGCGACCGACTACGCGCGCGCGCTGCCCGAGCTGATCCGCGCATACGTGCCGCGCCGCTACGTGACGCTCGGCACCGACGGCTTCGGCCGCAGCGACACGCGCCAGGCGCTGCGCGCGTTCTTCGAGGTCGATCGCGCGTCAATCGTGATTGCGGCGCTGCGCGCGCTCGCCGACGACGGAGCCGTGACGCGCGACGTCGTGCGCGATGCGATCGAGCGCTACGGCAAGCGCGACACGTCGCGCACGCCGCCGTGGGAGCGGTGACGGCGCGAGCATGATGCGACCGACGCCCGTTTCAGCAGGTCGAGCGCGCGTCTCCGACGCAATGGCTTCGCTCGGCGCGCGGCACGCAGGCATTTGCGGGCGCCGGGGCGATCGTATTTCGCCCCGGCGCCAACGCCTGCCGACCGCTCACAACCCGAACCCCATCTGCTCGCGCCCGAGCGCGGTCAGATCGTCCGCCTGCGCACGCCCGGCGAAATCCGTCTCGAAGTGATCGGCCGGAAAATCCGGCGGGCTCTCGCCGCGCAGGAAGCTCGGCAACTGCCGCGTCAGGTAAGCGTCGTTCTTCGCGCACCCCGGCGCCGACGCGATGTACATCACGTTGCTGTAGCCCGTCCCGCGATGCGCGTCCTCGACCGCGTGCACGACGTCGCCGTGCCAGAACACCGCGTCGCCCGGCTGCATCGGCGGAATCGGTGCGAGCGCGGCGAGGAGCGGCGCATGCCATTCGGGCAGCACCGATAGCGCACGGCCCGGCCGCGCGCCGCACAGGTCGTCGCCGGGCACGTCGTCCTGCAGCGCGCGCAGGACGACGTAGGCCATCGCGTTCGCGATCGGAATCAGTTGCAGCGTCCCGTCGCCGGGCCCCTGCGGCGTCAGCGCCGTCCAGCCCTGGAACGTGCGGAACATCGAGCAGACGGCGGGCGACGGAATCTCCTCGACGTCCGGCCGGAACGCCGCGTCGAACGGATCGTAGGCGCGCCAGTCACCCGCGAGCACGTGCCGATAGACGCGCCGGAAGTTCGGCCCGAGCCAGCGCTCGACCGAGCCGCCGTCGACGTGCGGCGACAAGCCGAGCGACGACGAGCCCGGCGGCCGCCGGCGGATGCGGTCCGCATAGGCCGGCACGCGCGCCGGATCGAAATGCACGCGCCCTTCGCTCTGCGCGCGCCACAGCCGGTTCAGGAAAACACGCGCCAGGGTCAGTTCGGGCGACTGGCGCGCGGCGATCTGCGGCTTCGACCAATAAACGCCGTAGATCTGCGGCTTGCTCGACGCGAGCGTGCCGAAATAGCGGTCTTCCGCGCGATGGGCGAGTTTGTCGTCGAGCCGGTTCGACTCGACGTACGCGGTGATCTCGTCGTTCCAATCGCTCGCCCGCCGCGCGTCGAACACGCCGCGGATCACGCAAGCGCCACGCGCCCTGAGCGCGGCGAGCGACGCCGAATCGACGCGATCCGCGGCGACGTCGGCGAAGCGCAGCACGGGGATCGTGTCGCGGCCTTGCGCGCGATCGGTCAGGATCGAGTCGGCTTGCCGCGCGATCTCGCCCTCGAGCTCGCGAAACACCTGCGCGCGGTTCGGCAGTGCGGCGCGCAGCGCCGCTTTCGTCGTGCGGATCGCCGCCGGCAGGTCGTCGATATGAAACGGCATCGGGTGTCTCCTTGATCTGATTCTGGATGGGTGCGGCGTACGTCAACGCACCCATTCAGCGTAGATCGCCTGATCCGTGAGAAGTGATGCAATTGCGCCAACCATCGATAGGATTACGCCAGCCGTCCGGACAAGCGCGCCGAAGGCCGAAAGAACCGCCACGCGGCCTGGCGCGGGAGCAGTGCACGACGCGCGACGGCACGGCTTTCGGCGTTGCAACGCATCCGATCGGGGAGAGCGACGACGACGCGGCAACTGCCGCGTCCGCGTCCGTCGCGGGACCGCGCGATCAGCGCGCTATCACCGGCGGCGCGAGCATGTAGTGCTCGCTCGAGAACATCGCGGCGCGATGCTCGTCGCACAGCGACTGGGCCGTCTCGCGAGCGCGGCGTGTTCGACATCGCCGCGGCGTCATAGGCGGCCATCGCAACGAGCGCGTGCGCCCAGCCGGGCGATGCGTCGCGCTGCGCGCCGACAAAGACGGGCTGCGCCCATTGCCGGCAGTCGGCCGGTCGATCGTACGGGCATCGGAAGCGCGGCCCGCTGCACGTTGTCCTCGGCGACGCCGGCAATTGCGCCTTCGATCGCCAGCAACCAGGCGAGCGCCACGACAAACCGCATTGCGCACATACGCTCCACCTCGCAAAAGATAGGGAATGCACGCATTCCAGACGGCTGCGCGCGGTGCCATATGCCGATTCGGCCGCATCGCGCCCATTCTCTCCCGCCGCGCGATCGCCGGCCGCACGACTGCCGTCGAAGGGCTTTGGCTACGCGCCGACGCTTATTCCCGCCTCGAAGCGGAGACGCGCACGTCTACTCCGGCTCGTGGCAGCATACGCACAGCTTGTTGCCGTCGGGATCGCGAAAGTACGCGCCGTAGTAGTTCGGGTGGTAGCGGGGTCGCAAGCCGGGCGCCCCTTCGCTCGTGCCGCCCGCTCGCAGCGCGAGCGCGTACACGCGGTCGACCATCGCGCGATTCGCCGCGAGAAACGCGGTCATCTGACCGTTGCCGGGCGCGTGCTGCGCGCCGTCGAACGGCCGGCCGATCAGGAACACCGGACGCGGCGCGTCGGCCGGCATCCAGCCGGTCCAACCGTCGGGATCGCGAAACTTGAGCGCGAACTGCAACGCTTCCATCAACGGCGCGTAGAACGCATAAGCGCGTTCTACGTCGGTTACGCCCATGCAGACATGTGAGAACATTCGCGTGCCTCCCGGATCGTCGAAACCCGACGATGATGCCACGCCCACCCGCCACGCGGACGAATGGACGCCGACATGAAGCCGCGCTACGAACGCATCGCGATTCCCGAAGGCTGCTCGGTCCGCGTCTATCGGCGCAGGCTCGCGCAGATTCCGTTCGAATGGCACCACCATCCGGAATACGAGCTGACGCTCACGCTGAACAGCCGCGGCAAGCGCTTCGTCGGCGATCACGTCGCCGATTACGCCGGCGACGATCTCGTGCTCGTGCCGCCGAACCTGCCGCATACGTGGGCGTCGGACGCGCGTATCGATCCGGACGCGCCGCTCGTCGCACTCGTCGTCTGGTTCGACGGCGACTGGGCACAGCGCATCGCCGACTGCTGCCCTGAATTCGCAGGCTTGCGCACGCTGCTGCGCCGAGCCGCGCCAGGGCTCGCGTTCGGGCCGGACGCCGCGGCCGAGATGCGCTCGCGGCTGCCCGCGCTCGTCGACCGCGCGCCGCGCGTGCGGCTCACGACCGCGCTCGACGTCCTCGCTTTCCTCGCCGACGCGCACGCGACGCCGCTCGCGACGGCCGCCGCCTACCACACCGCCGACGGCGCCGCGCTCGCGCCCGAAGCCGAGCGCCTCGACCGCGTGCTCGACCTGCTCGACCGCCGCTTTCACGAACCGCTGCGCATCGCCGAACTCGCGGCAGTCGCGCACCTGTCCGAGCGCTCGCTGCAACGGCGGTTCGCGCAGCACGTCGGCGAAACCATCGGCCGCTATCTGCAGCGGCTGCGGCTCGCGCACGCGGCACGGCTGCTCGCGTCGACCGACTGGCCGGTGTCGCTCGTCGCGACGCGCTCCGGCTATGCGAATCTCGCGAACTTCAATCGCCAGTTCCTCACCGCGCGACAGATGACGCCGCGCGCATACCGGCAATTTCTCGCGGAGCACGACCGCCCGCCCGACGACGCGCCGGCACGGACGAAAGGCATCGACGTGCGCCCGCCGTCGCTCGAGCGCGGTACGACCACGAAAACGCGCCGCTGAAAAACAAACACCCCGACGGGCGAACCGTCGGGGTGTTTCATTCAGCGTTGCACGCACCACGCGCGGCGGACTGGCCGCACGCGCTGCGCGCCGCCGATCAGCGCTGATCGATCGGCTTCGCCGTACGCGGGGTCTCGCCGATGAAGAGCTGCCGCGGGCGACCGATCTTCTGCTCGGGATCGGCGATCATCTCGTTCCACTGCGCGATCCAGCCGACCGTGCGCGCCATCGCGAAGATGCAGGTGAACATCGACGTCGGGATGCCCAGCGCGCGCTGAACGATGCCCGAGTAGAAATCGACGTTCGGGTACAGCTTGCGCGACACGAAGTATTCGTCTTCGAGCGCGATCTTCTCGAGCTGCATCGCGAGCTTGAAGAGCGGATCGTCGTGCAGGCCCAGTTCGTTCAGCACTTCGTAGCAGGTCTCGCGCATCAGCTTCGCGCGCGGATCGTAGTTCTTGTACACGCGGTGGCCGAAGCCCATCAGCTTCACGCCCGAGTTCTTGTCCTTCACCTGCTTGATGAACTCGGGGATGTTGTCCGGCGTGCCGATCTGCTCGAGCATGTTCAGCGCGGCTTCGTTTGCGCCGCCGTGCGCCGGGCCCCACAGACACGCGATGCCGGCCGCGATACACGCGAACGGGTTCGCACCCGACGAGCCCGCGAGACGGACCGTCGACGTCGACGCGTTCTGCTCGTGGTCGGCGTGCAGGATCAGGATGCGGTCGAGCGCGCGGACGAGCACGTCGTTGACCTTGTACTCTTCGCACGGGTTCGCGAACATCATGCGCATGAAGTTCGCGCTGTACGACAGGTCGTTGCGCGGATAGACGAACGGCTGGCCGATGCTGTACTTGAACGCCATCGCGACGAGCGTCGGCAGTTTCGCGATCATGCGGATCGCCGACACTTCACGGTGACGCGGGTCGTTGATATCGAGCGAATCGTGGTAGAACGCGGACAGCGCGCCGACCGCGGCGACGAGAATCGCCATCGGGTGCGCGTCGCGGCGGAAGCCGCGGAAGAAGAACTGCATCTGCTCGTGCACCATCGTGTGCTTCGTGACGGTGGCGACGAATTCCTTCTTCTGCGCGGCGTTCGGCAGCTCGCCCTTCAGCAGCAGATAGCAGGTTTCGAGGAAGTCCGCGTTTTCAGCGAGATTGTCAATCGGAAAGCCGCGGTACAGCAGTTCGCCCTTGTCGCCGTCGATGTACGTGATCGCCGAGTTGCAAGACGCCGTCGACATGAAGCCCGGGTCATACGTGAACTTGCCGGTCTGGCCGTACAGCTTGCGGATATCGATTACGTCCGGGCCCATCGTACCCTTGTAAATCGGCAGTTCGACGCTCGGCGAATTGTCGCTGAACGATAGCGTGGCTTTAACATCAGACGGGGTCATGACACATCCTCAATCGAAAAAAGAAACGGATTCGATAACGGGCACAACGCTCTCAAACGCTGCGCAGCATCTCCAGCAGCCTGGACATGTCCGGGCCGGCAAAGTCGCCTTCTGGTTCCTTGCGTGCGAGCAGCAAGTCCATCAGGTCGTTGTCGCTTAGATCCAGCAGGCGCGACAGTGCGCTCACGTCCGCGTCGCTGAGGTCGTGCTCGTGTCTGTCGAAGAAACGCTCGAAAATGAGATCGTTCTCCAGCAGACCGCGCCGCGCGCGCCAGCGAAGCCGCGCGCGGCGATGCGGGTCGGATTGATGCGACGATTCGCTCATGTCAGACCGCGCGGCGAACCATCAATTCCTTGATCTTGCCGATCGCCTTCGTCGGGTTCAGGCCCTTCGGGCACACGTCGACGCAGTTCATGATCGTATGGCAACGGAACAGACGGTACGGATCGTCGAGGTTGTCGAGGCGCTCGCCCGTCGCACGATCGCGGCTGTCCGCGATGAAGCGATACGCCTGCAGCAGGCCCGCCGGACCGACGAACTTGTCCGGATTCCACCAGAAGCTCGGGCACGACGTCGAGCAGCTCGCGCACAGAATGCACTCGTACAGGCCGTCGAGCTCGTCGCGCTCTTCCGGCGACTGCAGGCGCTCCTTCTCGGGCGGCGGCTCGTCGTTGATCAGGTACGGACGGATCGAGTGGTACTGGTTGAAGAACTGCGTGAAATCGCAGATCAGGTCGCGCACGACGGGCAGACCCGGCAGCGGCCGCAGCACGATCTTCTGCGGCAGGTCGTTCAGGTTCGTCAGGCACGCGAGGCCGTTCTTGCCGTTGATGTTCATCGCGTCCGAACCGCATACGCCTTCGCGGCACGAGCGGCGGAACGACAGCGTCTCGTCGACCGACTTCAGCTTGACGAGCGCGTCGAGCAGCATCCGCTCGTGCTGGAGCTCCAGCTCGTACGTCTGCATGCGCGGCGCGGCGTCCTTGTCCGGATCGTAGCGGTAGATTTCGAAAATGCGTTTGGCCATTTCAGATTCCTTTGCGCTGGCTTAGAACGTACGCGCCTTCGGCGGCACGGACTCGACCGTCAGCGGCTTCATATGGACGGGCTTGTAGTCGAGGCGATCGCCTTCGCTGAACCACAGCGTGTGGCGCAGCCAGTTGTCGTCGTCGCGGTGCTCGTAGTCGCTGTGCGCGTGCGCGCCGCGGCTTTCCTTGCGCGCTTCCGCCGACACCATCGTCGCGCGCGCGACCTCGATCAGGTTCGCCAGCTCGAGCGCTTCGACGCGCGCGGTGTTGAACACCTTCGACTTGTCCTTCAGGTGCACGTGCGTGACGCGCTCCTTCAGGCCCGCCATCTGCTGAACGCCCTCTTCCAGCAGCTTCGACGTGCGGAACACGCCCGCATGCTTTTGCATCGTCGCGCGGATGTCGTTCGCGATGTCCTGCGTGTACTCGCCCGACGTCGACTTCTCGAGCTTCGCGAGGCGCTCGAGCGAGAATTCGGCGGCGTCCGCCGGCAGCGGCTTGTGCTCGCGCTGGTTCTTCACGTGCTCGACGATGTGGTTGCCGGCAGCGCGGCCGAACACCACCAGATCGAGCAGCGAGTTCGTGCCGAGGCGGTTCGCGCCGTGCACGGACACGCACGAGCATTCGCCCACGGCGTAGAAGCCGTTGATCGGCTCTTCGTGGCCGCGCGGCGTGCCGACGACCTGGCCGTGGATGTTGGTCGGGATGCCGCCCATCTGGTAATGGATCGTCGGCACGACCGGGATCGGTTCCTTGATGCAATCGACGTTCGCGAACTTCAGCGCGATCTCGCGAATCGACGGCAGACGCTTCATGATCGTCTCGGCGCCGATGTGCGACAGGTCGAGCAGCACGTGGTCCTTGTTCGGGCCGACGCCGCGGCCTTCCTTGATTTCCTGATCCATCGAGCGCGACACGAAATCGCGCGGCGCCAGATCCTTCAGCGTCGGCGCGTAGCGCTCCATGAAGCGCTCGCCGTTCGAGTTGCGCAGAATGCCGCCCTCGCCGCGCACGCCTTCGGTGATCAGCACGCCCGCACCCGCGACGCCCGTCGGGTGGAACTGCCAGAACTCCATGTCCTGCAGCGCGACGCCCGAGCGGGCCGCCATGCCGAGGCCGTCGCCCGTGTTGATGAACGCGTTCGTCGACGCCGCGAAGATCCGGCCCGCGCCGCCCGTCGCAAACAGCGTGGTCTTGCCTTCGAGGATGTAGACGTCGCCCGTTTCCATTTCGAGGGCGGTCACGCCGAGCACGTCGCCGTCCGCGTCGCGGATCAGGTCGAGCGCCATCCATTCGACGAAGAATTGCGTCTTCGCCGCGACGTTCTGCTGGTACAGCGTGTGCAGCAGCGCATGACCGGTGCGGTCTGCCGCCGCGCACGCTCGCTGGACCGGCTTCTCGCCGTAGTTCGCGGTGTGGCCGCCGAACGGGCGCTGGTAGATCGTGCCGTCCGCATTGCGGTCGAACGGCATGCCGAAGTGCTCGAGCTCGTACACGGCGTTCGGCGCTTCACGGCACATGAACTCGATCGCGTCCTGGTCGCCGAGCCAGTCGGAGCCCTTGATCGTGTCGTAGAAGTGATAGTGCCAGTTGTCTTCGCTCATGTTGCCAAGCGACGCGCCGATCCCGCCTTGCGCGGCGACCGTGTGCGAACGGGTCGGGAACACTTTCGACAGCACGCAGACGGAGAGACCCGCGCGCGACAGTTGCAGGGACGCGCGCATCCCCGAGCCGCCCGCGCCGACGATCACCACGTCGAACTTGCGACGCGGCAGGGAAGTTTTGATTGCAGCCATTCTTTTAAACTCTCCAGAGAATCTGCGCAGCGTAGCCCGCGCACGCGAGCAGCCAGACGATCGTCAGCGATTGCAGCAGCAGGCGCACACCGACGGGCTTCACGTAGTCCATCCAGATGTCGCGCACGCCGACCCATGCGTGATAGAAGAGCGAAAGCAGCGTGACGAAGGTCGCGAGCTTCATCCATTGCGTCGCGAAGATCGACGCCCAGCCCTCGTACGAGAAATCGCGCGCCGTGAAGAACCAGACGAGCAGGATGACGGTGTAGATCGCCATCACGGTGGCGGTGACGCGCTGCGCGAGCCAGTCGCGCAGACCATAGTGAGCGCCGACGACGAGGCGCTTCGAGCCGATACGGTTATTCGCTGCCATTTTCTTAGAATGCTCCGAACAGTTTGAGCGCGACGGCGATCGTGAGGACGGTCGACACGACGAACACGACGACCGACGTCTTCCGGCCGCGTTCCTTCGACACCGCATCGTGATTCATGTCCATCATCAGATGGCGGACCCCGGCGCAGAAGTGGAACAGGAACGCCCACGACAGCGCGAGGACGATCAGCTTGACGACGATGTTGGAGAGGAATGCCTTGAAGACTTCGAAGCTGAGTTCGGACGTGAGGCTTTGGTCGAAGAGGTAAAGCAGGAAAGGAAGGAACAGGAACAGCAGCGCACCGCTCACCCGGTGCAGAATCGAAACCCGAGCCGCGAGCGGCATACGGTATTTGAGCGTGATGTCGCCGAACCCGATGTTCCGGTACTCCGGCCTCGGTTTTCTTACTGTTTCAGTCATGCTAGACCCCTACTATGTTGTCACACTAATCCGTGATTTTAGCGCCTTTTTATTTCGCGCTGCAGCGAAAGCTCTGCTCTGGAGCGTTGCATTCCACGGAATAAACGCGGCGCGAAACGTGCTATGCGCGTGGGGTGCGCAATTACCTGTCGTTTCGCCTTACCTTGATTCAGGCTGCGCCTTACCTTGCATCCGAAATTCAGCTCAAATCGTTCTGATAGTAGTACCCGGTTGTGACATACCATCCGCGCCGCACTTCGACGGGACGATCGCCATACGTGTACGACACGCGCTCGACCGACAGCAGCGGAAAGCCCGACGGAACGCCGAGCAGGTCCGCGACGGAAGGCTCGGCCGCGATCGCGCGAATCTTCTCGCTCGCGCGGATCATCCGCGTGCCGAACTCGCTCTCGAACATCGCGTACAGCGGCCCCTTGTATTCGCTCAGGCGCTCGAACGTGAGCCCGCGGAACATCGCGCCCGGCAGCCAGATCTCGTCGAGCACCGTGACGGCGCTGTCGAACTCGAGCAGGCGCCGCACCTGGACGACGGGATCGGCGGGCTTCAGATCGAGCTGGCGCGCGATCTCGGCGGGCGCGCGCATCCGCCGGCACTCGAGCAGGCGGCTCACGTGCGGATGCTCGACGCCGTCGTCGGCGAGGAGCCGCAGGAAACGGAATTGCGCGCGCTCCTCGCTGTGGGTCGCGACGAACGTGCCCTTGCCCTGGCGGCGCACGAGCAGGTTGTCGGCCGCAAGCTCGTCGATCGCCTTGCGCACCGTGCCTTGGCTCACCTTATATCGGCCGGCGAGCTCCACTTCGCTCGGGATGATCTCGCCCGGTTTCCAGTCGCCCGCCTCGAGGCTCTGCGTGATCAGCGCCTTGATCTGCTGGTAAAGTGGGCTGAAAGTCGGCGAAGGCGAAGGCGCGGCCGCGGCCTCGCCGCCGGGCTGCGTGGAGCCGGCTGCGCCGTTCGGATTGGATGCGCTCGCCTGATTGGAAGTCATGGCGCGCATTTCAACATAAACCCCGCTTTTCCGTCCAGATTTTTCCCTCGAAAACATCTGTCTTATATAAGACATAAGATACTGTTTGACTTTACCCGCCCCGGCTCCTAAACTCCGGGGCGAGCAAGGGTTCGCGGGGTTGCAGCGCGCGTCCCGGGCTACGTGCCTAGCCTATCTTCAGGCGTCGCCGCGCATGCGCCGCGAGTCCTCCGCCCTGCTTTAAAGCAACGCTTCGTGTAACGCGCATAAAATGGCGTTTTCCCTAGCGTCCCACGCTCAATGTCCTGGAGATTTCTCAATGGCTAAGCCCGCAAAGCGCGTTGCCGTCACCGGCGCCGCAGGTCAAATCGCTTACTCGCTGCTGTTCCGCATCGCGAACGGCGACCTGCTCGGCAAGGACCAGCCGGTCATCCTGCAACTGCTCGACCTCCCGCAAGCACAAGCCGCCGTCAAAGGCGTCGTGATGGAACTGGACGACTGCGCGTTCCCGCTGCTCGCAGGCGTCGTGATCGCCGACGACCCGAAGGTCGCGTTCAAGGATGCCGACGTCGCGCTGCTGGTCGGCGCCCGCCCGCGCTCGAAGGGCATGGAGCGCAAGGATCTGCTGTCGGCCAACGCGGAAATCTTCACGGTTCAGGGCGCCGCGCTGAACGAAGTCGCGAGCCGCGACGTGAAGGTGCTGGTCGTCGGCAACCCGGCCAACACGAACGCGTACATCGCGATGAAGTCCGCGCCGGATCTGCCGAAGAAGAACTTCACGGCGATGCTGCGCCTCGACCACAACCGCGCGCTGTCGCAGCTCGCGGCCAAGTCGGGCAAGCCGGTCGCGTCGATCGAGAAGCTCGCCGTGTGGGGCAACCACTCGCCGACGATGTACCCCGACTTCCGCTTCGCGACCGCCGAAGGCGAATCGCTGCTGAAGCTGATCAACGACGATGCCTGGAACCGCGACACGTTCATCCCGACCGTCGGCAAGCGCGGCGCGGCGATCATCGAAGCGCGCGGCCTGTCGTCGGCGGCGTCGGCGGCGAACGCGGCGATCGACCACGTCCGCGACTGGGTGCTCGGCACGAACGGCAAGTGGGTCACGATGGGCATCCCGTCGGACGGCTCGTACGGCATCCCCGAAGACATCATCTACGGCGTGCCGGTGATCTGCGAAAACGGCGAGTACAAGCGCGTCGAAGGTCTCGAAATCGACGCGTTCTCGCGCGAGAAGATGGACGGCACGCTGGCCGAGCTGCTCGAAGAGCGCGACGGCGTCGCCCACCTGCTGAAGTAATGCCCTTCGACCGGTCTGCCGCGCTGCGGCGGACCGGTCGGCCGGCGGGGCCGGGCGCGACGCCCGGCCCCGCCGGCAATCCGATTCGCACGGGCTTTGCGCCTGGCGCCACGCATCGGCGCCGCCCCAGAGCCCGCACGAATCCGATGTTCCACGTTGGCCCAGATCCTGACCTGACGCAGAAGAACAGATGTCCGCGCTCACACCCGCAGAAGTGCTGTACGAAGGCGTTGCGCCGCCCGCGATCCCGCCGTGCTGCGATCATTACGCGGGCAGCGAGAAGCTGATGCTGAAATCGCTCGCGCTGCAGGCCGAGCTCGGCCCCGTCTTCGACATCACGCTCGACTGCGAGGACGGCGCCGCCGTCGGCCGCGAAGCCGAGCACGCGGCGCTCGTCGCGGCGCTCGTCGGCGGTGACGCGAACCGCTTCGGGCGCGTCGGCGCCCGGATCCACGACATTTCCCACCCTCACTGGCGCGACGACGTCCGCATTGTCCTGCGCGCGGCGCGCCCGCTCGCCTATCTGACGCTGCCGAAGGTCGGCGGCGCGGCCGACGCGGCCGAGATGTGCGCGTTCATCGAAGCATCCCGCCGCGAGCTCGGCATCGCGCAGCCGATCCCCGTCGACGTGCTGATCGAGACGCACGGCGCGCTCGCCGATGCAGCGCAAATCGCCGCGCTGCCGACCGTCGCGACGCTGAGCTTCGGCCTGATGGACTTCGTGTCCGCGCATCACGGCGCGATTCCGGACGACGCGATGCGCGCGCCCGGCCAGTTCGACCACCCGCTCGTGCGCCGCGCGAAGCTCGAGATCGCCGCCGCGTGCCATGCGCACGGCAAGACCCCATCGCACAATGTGACGACCGAGGTGCGCGACATGCGCGTCGTCGCCGACGACGCGCGCCGCGCCCGCGAGGAATTCGGCTACACGCGGATGTGGAGCATCCATCCGGCGCAGATCCGCGAAATCGTCGCGGCGTTTGCGCCGCGCGCGGGCGAAATCGTGCGCGCGACCGAGATCCTGCTTGCCGCGCAGGCGGCCGACTGGGGCCCGACGCGCCACGACGACGCGCTGCACGACCGGGCGAGCTACCGCTACTACTGGTCAGTGCTGCGCCGCGCGCGGGCGACCGGCCAGCCGCTGCCGGCGGAATCGGCGCCGCTCTTTCGACGCGCGGACGAACCGGCGGCGGAGCGACGCGAAGCATGAACGGTGCACGAGCGCGCAAAAACTGAATTCGACGGGCCAAATAGGTGAAAATAGCGGCCGCTGCGCGCTTCCGGGGCGCGTGCAGTTCAACCCGGTGGACGAGCTGTGCGTCCGCCCTTGTTAACGATTAAATGTAAGGTTCTGACTCCATGAAGAAACTGCTGATCGCCACCGTCATCGGCGCGCTGTCCGCCACGATGCTGGCCGCGGCGCCGAGCGCGTTCGCCCAGGCTTCGTCCACCACCGCGAAGAAAGCCACGCCGAAGCGCCCCGCGCCGAAGCGTCACCTGATCCCGCGCAGCAAGAAGGCGCAGGCGCGCGCGGCCGCGAAAACCGATCCGGTGCCGGAAGGCGCGGTCAAGTGGTCCTGCAAGGACGGCCTGTCGTACGACCTCGCGGGCGACATGAAGCGCGACCAGATCGTCACGGTCCACTGGGCCAACAAGAACTACAAGCTGCCCCGTCAGCAGACGACGACGGGCGCGGACGTGTTCTACGACCCGGCAAGCGGCATGAAGCTCGTCGTGATCCCGACGAAGGCCATGCTCTTCAGCGACAAGGACGACAGCCGCCTCGCCGACGAATGCCAGACGCCCGAAATGGCGGCCGGCAACGCCGTCGCGCCGACCCAGTCGAACGAGCTGAAGCCGGCGAACTGAGGTCGATCCCGACAGCAACCATCTTGCATGGGACCAGAGCAAGCGCTGAAGCGCCGGCTCTGGTCGACAGGAGCTTCGATGTCCGCCCCAATCCCGAACGTCCGGCCCGCGCCGGATTCAGTGCTGGTCGATATCGCCGACTACGTGCTGAACCATCGCATCGACAGTGCGCTCGCGCTCGAAACCGCGCGCCACTGCCTGATCGATACGCTCGGGTGCGGGCTCGAAGCGCTGTCGTATCCCGCCTGCACCAAGCTGCTGGGGCCGATCGTGCCGGGCACGATCGTGCCGCACGGCGCAAAGGTGCCCGGCACGCCATTCCAGCTCGATCCGGTGCAGGCCGCATTCAACATCGGCGCGGCGATCCGCTGGCTCGACTTCAACGACACCTGGCTCGCGGCCGAATGGGGCCATCCGTCCGACAATCTGGGCGGCATCCTCGCGACGGCCGACTGGCTGTCGCGCACCGCGATCGCGGCCGGCAAGCGGCCGCTCGCGATGAAGGACGTGCTCGTCGCGATGATCCATGCGCACGAGATCCAGGGCTGCCTCGCGCTCGAGAATTCGTTCAACCAGGTCGGCCTCGACCACGTGCTGCTCGTGAAGGTCGCGTCGACCGCGGCCGTCGGCCGCCTGCTCGGCCTGTCGCGCGACGAGCTGATCAACGCGCTGTCGCTCGCGTTCGTCGACGGCCAGGCGCTGCGCACCTACCGCCACGCGCCGAACACCGGTTCGCGCAAGTCGTGGGCGGCAGGCGATGCAACATCGCGCGCCGTGCGCCTCGCGCTGATCGCGAGGACGGGCGAGATGGGCTATCCGTCCGCGCTGACCGCGAAGACCTGGGGCTTCTACGACGTGTCGTTCGGCGGCAGGCCGTTCCGCTTCCAGCGCCCGTACGGCACGTACGTGATGGAAAACGTGCTGTTCAAGATCGCGTATCCGGCCGAATTCCATGCGCAGACGGCCGTCGAGGCCGCGATGACGCTGCACGCGCAGCTCGCGGCCGCCGGCCGCACGGCGGACGAGATCCGCCGCGTCTCGGTGCGCACGCACGCGGCGGCAATCCGCATCATCGACAAACAGGGCCCGCTCGCGAACCCGGCGGACCGCGATCACTGCATCCAGTACATGATCGCCGTGCCGCTCCTGTTCGGCCGCCTGACGGCCGCCGACTACGAGGACGCAATCGCGGCCGATCCGCGGATCGACGCGCTGCGCGCGAAGATCGCGTGCGTCGAAGACCCGCAATTCACGAAGGATTACCACGACCCGGCGAAGCGCTCGATCGCGAACGCGCTCGCGATCGAGTTCAACGACGGATCGACGCTCGCCGAGGCGGCGGTCGAGTATCCGATCGGCCATATGCGGCGGCGCGCCGACGGGATTCCGCTCCTCATCGACAAGTTCAGGACGAATCTCGCGCGCCGTTTCCCGGCGAAGCAGCAACAAGCGATTCTCGACGTGTCGCTGGACCAGGCAAAGCTCGAAGCGATGCCGGTCGATGAGTACGTCGATCTGTATGTGATATAGCCGTCAGATACAGGACTTCTTCTTTCCTAGCCTCAAACCCAGGAAATCACCATGGCCCACAATCTCCACAAAACACTCAAGGAATTCGACAGCGGTTCCGGCAAAGGCAAGTTCTACTCGCTGCCGAAGCTCGGCAAGGAACTGAAGACGAAGATCGAGCGCCTGCCGGTCTCGATCCGGATCGTGCTCGAGTCCGTGCTGCGCAACTACGACGGCAAGAAGATCACCGAAGAGCACATCGAGCAGCTGGCCAACTGGAAGCCGAACGCGAAGCGCGTCGACGAAATCCCGTTCGTCGTGTCGCGCGTCGTGCTGCAGGACTTCACGGGTGTGCCGCTCCTCGCCGACATCGCCGCGATGCGCGGCGTCGCGAAGCGCGCGGGCAAGAATCCGAAGAAGATCGAGCCGCTGGTCCCGGTGGATCTCGTCGTCGACCACTCGGTCCAGATCGACTACTTCCGCCAGAAGGACGCGCTCGACCTGAACATGAAGCTGGAATTCCAGCGCAACAACGAGCGCTACCAGTTCATGAAGTGGGGCATGCAGGCATTCGACACGTTCAAGGTCGTGCCGCCGGGCGTCGGCATCGTCCACCAGGTGAACCTCGAGTACCTCGCGCGCGGCGTCCACAAGAAGAAGGACGACGGCGACACCGTCTACTACCCGGACACGCTCGTCGGCACCGACAGCCACACGACGATGATCAACGGCATCGGCGTCGTCGGCTGGGGCGTGGGCGGCATCGAAGCCGAAGCGGGCATGCTCGGCCAGCCGGTGTACTTCCTGACGCCGGACGTCGTCGGCGTCGAGCTGAAGGGCAAGCTGCGCGAAGGCGTAACGGCGACCGACCTGGTCCTCACGATCACCGAAATGCTGCGCAAGGAGAAGGTCGTCGGCAAGTTCGTCGAGTTCTTCGGCGTTGGCACGAAGACGCTCGCGCTGCCGGACCGCGCGACGATCGCGAACATGGCGCCGGAATACGGCGCGACGATGGGCTTCTTCCCGGTCGACGAGAAGACGATCGACTACTTCAAGGGCACGGGCCGCACGAAGGCGGAAATCGCCGCGTTCGAGAACTACTTCAAGGCGCAGGACCTGTTCGGCATTCCGAAGGCGGGCGACATCGACTACACGAAGACGCTGACGCTGGATCTGTCGACGGTCGCACCGTCGCTCGCAGGCCCGAAGCGTCCGCAGGACCGCATCGAGATCGGCAACGTCAAGTCGACGTTCACCGATCTGTTCTCGAAGCCCGTCGCGGAAAACGGCTTCGCGAAGAAGGCGGAAGACCTGAACGCCGAGTACAAGACGAGCAACGGCGTCGACGTGAAGAACGGCGACGTGCTGATCGCCGCGATCACGTCGTGCACGAACACGTCGAACCCGAGCGTGCTGCTGGCCGCCGGCCTCGTCGCGAAGAAGGCCGTCGAAGCCGGCCTGACCGTCGCGCCGCACATCAAGACGTCGCTCGCGCCCGGATCGCGGATCGTCACCGAGTACCTGACGAAGACGGGCCTGCTGCCCTACCTCGCGAAGCTCGGCTTCGAAGTCGCCGCGTACGGCTGCACGACCTGCATCGGCAACGCGGGCGACCTCACGCCCGAGCTGAACGAAGCGATCACGAAGAACGACATCGTCGCGGCGGCCGTGCTGTCGGGCAACCGCAACTTCGAAGCGCGCATCCACCCGAACATCCGCGCGAACTTCCTGGCGTCGCCGCCGCTCGTCGTCGCGTACGCGATCGCCGGCAACATCACGCGCGACCTGATGACCGAGCCGGTCGGCCAGGGCAAGGGCGGCAAGGACATCTATCTCGGCGATATCTGGCCGACGAGCGAAGAAGTCCAGTCGCTCCTCAAGTTCGCGCTCGATCCGGAGAAGTTCGAGAAGAACTACTCGCAGCTCACGAAGAAGGGCGACCTCTGGAGCAAGATCGAAGGCGAAAGCGGCCAGGTGTACGACTGGCCGAAGTCGACGTACATCGCGGAACCGCCGTTCTTCGGCAGCGAATTCTCGATGGAGCCGGCCGATTCGATCGCGACGGTCAAGGGCGCGCGCGCGCTCGGCATCTTCGGCGATTCGGTCACGACCGACCACATCAGCCCGGCAGGCTCGATCAAGGAAGACTCGCCGGCCGGCAAGTGGCTGAAGGAAAACGGCGTGCAGAAGGCCGACTTCAACAGCTACGGCTCGCGTCGCGGCAACCATGACGTGATGATGCGCGGCACGTTCGCGAACGTCCGGATCAAGAACCTGATGATCCCCGCGAAGGCCGACGGCACGCGCGTCGAAGGCGGCCTGACGATCCACCAGCCGAGCGGCGAACAGCTGTCGATCTACGACGCGGCGATGAAGTACATCGACGCCGACACGCCGACCGTCGTGTTCGCGGGCGAGGAGTACGGCACGGGCTCGTCGCGCGACTGGGCGGCGAAGGGCACGCAACTGCTCGGTGTGAAGGCCGTGATCGCACGCAGCTTCGAGCGGATCCACCGTTCGAACCTGGTCGGCATGGGCGTGCTGCCGCTGCAGTTCAAGGGCTCGGACAGCATCCAGTCGCTCGGCATCACGGGCGACGAGACGTACGACATCGAAGGTCTCGGCGACGACTTCAAGCCGCAACAGGACGTCACGCTCGTGATCCATCGCAAGAACGGCGAAACGAAGCGCGTGCCGGTGCTGCTGCGCATCGATACGCCGATCGAAGTCGATTACTACAAGCACGGCGGCATCCTGCCGTTCGTGCTGCGCTCGCTGCTCGCAGCGTAAGCATCCTGTTTTTTGCAGGGACCGCGCGACGCAGCGATGCGTGCGCGGTCGATTTGAAGCCCGGCCTGGCCGGGCTTTTTTGTGCCGGTTCATCCGGCTGCGGAAACCTCGCGTGCGATCGCGGAGCCTGCTTCGCGCGGTCAGTGCGGTCAGTGCGGTCAGTGCGGTCAGTGCGGCTCGCCGCGCGCATGCCGCGAATATCAATATATGAACAGCGGGATATCGCACCCAATTACGAAATCTGGCAGGCTCGTTTTGCCGAAATTCGGCATCGACGTCGTTCGGCCAACGAAGAAGTGCATCGACCCCATCGACGATCCGAACCGCGATCGCCGGACGAAGCCGCTTGCAACGACGCGAGTCGATTTTGTCGCCTCCGCGACTATCGGTTCCGGCGAGCGGGAATCCGGCGCCACGTCAGCCACACGATCAGCGTGAACAGCACGTACGCGACCGTGAACACCCACGCCGGCAAGTCGTAGTACAGCAGTCGGCCGACCCAGCGCTGCAGGAAGCCCTGCGCACTCGGCGAACCGGTGCGCAGACGGTCTTCGAGCACCGTCAGCGGGCAATCGATACCGAGCGCCGCCAACGCGGCGACGACGCCGATCGCAAGCAGATGGACGAGCCTGAACGTCCGGTCGCGCACCCATCGCCAGCCGAGCGCGGCGCCCGTCCAGACCGCGACGAGTCCGCCGACGATGAAAAGCACGATCAGCGCATGCAAGACGAGTACCGCATCGGCAAGCCAGACCATGATGTCCTTTGAGCGGGCGGCGGGATCGCCGCGCGGGACGTCGCCGCGCGTCGATGCGGTGCCTGCTTGCTGTGGCCATGCCGTCGACGCCGGTGCGTGGCGCACGCGGATGGACGCGGGTAGGCGCAGCTACATCGACCACGCGTGCGACAACGGCCGCAGGACGAACCGGATCGTCCACCGCCAGCGCACCGCTTCGCTCCGGGCGACGACCGTCGCGCTCACGAGCGCCGCAGTCCCGCAAAACGGAGCATACGCCGATGCCGGCGCGCATCGACATAGCGATCGAAGGCGCTGCCGACGACTGGTGCGGACTCGCTGCGGCATTGCGCCGTTCGCACTCGAATCGAGCGCTTACCGAGTAAGAGCTGATTCCTGGACGGCCGCGCAACGCAGCAACGCGTGCGCGGCCAGCGCCTGGCCCGGCCACGCCGGGCGTCTCGATCGGCAAGCGGCGGTCGGATCGACCGTCAGCTTGCCGGCTTGTCGAGCACCGCATACCACGAACACACGACGCCTGCGGGCGCGACGCCGCCCGCTCCGTTCGAGTGCGGCACGGTGCGCACGATAGACCCGGCGAGCGCGGGCCGCTGCTTGATGCCGTTCGGCCAGGCCGGACTCAGATAGCCGACGTAGTCGTAGATCCACTCCTCGCCGCCCACCTTGCCGCGCCCCTGGAACCTCACGGTATTGGGCGCGCCGTAGTCGACGTAGCCGCTCAGCGTCAGTTCCCATCCGTCGCCATAGATGCGGCCCTTGAAGACGCCCATCGGCGCCTTGTCGATCTGGATGTTGGCGCGGCCGAACTCCAGCTTGTCGAAGTCCATCGACAAGTTAGGATTGTTGATCAAACTGCGGTACGTCCAGATGCCTGCCAGGCTGCCGATTTCCGGGTCATAGCTCATGTCGCACTCCTTTGTCACGTCGGATCGGCCTGCGCGCCGAACCGGAGCTGCACATGTGGAAAAACATGGAAAAAAGAAACGGACCATCGGCGAGGACGCGCACGGCGCCCTCGCCGTCCTTCAGTCGGCGACCTCGAACTGCGGCTGCAATCCAGCCACCGTCGCGATGGCAGCCCTCGCCGCGCTCGGCACGCCGCCCCCGCGGTGAATGAATTCCACCCGGAATTTCGCTTTCGGCACGTCGTCGGCCGGAATCGCACTCAACGGGAAATGCGCGACGACGTCCAGATGCGTCAGGCAATTCGCGCAATGCACGACGTTCCAGCGGCTCAGAACCGATTTGTGGCCGAGGTAATACTCGCGCGTCTTGCCGTTCGAGTCCGTCACGGCCGCGTACGCCTTCATGATGAAGGATCCTTGGAACTGCGCGCGGTCAACGCCCGTCACCGTCAGCTTCTTCGTGCTGTTTCCGCTCGGTACGGCCAGCAACGACGCCTTCAGTTCGGAAGCGACGTCGTCGAGCGAACCCCGCCCGTACGTGAATCCGAGCTGGCGCTCGATGTTGATGCAGTCCTCGGACATGTAGGCGTCGCCATTGGATTTCCTGAACGGATTGAGCGGCGTCTTGAGACCGAGCGCCTCGCCCGGCGCGAAACCGGGAGTCGGCCCTTGCGAATCGCTCGCGTTCGTGCCCGGATAGTCGCGGATGATGTCGAGATGGTCGGTGTGCCCCGTCTGCTTCTGCCAGACCCAGAACATGCGATCGACGTTGCAGTGATGGAAAAAGAAAATCGGATCCATGCCGGCCGTGTTGTTTTCCCCCATGTCGCCGTTCGCGCCGGCGATCTGTCCGACTTCGTCGCCGGGCCCGTTGCCGAGATCGAAACCGCCGACGGACAGATGGATGTCGTTGTGCGGCGATTCGACGGGCGTCACGTAGCCCGGGTTCGAGCTGTTCCATACCGATGCGGAAGTCGTATTGGAAAACACCGTGTAGTTCGGCGCCGACAGGCAGCGGATGTATTTCGCATAGACGCCGTTCCTGGTCGGATTGGGATCCTCCGGCGTCGGCGAACTGCCGCGCAACCATGCCTTCACGTTGCTGTTGAGCAGTTCGGTATTCTTCTTCGGATTCGGGAATTTCGCATTGTGTATAGTCGTCTGCTCGCGTGCCTCCGGCGTGCCGACGAGGCCGGACAACGGGTAACGCTTCGTCACATACCCTTTTGGTTTCTCGTAGATGTTGCCGTCACCCGGCAGGTGATCGGACAGCGCTTCGGGCAGCACGAACGAGCGCAGCGGATTGTCGATTTCCTTGCCGTCCAGCACGAACGTCTCCTGGGTCAGAATCGACGGAATCCCGTGCTTCAGCGTATAGTCATCCGTCTCGTCCCAGAACGGCATCGACACGCCCGGCACGATGCTCTGGAGCGCCTCTTCGAGCTTGTAGACATACATCCGGTGCCAGGTCGGGAACAGCACGTTGCCGTGATTGCAGTAGCCGCCCCAATACGGATAGATGTCATCTGGCGGCAAGGCGTCCACCGGCTTGCGATACTGGAACGGTTCGCCGTGATAGCCGCCAAGCGCGAAGAACGATTTCGGATCCGACGGCGGCAATGCCTTGATGCCGGCCCACGCGCGCACGAGATCTTCGAGCGGCCTCTTGTCCTCATCTGTGTCGTAGAGCTTCTGAAGGTCGCGCACCGACCGGCGCACTCTCAATCCATTCAAGTTAGACATGTCCACTCCTTTTATCGCGTAGCGTTGTAGTCCCTCGGCATGCCTCGGGATTTACGGATGACGGCGTCGTCTTGCGAGCACGCGCGCGATGGTCTCGGCCATGCCGGGAAACGCGCACGCGCTGCCCTCGCCCGGCTCAAGAACGGGCGGACGGGCGACCGACGGATCGCCATCGGTAAATGGGGGTAAAGGGTTGTACTGAATGCTGAGCTGAACCTTGCCGGCCACGACGTCGTTGGATAGCAGCGCAACGATCTTCAGCCCCTCATCGAGCCCGGATGAAATGCCGCCGCCCGTGATGCGCGTGCCGTCGATGACAAAGCGCGGATAGTCCGGCGCCACGTCGATGCATGGAAACAGCCTGAGACAGGGGAGAAACGCCCAATGCGTCGTCGCTTTGTAACCATCCAGATAACCGGCTGCCGCGGCAAGCAGCGCCCCTTCGCACACCGATGCCGCGTAATCGGCGAACGACGCCTGCCGCGACAGAAAATCCATGCGCGCCGAATCGAGCATCAAGCGCTGCAGCGCAGCGGGATCGCCGCCGGGCACCCAGAGCAGATCCACTTGCTCGACATCGCGAAAGCTCGGCAAATCGCCACCAAGCGTCAGGTGGTCGCGCGTCGCAACGGAAGAACCGTCGAATGAGATCAGATGCACTTCGCGATGCGGCGCATCGTGGATCACGTCGGGCTCGATCTGCGCCATCCAGTCGAACAGCTCGCGCGGCACCGCGACGTCGAGCAGGTCTACGCCGTCGTACACGATGATGCCGATCCGATAAGCGTCAGTTGATCGCATGGCTCGCCCTCGCCACCGTTATCGCGTCGTCCATCGCCCGCATTGCGACGTGATGGAGCATCATGCCGACCAGCATCGAGCACACCAGTCCATTGGCGCCCCACGGCCAGTCGACCAGATCCGCCCACGTCGTCAGCAGCATGGCCGACAGGCTCATTGCGAACATCATCGTACCGAGCGCGACGGCGACATCGACGATCCGCCTGAGCGGGCGGACGCCGCGCTTTCGCTCGCCGTGCACGCTCAGGATGCTCAAGCCGAGCATCGCCGCGGCGGTGAACGGAAACAGGCGGACGTGCAGGATCCAATCGTCGACGAAGGACGCACGGCTGCACAGTGCAAGCACTGCCTCCGGATAAGTCGACGCAAAATCCGCAAGCAGCGCGCCGCTCAACACGGCCGCGCCTGCGATCGGCAATACGCCTGCGCGCACGTCTCGCCATGCACGCATCGTCCCGACGCCGGCAAGTGCGAGCGCAGGCAGCGCGTTCCATGCCCAGAACGTCGGCGTATGCGATGCCGCGATGGGCAGCACGCACGCGACCCAGCCCGCCAACGCGTGCAGTACGACGCGAACCGAGCGCGCCCGATCGAAGCCGATGCTGGATGCACGGAACATCTGATGATCCCCGTCATGTATTTCTTCGTGTTCGTTGGCGCGGCCGCCTTCGGCGTGGTCTCGATTCCGATCGCCCGATTTCCGTCGGCGACATCGCGCTTCATCGACGACGGATACGGCGCACAATCGTCGCCGAAGGCATAGCATTCGCGCCATGTCCTTCCGCTTCGATGCAATGGGACCCGGTGCGCACGCGACAGCGCCTGCGGCGAGCGCCCCTTTCGGCACGGGCGTCGTCAACGCGCAGCCCCCTTTTTGCCGGCGCTCCGGGCTTTCGCGCCCTCCTTCTGTATCCGGTGCAGTTTCGTCCTGCGAACGATGCCGTGCGCCTCCGCGCGACATGTCACGAGATCATGAGCGATCTCTCGTCGACGATGCTTCGTTGCCGGCCGTCACGGCCGTTCCCTCGATCATTCGAATGTCGAAGCATCTCAACTCGACGAATCACAGATCAATCTAGGCGGCGGCAGAGCGATTCCCCAACTACCAGAAGTAGTAGGCCCGGTCGGCTTGCGATGCCGATCGGCCGGGCCGCGCCGCGCACCACTTTCTGCGACGCGGAAGAGCCGCTTGCCAACGGCACGGAAGCATCGACATGCTGTTGGGCGCGCACCGCTCCGAGCAGTCTTCGTAACGATGTGCTTCGTTAAAAGCGTTTGCGATGAATGGACTCGTTGCTATTGGTTCGCACTGTCTCGCGCTTACTTTCGCTGCGCCAGCCACGCATGCGCCGCCGATCGAACACCGTTCTTTGTCGAGACGATTACGCGTGTCGCCCTCTTCGTCGGCGCCCCACAGACGACGCGCCGCCATCGCGCGGATTTTGCGTGTCGATTGTTCCCATGCGATTCCAGCGACACGATCGAAATCTGATGAACAGAAGACCATGCGCGATGATGTTCATCGTGCCCCCACCGCCGGTGGCCTGCGCATCCTGCTGGCCCACGCGATCGATCCCAAAGCCCCGCGAGCGTTCGGAGCAATACGGGGTGAGTGCATCGACGCCATCACGCACACGATCCAATCTCCCGGCTGCGTCATTGCGTCAGGCATCGACCCAAGGGAAAACCCTATAATGTCGCTTCGGCTCGGGCCGCATCCGGTCGTCCGCGCCCACGTACCGAGCCACGCGCGGAGGCAGGATCCGTGCCATATTTCGATGCGGCCTTCGCCGCGAATCCATCATGAAGCGAATCGGAGCGTTTTTCATTGCGACCTGGTCGGCCGCCGCGCTGCTCTATCTGGGACGGCACTCGGTGCCGATGATCGCGATGAGCGGCGTCGTCGCGCTTGCGAGTTTCGATCTGTTTCGTCCGTAACCCGGCTGCGGCGTGCAAGCTCGCGGCCGCTTCCACATCGGCCGCCGCCAAGCGAAATCGCTGCCCGATCGGACCGCCAATCGTATCGGCTCACGGCGAAAACAGCGTTCGTCGACGCCTCACCGGTCTCGACTTCGCACCTCGACGCAGCCTCTAGAAGGGCCCGTCAAAAGAGAAAGGTGTCGCGCGCACGCACCACATTCTTTCATTCAGCATCCCAAGCAATTTCATCCAACTCCATTTCACCTTTCATTCACCGTTCACCATTCAGATAGTGGGCTGGTGTGTCACTTTTTCTCTGTCAGCAGTAACAGCTAACGAAACTGGCAGTTACCGAAACGAGAAGTGCTCGCATACGCTTAGCGCGCTCTCGTCCCCACAAGGGTCGGAGCTTGACAACGTCGCACTCTCTCAAAAGGACACACTCGATGAACAGGACCGCCGAAATTGCACTCTCCCTTTCCCCGCTGTGCAGGCGACTTGCCTGCGTGTGGCCGTTCGCGCTCGCCGCCGGCGTCGCCCACGGCGCGACGGACTGGGTCGATACGCATACCAAATCTTTCTTGAACCATGCGCAGATCGAGACGCTCGCCCACAGCGCGAACACCGCATCGCTCGAGGTCGCGTCCGGCGAAGCTACGCACATCGTGGTCAGCCTGAAGCTGCGCAATGCCGAGCAACTGAAAGCCATCGCGCACAACGTCAACGATCCGCATAGTTCGCAGTACCGTCAATTCATCACGAGCGCGCAATTCCTGTCGAACTACGCACCGACCGAAGCGCAGGCGAAGCAAGTCGTCGACTATCTGCGCAAGAACGGCTTCGTCGACATCCGCGTCGCGCCGAACCGCATGCTCGTTTCCGCGCGCGGCACCGCGGGCACGGTCAAGCAGGCGTTCAACACGTCGCTCGTCCACTTCGAATACGCGGGCCGCTCGGGCTTTGCGAACGCATCCACCGCGCAGGTGCCGAGCGCGCTCGGCGACGTCGTCGGCTCCGTACTCGGCCTGCAGAACGTCGCGCGCGCACGGCCGCTGTCGAAGACCGGCGCCGTCGCGAAACCGCAGGCGCTCGCGTCGGGCACGGCGACGGGCCACTACCCGTCGGAATTCCCGGGGCTCTACAACGCGACCGACGTGCCGACCGCGGCGAACGCGACGGTCGGCATCATGACGATCGGCGGCGTGTCGCAAGCGCTGTCGGATCTGCAGCAGTTCACGAGCGCGAACGGCTATTCGAGCGTGTCGGCACAGACCGTGCAGACCAACGGCTCGGGCGGCAACTACAGCGACGATCAGGAAGGCCAGGGCGAATGGGATCTCGACAGCCAGTCGATCGTCGGCTCCGCGGGCGGTCAGGTCGGCCAACTGATCTTCTACATGGCCGATCTCAACGCGTCGGGCAACACCGGCCTCACGCAAGCGTTCAACCAAGCCGTATCGGACGACACGGCGAAAGTGATCAACGTGTCGCTCGGCTGGTGCGAAACCGATGCGAACGCGGACGGCACGCTCGCCGCCGAAGAGCAGATCTTCACGCAGGCGGTCGCGCAGGGCCAGACGTTCGCCGTGTCGTCGGGCGACGAAGGCGTCTACGAATGCAACAACCGCGGCTATCCGGACGGTTCGAACTACTCGGTATCGTGGCCGGCGTCGTCGCCGCACGTGCTCGCGATCGGCGGCACGACGCTCTACACGTCGTCGTCAGGCACGTTCTCGAACGAGACCGTGTGGAACGAAGGACTCGACGGCAACGGCAAGCTGTGGGCGACGGGCGGCGGCGTCAGCACGATCCTGCCGAATCCGTCGTGGCAGTCGGGCAGCAACCGCAAGCTGCCGGACGTGTCGTTCGACGCCGCGCAAAGCACGGGGGCGTACATCTACAACTACGGCCAGTTGCAGCAGATCGGCGGCACGAGCCTGTCCGCGCCGATCTTCAGCGGCTTCTGGGCACGGATCCTGTCGGCGAACGGTGCGAACCTCGGCTTCCCGGCCGCGCGCTTCTATCACTCGATCCCGGCACATTCGTCGCTCGTGCGCTACGACGTCACGTCTGGCAACAACGGCTATCAGGGGTACGGCTACAACGCGTCGACCGGCTGGGACTACCCGACCGGCTGGGGCAGCATCAACATCTCGAATCTGAACCAGCTCATCCAGTCGGGCGGCTTCAATTAAGCCGGCGCCCGCCGGCGTGAGCAGCAGATGCCAGGCCGCAATCGGCAGGCAGCGAACGACAAGCGCGACGCGACCGGAGGGCGCGCCGCGCTTTTCTGCATACCGACGTTTCAGCTCACCGCACGCTTCGCATTGCGTCCGCGCAGCCATTCGAGCGCAAGCAGCAGACAGGTCGAAAAGACGATGAGGATCGTCGCGAGCGCGGCGATCGTCGGACTGATGTTTTCGCGGATGCCAGTGAACATCTGGCGCGGCAGCGTCGTCTGGTCGGCGCCCGCGAGGAACAGCGTGACGACCACTTCGTCGAACGACGTCGCGAACGCGAATAGCGCGCCCGACATCACGCCCGGCGCGATCACGGGCAGCGTCACGCGGAAGAACGTCGTCACCGGATTCGCGCCGAGCGACAGACTCGCGCGCACGAGATTCTGATTGAAGCCCTGCAGCGTCGCCGCGACGGTCGTCACGACGAACGGCACGCCGAGCGCCGCGTGCGCGCAGATGAGCCCCGTATACGTGTTCGCGAGGCCGAGCGGCGCGAAGAACAGATACATGCCGACGCCCACGACGACGACGGGCACGATCATCGGCGACAGCAACACCGCCATCAGCAGGCCCTTGCCGCGAAAATCCGTCTTCGTCAGGCCGATCGCGGCGAGCGTGCCGAGCACGGTCGCGACGAGCGTCGCGGCCGGCGCGACGATGAAGCTGTTCTTCGCGGCCATCCGCCACTCGTCGGACGCAAGCAGGTTCTCGTACCAGCGCATCGAGAAGCCCGGGATCGGATAGACGAGAAACGTGCTCGACGAGAACGACAGCGGCACGATCGCGAGCACGGGCAGGATCAGATACAGCAGCGTCAGCACGACGAGACCGCGCAGCACGAAATACCACGCACGCTCGGCCATCGATACGTGCGGTGCAAAGAGCGGCTTCGCAAGCAATTTCATGTTCGTTTTCCTGGTTCGCCCGGCTTCGCTCAGCCGAGGCTCAATTGCGTGCGGGTGAAGCGGCCGTAGATCGCGTACAGCACGAGCGTCGCGGCGAGCAGCAGGCCGCCGAGCGCGCACGCCATCCCCCAGTTGATCGTCACGTTCGTGAAATACGCGACGTAGTAGCTGACCATCTGATCGTTCGGGCCGCCGAGCAACGCGGGCGTGATGTAGTAGCCGATCGCGAGGATGAACACGAGCAGCGCGCCCGCACCGATGCCGGGATACGTTTGCGGCACGTACACGCGCCAGAACGCGGCGAACGGGTGGCTGCCGAGCGACACCGCCGCGCGCTGATAGCTCGGCGGAATCGACTTCATCACGCTGTAGAGCGGCAGGATCATGAACGGCAGCAGGATGTGCGTCATCGAGATGTAGACGCCGACACGATTGAACAGCAGCGCAAGCGGCTGCGAGATCAGTCCGACGTCGATCAGCGCGCGATTGACGAGCCCTTCGCTTTGCAGCAGCACGATCCATGCGGCGACGCGCACGAGCACCGACGTCCAGAACGGAATCAGCACGAGGATCATCGCGAGATTCGCGCGCCGCTCGGGCAGCGTCGAGATCCAGTACGCGAGCGGATAGCCGAGCAACAGCGCGAACAGCGTGACCGCGAAGCCGATCACGAGCGTGCGGCCGAAGATCGCGAGATAGATCGATTGATCGGGATCGGCGGGCACGACTTGGCCGAAGCCGTCCTGCTTGTGATCGAGCGCCGCGAGCAGATAGAACGGCGAATAGCGGCCGCCGTTCTTCGCGATCGCCTGCCAGTAAGCGGAGTCGCCCCAGCGCTCGTCAAGCTCGATCAGCTTCGCGCGCGTCTGCGCGGGCGTGAGTGTCGCGTTCGCATCGCCCGTCAACGGCATCGCGCGCGCGGTCTTCGCGACGAGCGACCGATAGCCGGGGATTTCGGTGTTCAGGCGCCGCGCGAGCGCGCCCATCGCCTCGCTGTCGGCGACCAGCGTGAGATCGGCCGCGAGCGCCACGTAGGCGGCGTTGCCGGGCGGCGCCTTGCGGTCCCAGTTCGCGAGCGCGGCGACCGCATGCGGCAGCGCGGTCGCGATCTCGGGATTCTGCACGGCGCGCGTGAGCAGCGCGCCGATCGGGACCACGAACACGAGCAGCAGGAATACCGCGAGCGGCGCGACGAGCAGCAGCGCCATCGCGCGTTTCCTGGCCTCGGCCGCTTTCAGTTCACGCTTGAGCGAGTGAGTCGGCGGCGCCGACTGCGTAGCGATCGTCATCGAATTCAACGGTTGTCTCCGGCCGAAACGCCGTTCGGAGGAATGCCGCGCGCGCCGCCGTGACGCGCGCGGCCGATTGCTTCATCGGCTCACGCGGCCGTCACTTCGACGCCCATGCGGCGAAGCGCTGCTCGAGTTCGTCGCCATGGTCGGTCCAGAACGCGATGTTCTGCAGCACGGCGCTCTTGCCGTTCGCCGGAGAGTTCGGCAGGTTCGCGAGCGTCTTCGCATCGAGCGCCTTGATCGCCGTCACGTTCGCGGGGCCGTAGGCGATGTGGTGCGCGTACTCCTGCTGCGGCTTTTGCGACAGCGTGTACGCGATGTACTGCTCGGCAAGCGCCTTGTTCGGCGAGCCCTTCGGAATCGCCCAGTAGTCCAGATCGTAGATGCTGCCGTTCCACACGACCTTCAGGTTCTTCCCTTCCTTCTGCGCGGCGTCAATCCGGCCGTTGTACGCGGTCGACATCACGACATCGCCAGCGACCAGGAATTGCGGCGGCTGCGCGCCCGCCTCCCACCACTGGATGTTCGGCTTCAGCTCGTCGAGCTTCTTGAATGCGCGATCCTGGCCCGCCTTCGTCGCGAGCACCTTGTAGACATCTTTCGGCGCGACACCGTCCGCCATCAGCGCGAACTCGAGGTTGTAGCGCGCGCCCTTGCGCATCCCACGCTTGCCGGGGAATTTCTTCACGTCCCAGAAATCGGCCCAGCCGGCGGGCGCGCTCCTCAGCTTGTCCGCGTTGTACGCGAGCGCCGTCGACCACACGAAGAAGCCGACGCCGCAAGTCTGCGGCGATTCGGGAATCAGTTCGGACTTCTTCGCGATCTTCGTCCAGTCGAGCTTCTCGTACAGACCTTCGTCGCAGCCGCGGTTCAGATCGCCCGACTCGACTTCGACGACGTCCCAGTTCACGTGCTTCGCCTCGACCATCGCCTTCACTTTCGCTTGCTCGCCGTTGTACTCGACGGCCGTGATCTTGTTGCCGGTCGTCTTCTCGAACGGCTGATTGAACGCGGCCTTCTGCGCGTCGCCGTTCGCGCCGCCGAAGTTGACGACCGTCAGCTCGGCCGCGCCCGCCGCCGTGCAGAACGCAACGAGCGACAGCAACGCAACCGCGCGGCGCGGCGTGTTGAGTGCGTGGATCATGATGTTTCCTCTCGTGACAGGTGAAGCGTGGTGGTTGTGCGAAACGTGATGCGTGACTTGCAGTCTCGCGTTCATGCGAAGACCCGCAGATGCTCGGGCCGAAACTCGAGTGAAATCGGCGCGCCCGGCGTGAACGCGGCGAGCGCGCCGGTGCCGAGCGGCACCTTGACGAAGCATTCGTCCTGTCCCGGCAGCACGCAGCGCATCCGGACGTGATCGCCGAAATAGATGAGGCTGCGCGCTTCACCCGACAGCGCATTCGCCGCGCCGTTCGCCGCACATCCATTGCCCGGCGCGACGTTCATCCGCTCGGGGCGGACGCATGCGATGCCGATCGCGCCCGCTTGCGCGTTGCCCGTGTTCAGGCCGACGAGGCGCGTACCGTCGTCGAGCCGGAATTCGCAGAATTCGCCGTTCACGCTCGCGACCGTGCCGCGCAGCCGGTTGCTGTCGCCGATGAAGTTCGCGACGAACTCGTTGCACGGCGATTCGTAGAGCCGATCGACGGTGTCGAGCTGCTGCACGATGCCCTTGTCGAACACAGCGACGCGATCGGACATCGTCAGCGCCTCGCCCTGATCATGCGTCACGTAGACGAAGGTCAGCCCGAGTTTTTCGTGCAACGCCTTCAGTTCGTACTGCATGTGTTCGCGCAGTTGCTTGTCGAGCGCGCCGAGCGGCTCGTCCATCAGCACGAGCTTCGGCTCGAACACGAGCGCGCGCGCGAGCGCGATCCGCTGTTGCTGGCCGCCCGACAACTGCGCCGGATAACGCTTCGCGAAGCGCTCCATCTGCACCATCCGCAGCGCGGCCGCGACGCGGTCCTTGCGCTCGGCGCCGGACATCCGGCGCACGGTCAGCGGATAGTCGACGTTCTGCTCGACGGTCAGATGAGGAAAAAGTGCGTAGTTCTGGAACACCATGCCGATGTTGCGCTTGTGCGGCGGCACGTTGTTCAGCAGCTCGCCGTCGAGGCAAATCTCGCCGCCCGTCGGGAATTCGAAGCCCGCGAGCATCATCAGGCAAGTGGTCTTGCCCGAGCCGGACGGCCCGAGCAGCGTCAGGAATTCGCCGCGCCGGATGTCCAGATCGAGCGATTTGACGACGAGCGTTTCGCCGTCGTAGGTCTTGCGCACGCCGCGAAAGCTGACGATCACATCATCGGTCTTCATCGTCCCGTCCCCTTTTCGTCTTGGCTCGGTATTTCGAGATGCGATTCACTATACGGCGCACACGGTCCTACAATAGGGAACCATTTCAATATTTCCGGTAGAACCACTTTGGACACCGTGATCCTTTCCGACTGGCTTGCCGCGCGACTCGAGCGGCACTCGGCCGAGCCGATGTACCGGCAACTGCTGCGCTTGATGCAGCAGGCGATCCTGTCGGGGGAGCTCACGCCCGGCACGAAGCTGCCGAGCTCGCGCATGCTCGCCGCCGATCTCGCGATCGCGCGCAACACGGTGCTGCACGTTTACGATCAGCTGACGACGGAAGGTTACGTACTGACGACGACGGGCAGCGGCACCTACGTCGCCGACACGCGTCCCGACGCGGCGGCGATGCGCGCGCAAGCCGGTGCGCCCGCGCATGCATCGGACGAATCCGCTGCCGCATGGCAGCGCGCGCACGGCGGCGCGCTGTCCGCGCGCGGCACGCAGTTGATCAAGTACGCGGGCGTATCGCGCCGCCAATGGGGCGCGTTCATGCCGGGCGTGCCGGACGTGTCGGAGTTTCCGACGCGCACGTGGAGCCGCTTGCAGGCGCGGCTGTGGAAGGAAGCGAATCCCGAGCTGCTGACCTACGCGCCGGGCGGCGGCTACCGGCCGCTGCGCCGCGCGCTGTCCGATTATTTGCGCGTCGCGCGCTCGGTTAAATGCTCGCCCGACCAGATCATCATCACGACCGGAATTCATCAGTCGATTGATCTATCGGTGCGCCTCCTCGCGGACGTCGGCGATCGCGCGTGGGTCGAGGAGCCGTGCTACTGGGGCGTGCGCAGCGTGCTGCAGGCGGCGGGACTCGTGCTCGCGCCCGTGCCCGTCGATCAGGAAGGACTCGCGCCGCGTCCGCAGGATTTGAAGCATCCGCCACGGCTCGTGCTCGTCACACCGTCGCATCAGTATCCGCTCGGCATGGTGATGAGCCTCGCGCGCCGCCGGATGCTGCTCGAATATGCGCGGCAGCATCAGTGCTGGATCATCGAAGACGACTACGACAGCGAGTTCCGCTACGGCAGCCGGCCGCTCGCATCGCTGCAGGGGCTCGACGACGCGGGCCGCGTGATCTATGTCGGCAGCCTCGGCAAGATGCTGTTTCCGAGCCTGCGGCTCGGCTACATGGTCGTGCCCGAGCATCTCGTCGAGACGTTCAGGACGGGGCTGTCCGAGCTGTATCGAGAAGGACAACTGATGCAGCAGGCCGTGCTCGCCGAATTCATCATGGACGGCTATCTGACGTCGCACGTGCGCCGGATGCGCGCGCTGTACGGCGAGCGCCGGCAATTGCTGATCGACGCGATCCACGCGCGCTTCGGCGATGCGCTGCCGGTGATGGGCGACGAAGCGGGCCTGCATCTCGTGATCGGACTGCCGAACGGCTGCGACGATCGCGCGATCACGCAGACCGCATTCGACGCGGACGTGATCGTGCGGCCGCTCACCACCTACTACAACCATGCGGAGACCGCGCGCGAGGGATTGCTGCTCGGCTATGCGTGCGTGCCGAACGAGCGCATCGCGCCTGCGTTCGACACGCTCGCGCAAACGATCGAAGTGGATCTGAATCGAGCCGCGAAGCGGCGCGTCGCGTGATGCGCAGCGACGCGCGGCATATCCGAATGCGCATACGCATACGAATACGCACGAGCGCGCACCGCATGCGCTCGTGCACGACACGCTACTGCGTCTGCGTCGCCGCGCCGCCGCGATCGAGCGACGCCGCACGCAACGCCTCGCCCGGCTCCGTGAAATAGCGCTGCCGCAGTTGTGCGACCTGCGCGTCGCGATCCTGCGGCGACAGGTTCTGCGCATCGAGCTGCGCGCGCTGCGCTGCGTACTCGTCATACTTCGCGCGCCACGCATCGTTCGCCTGCTGCATCTTCGCGACGCGATCCGCGGCTTCCGGCCCGAGCGATTGCGCGAGCTGCGCACGCATCTCGTCGGGCGATACCCCCGACTTCTGCAATTGCGCGATCCGCGTGACCGCATCGTTCTGCTGCTTCTCGCGTGCCTGCTCCGCGCGCTGATCGAGCGGCAGCTGCTGCTCGAGCGCGGCAAGACGCGCGGCTTTCTGCGCATCCGTCAGCGAAGCATCCTGCATGATCTTCAGCCGCGCGAGATCGTAACGCTGCCGCTGCTGCTCGGCGCCGAAGAACGGCATGCTCCAATCGCCGAGCGTGCGGCTCGCGATCGACTCGCGCTGATCGAGTGCGAGCTGCAATGTCGCGATGTCGAACTTGTTGCCGAGTGCACCATCGTCCGGCAGCTTCGCGAGCTGGTCGAGATACGCGCGGTAGCGTTTCCAGACATCGAGCGCCTCGCCCCGCGCGACCGTGCCGTCGAGCTGCGCGGCGATCTCGCGCGAAACGAGCGCATCGAGCGCCGCGGCGCTCAGCTCGTTCTGCGCGCTCAGGCAATAGTCGAAGAAATCGCGCACCGCGCGCGCCTTCGCGAGATGCCCGCGCGCGTCGAGCGGCAGGCGCGGCGCCGACGAGCCCGCGAGCGATGCGGGCAACGCATCGGCTCCGGAACCCGCATCGGCGCTCGCCGCCGCGACGGCGGGCGACGACGACGCGACGACAGGCGCGACGCCGGACACGCCGGCGTCGTGCTTCGCCGGCGCGCCTACGACATACCAGACCGCACCGGCCGCGACGACGCCGGCCACCCCATAAAGCGCGACGCGTCGCGCGATGCCGCCTTCCCCCGTCATCGATCACACACCTTGCATCTTCAGCCGGTTCGCATGCGTGCGGATCACCGCGACCGGGTCCTCCGCATACGCGCCGCGCACGCCGAGCAACTGGTTGATCTCGTCGAGGTGATTCCACTTGTAGCTCGTGCTGAGCACCTGGCCGTACAGCGAGCTGCAACGCGACACGAGCCCGTCATTTGCGCCGGAGCCGCGGTTGATCATCACCGTGCCGGTGCCGACGAACGCGAGCGTCGACGGATCGAGCGCGTTCGCCGGATCGACGACCGGAATCGTGCTCGTATCGGTTACGCCCGTCACGCCGAGAACCGACAGCGTCGGCTGGATCGCCGTGCCGCCCCACGAATACAGCAGATGCGTGCTGCCGCCGACCGTCTCGGTCGGCGCCCCCGTCTGGCACGAGCCCGGTGCGCCGAGCCCGGCGCTCGGATAATTCTGGTTGTAGATCGCGGTCTGCGACGTCGTGAGCGTCTTCAGCGCGGCAAGCGCATCCTGGTTCGTGTTGTTGTTGCTGCTCGTCAGGATGCCGAACACATTGACGAACGCGGCGATCACCGTCGACGACAAGCCGGTCGGATCGTACGCCAGCACGGTCTGCACGAAGTCCGCGAACTCCGAGCCGCGATGCGGCGTACCGATCGTCGTCACCGACGCGACGAGCTGCGGCGCGACGGCCGCGACGTAGCGCGACGTGAGCCCGCCCTGACTGTGGCCAATCAGGTTCACCTTCGACGCGCCCGTCGCGGCGAGCACCTGCTGCACGTACGCAAGCAACTGCTCGCCGCGGCCGTTCGGCCCGTCGTCGCTCTGGAAGCCGGACAGGTTCGCGACGTAGACCGTCGCGCCGTGCGCCTGCAGATCCTCGGTGATGCCGTACCAGTACTCGAGGACGTTCGCGTATTTGTCGGTGCCGGTCAGGCCGTGCACGAGGATGATCGGGTACTTGGTCGCCGCGTAGTTGTCGACGGCAGTCGTCGCCGCGACGGCGGATTGCGCGCCTGCAAGCGAGAGGAACGTCCCGATGCTCGCGGCGGGCGCCGCGCTCATCGCGAACGCGACCGCAGCCGCCGTTGCTTTGGATCGCATCGATCTGGCCATGTACTTCTCCTTTTGTTTGAATCGTATCGGATGAGGAGGATTGCTTCTGTTGGCATGACTACGTTTCGCGCCGCCCGAATACGCAGCCTGCACGCCGACACATTTGCACGGCCCAACGGTGCTGCATAGGGTGCGATGACGATCTTTGACGATTTAAACGAACACCCCTGCATCGGCAAACGGAGTGAAGCATGCCTAACGAAAATTTGCCGTCGGTTAGACACGGCTCTCTAATCGATTGACGCGGACAGCGCGGATTAGCGGGTGCGCCGCCCGCATCGCGGATGCTGCATTGCGATGCAGGCGGAAAGGAGGAGTCGGCAGGGGGTCAGAGTTTGGTGCTCAAGCGGATCCAGGCGGTGCGGCCGGGCTCCGTGACGGGCATGTTCGCCGGGTAGCCGAAACCGGCGTTGCCCGCGAGGTTCAGGTGCTCCGCATAAGCCTTGTCGAGCACGTTGTCGATGCCGACCGAAATCTGCACCGCCTTGCTCACGTTGTACTGCGCATGCAGCGACAGCACGCCGAAACCGGCGCTCGGACCAAAGTCCTTGCCGACCACGTTGCCCTCGTTCAACGCATAGCGATGCTGCGGCGCAACGACGCGCCACAGGCCGCCTGCCGACCACGGCCCGTGCGAGTATTCGACGCCGAAGCGCGCTTCGAGCGGCGGCATTTGCGGCAGCGGTGCGCCGCTCTGTACGTTACGTCCCCATGCATACGCGAGCGACGCGTCGAAGCGCCATGGCGTAAGCGGACGCCACGACGCGCCGAGTTCGCCGCCCATGATCTGCGCGTTGACGTTCGTCGCCTGCGTCGTCTGCCCCATCGGACCCGTCGCGTAGTCGAACAGGATGAAGTCCTGCACATAGCCCGCGTAGGCGGATATCCACGCATCGAGCTTGTCGCTCTTGTACTGCGCGCCGATGTCGAGCTGCGTCGTCTTCTCCGGCTTGATCGCCGAGAACGCGTTCACCGAGCCGGCCGGGCCGCGCTTCGCCGAAAACAGTTCCCAATAATCGGGAAAGCGCTCCGCGTGCCCGATGCCCGCGTACCAGGTGACGGGCAGCGACGCGAGATCGCGCTCGTAGCGGACGAAGCCGCTCGGCAGCACGCGCGAGCGAAGATCGTCGAGGGTCGGGTTGCGCATGCTCGTCATCATGCCGCCCGTCGTCGCGCGCTTGTCGCGCGCAGCCGCGTAATCGATCCGCGCGCCGCCGATCACGCGCGACACGTCGCTCGCATACCAGGTCAGCTCGCCGAACGCGCCCGCGTTCCACATGTTCGCCTGCGGATTCCACGGTTTGTCGCCGTAGTTCTGCATTCCCATCGCCGAGCGCGAATCGAGACGGTTCGACTGCGCGTCGACGCCCGTCACGAGCTTGAACGCATCGGTGAAGCGCAGCGTCGCCGCGACGCGCGCGCCGAGCGTGCGGCGCCGCACTTCGGACGCCATCCGCATCGGCATGCTGCTCGTCGGATCGGGCATCCGCAGCGTGTAGTTGTCCATCACGTGATCGGCTTCGTTGTAGAAGACCTGTGCCTCGATCCGGTCGAGCACGTCGCCGATGTGCTTCTTGTCGAACTTCAGGCCGAACGTCTCTCGCCGGAAATGCGCGCCGTCCATCCCGCGGCCCGCGTAGCGCGCGTAGCCGTCGCCCGTGCCCGCCGTCAGCTCGAGCCGCGTGTTGTCGTCTGGCGTCCAGCCGAGCGCCGCGTCCGCATTCCACTTGTCCCACTGCGACGGCACCGTGCGGCCGCTGCCGTCCTCGTAGTCCTGCGAATGCGCATGGTTCGCGGTCACGCGGCCGTAGAAGTCCGGCGTGCCGGCGGTCACGTCGACGTTCTGATCGTTGCGGCCGAACGAGCCGCCGACGACGCTGCCGTCGAAACGCATGCCCGGCGTCTTGAAGCGCGGCGTCACGCGCTCGAACAGCACCGTGCCCGCCGACGCGCCCGGCCCGTACAGCACCGTCTGCGGCCCCTTGACGACCGTCACCTTGTCGTAGCTCTCGGGTGCGATATACGACGTCGGCGCGTCCATCCGGCCGGGGCACGCGCCGAGCGTCGGCATGCCGTTCGCGACGATGTTCAGGCGCGAGCCGAACATCCCGCGCAGCACCGGGTCGCCGTTCGTACCGCCGCTGCGGATCGACGCGAAGCCGGGAATCGTCTTCAGGTAATCGGCGCCGTCGCTCGCGGGCAGCGGCTGGCGCGGCGCTTTCGGATCGGTGACGACGACGAGCGGCGTCGATTCAGGCGCCGCAACGACTTCGATCGTCGGCAGCACGGGCGCGTCCGCTGTCGTGCCGGTTGTCGTGCCGGCGGCGTCGTGACGATGCGCGACGTCGGTCGTCTGCGCGACGGCCGGCGCGAGATTGAAGGTGAAGGCGCCCGCAGCAAGCGCGGGGACGGTCAGGCTGATCGCGCGACGGCGACGGCGCGCGCGTTCTGCACGCGCGGCGTGCACGTGACGCAAGTACTTGGATGTCATGAATCGAAACTCTAAGGACGCCCCTCCGCGCGATCGGCAGATCGAACGGATGCGGGGATTACGTGAACAGGAATGAAATCAGGCGTTCAGGCGTCTGTCGGCGGGGCGCGCGGATAGGCGCGGTTGTAGCGTGCGAGCGAAGGCGCGGCGGCGCGAGGTGCGACGGACGGCGCAACGGCCGCCGCATGCACGGCGCAGGCGGCCGGCGCAGCCGTGCCGATCGCCGGGCTGTGCGCGAAGAATGCACAGTAGCCGCAGGCGTCGAGATGCAGTGCGTGATGCGCGACGCCGTCGTGTGCGGGACCGCCGTGCGCGGCGCCGGCTTCGGCCGGCCGGGCGTGGTGCTCGTCGCCGCAGATCACTGCGTCGGACGGCCCGGCGGGCCGCGCGTTCGCCTGCGAGACGAGCGGCGCGACGATCGCCAACCAGATCGCAAGCATGCCCAGCCAGGCAGTCAGTTTGCGGAATCGGTTGGGCATGGCGCGGGATGGCGTAAAGGGAATGTAATGCCGCCCGAATGTTACAGAATGTTGGCTGGCTTGAATAGCGTGAAACGGTCGCGGCCGCGCCGCCCTCGCGCATGCATCGTTGCATGCGCAACGATGTGCGGCGCGGCGTCGCGACGCGTCGTCAGAACGTCATCCGGCGCAGCGTCGCGTCGCGCTTCACGAAGTGATGCCAGAGCGCGGCGAGCGCATGCAGGCCGATCACGTAATAGAACACGTTGCCGATCACCTCGTGCGCGTCCTTGATCGACGAGCGCAGGCCCGGATTCGGGCCGAACAGCGTGAACGACCAGTCGATCCAGGCGAGCGTCACGGGCTTGCCGCCGAAGTTCAGCGTCATGATGCCGAGGAGCGGCTGCGCGACGATGAACACGTACAGTGCGAGATGCGCGAGCTTCGACAGCAGCGAGAGCAACGCCGGCTGCGGCAGCGCGCGCGGCGCGCGGGTCGCGAACCGCCAGACGATCCGCAGCACTGCGAACGTCAGCACGAGCGTGCCGGAGAGGTAGTGGACGTTCGACCAGAACAATCGGCTGTCGGCACCCTTCGGCCCGCGGACTTCGATCGAGAGATACGCGAACGCGACGAGCAGGAAGATCGCCCAATGGAAGAACACGGCAGGACGGTTGTAGCGCGCCTGGCCGGCGGGGACACGGTTCATGATCAGTCTCGTTCGTATTGAAGGGAACCACGGCATCGCGTACGGCATCGCCCGCGACGTTATCGAATTGTAATGACGCGCGATGCGCCGTCCATGCAGCTCGATCAAGTTTCGGCGCAATAGCGCGTCGGGCAGGCTCGGGTAGGGCCGCATGTCGGCGAAGCGACGCGTGAACTATGCTCGATTCTAGAAACGAACAGTCGCGCACGATCCCGCCACGACGCCCGCATCACCGCTACACGCAAGGCCCCACCATGCAGAAAGCCGTTTTCGTCGCAGCCTACAGGCTCCTGTGCTGCGCGCTGACCCTTTCGGCGACGAGCTACAGCATCGCGCTCAGATGGCACGCGCCGACCTTCCGGCTCAGCAATTTCTTCAGCTACTTCACGCAACTGAGCAGCCTGTACGCGGCTGCCGTGCTGGCCGCCGGCTTGTGGCTCGCTACGCGACCGCCGTCGCGACGCTATGAATCGGCGCGCGGCGCCGTCGTGCTCTACATGGCGATCGCGGGCATCGTCTACGCGCTGCTGCTCGCGGATGTGGATGCGCTGCATCACGCGACGCCGCATTATACGAACTGGGTATTGCATCGGATCATGCCGATCGCCGTGTTTCTCGATTGGCTGTATGTCGCGCCGCGCGTGCGGATCGACTGGTCGCATCTCGCGCGCTGGCTCGCTTTTCCGCTCGCCTATCTCGGCTATACGCTCGTGCGCGGCGCGTTCGTCGACTGGTATCCGTATCCGTTCGTCGATCCGCGTGCGCACGGCTATCTGATCGTCGCCGCGTACAGTGGCGCGATCGCGGCAGGCAGTATCGGATTCGCCGCGTTGATCGTGCTGCTCGGCAACTGGGCCGGCGCGCCGGCACCGCAGACGGAGCGCGCCTGACGGTGCCGCCGTGCGCCCGAGCGCGCCCCGGCGAGCCGGGGAAGCGTCGCGCGGCGGCCGCGCACGACGCGGCGGGCGGCGCGAAGGGATGGTCAGGGGCCGACGCGCGGCAGCAGGCCGAGCGGATCGACGGCCTTGCCGTTGCGCCGCACTTCGAACTCGAACGTCGAGCGGCCGCTCGCGTCGGTCGCCATCTCCGCGACCGGCTGGCCCGCGCTCACCGCATCGCCTTCGTTGACGAGCAGCTTGTCGTTGTGACCGTACGCGGTGATGAGACCGTTCTCGTGTTTCAGGATCACGAGCGGGCCATATGCGGCAACGCCCGTTCCCGCGTAGACCACGCGTCCGGGCGCGGCCGCGCGCACCGTGCGATCGCCGCCCGTCGCGGTGATCACGATCCCGTGATTCCTGCCGGCGCCGAACGGCGTCGTCACGGTGCCGCGCGCAGGCCACGCGAGCGCCTGCGCGGCCGCTTCCGGCTGCGCGGCGGAAGGCGGCGGCGCGAGCGTCGTCATGCTCGGCGGCGGCGCGACGCGCAGCACCTGGCCGGGCGTCACCATGTCGGTCGGCGCCATGTGATTCCAGCTCGCGACGTCCAGTGTGCGCTGACCGAACGCGGACGCGATACTCGCGAGCGTATCGCCCGGATTCGCCCGGTAATAGCCGGCGAGCACGCCGGACGACGCCCGCGGCGCTGGCTGCTGCGGCACGTGCGTCGGCTGCCACGAGTCGGTCCACGGCGTCAGCGTGCAACCGCCGACGAGCGCGGCGCCCGCCGCGACGAGCGTCGCACGCACCGCCCAGCCCATGCCGGGCCGTTCCACGAACATATTGCTTCTCAAGCGTACCTCCATCATTTCACTTCATTGCTGCGGCGGCGTGCGCCGCCTTTGCTTGCGCGTCCGAACAGCCGGGCCAAGCCAAGCCCCGCATCTGGGGGGGCGCGCATGGCCACACCACTTCTTTTCGGGCCAACGCCGCACGAGCCCCGGCCGGACCGTTCCTATCGGAACTCAAACGCTGCCTTCGGTTTCGACGACAAGAATCCGAGCCTCGCCGAGCGGGCACGCGACATGTTCCGTCCCCGCCGACGCGAAGAAGATGTCGCCCGCCTCGAGAACGGTCGCATGCTCGGCGCCGGCATCGCGATAGCGCATCTCGACCCGGCCGTCGAGCACGACGAACACTTCCTCGCCGTCGTTCACGTGCCACTTGTACGGCTGATCCGTCCAATGCAGGCGGGTCGTGATGCCGCGCATGTTGGCGATGTCGATGGCGCCCCACGCGCGCGATGCGGTGAAGCGCCTGCTGCGGACGATCTTCATGGGCATTCCCGTGGCGTTGCGGCGGCCGGCGCGGCGATCGCGCGGCCCCATGCCGGATGGATAGTAACTCGCCCGACATGGCCGATGTAAATTGCCAGGGACTCGGCCGGCTGGCCAAACCTGCCCGACATGCGCCCTCGCCCGCTTCCGGCGGGCAGCGCAGCGGCGAATGCGATCGTTCGACGGGCAAATGCGTCGTGCGCCGGGCGATGGCTGCGGCCGGCCCGCGCGCCGCCGCGCTTTTCAGCGCCCTAAAAGACTCAGCCCGCGCGCTCCATCGAATGGAACGCGCGGGCTGAGTGGACTGCTGCTATGCGCCGGCCTGAATTCTCCGCGCCCGCGTTCGAATGCGGCGCGCGACGTAACGCCGTGCCGCTCAACGCCCCTTGTAGACCGGTGCGCCATCGGCGATGCGCTTCATCTTGTTCGGCGTGCCGGATTCGGCGGCAGCCGCCGGTTGCGCACCGTAGCCGCTCGTGTCGGCCTGTGCGGCGACGTTCTGCTGGCCGTGGATCCGCGCTTCGGCCGCCTGGATTTCCTCGGGGTAGTTCACGCGGTCAGCGGCGGGGTTGTAGCCCGCTTGCTCCAGCTGGATGAGCTCGGCCTTGACTTGCGCGCGGGTCACCGGGCCATTCGATTGTTGAGCGAACGAAACGGCCGGGACGGCGAGAGCGGCGGCGACTGCGACAGTAGCGATAAGCGATTTCATGATCCAACCTCCGTGACTTTTTTTGCTTCGCCGCAAGCACCATGCGAGCAGCGATTAATCACAGTCTAGTCACCAAGGCACCTAGGGAAAACCATTGATCAACGAAAACACTGTTTCGCGACCGATAACAATTGCCATCTCCCTCTAGAAAAACCCTACCAATAGCATAGATGATTGCAACAATTACCGATCGCGCGTGTCACTCGGCCCAGCTCGCGTGGAAGCTGCCCGGCTTGTCCGTGCGCTCGAACGTGTGCGCGCCGAAAAAGTCGCGTTGCGCCTGCACAAGGTTCGCCGGCACGCGCGCCGACCGGTAGCTGTCGAAGTACGCGACCGCCGACGCGAACGCCGGCACCGGCACGCCCGCCTTCACCGCGGCGACCACGACATCGCGCAGCGCAGACTGATAGTTCGCGGCGATGTCCTGGAAGTACGGATCGAGCAGCAGATTCGCGAGCGCCGCATTCTTCGCGTAAGCATCGGTGATCTTCTGCAGGAAGCGCGCGCGAATGATGCAGCCCGCACGGAAAATCTTCGCGATCGTGCCGAGATCGAGGTGCCAGCCGTATTCCTTCGACGCCGTGTCGAGCTGCGCGAAGCCCTGCGCGTACGAGATCACCTTCGACAGGTACAGCGCGCGGCGCACCGACTCGACGAACGCGGCGCGATCGCCTTCGAGCGGCGCCGCCGTCGGCCCGGTCAGCACCTTGCTCGCCGCGACGCGCTGATCCTTCAGCGACGACAGCACGCGCGCGAACACCGATTCGGTGATGAGCGGCAGCGGCACGCCGAGATCGAGCGCGTTCTGGCTCGTCCACTTGCCCGTGCCTTTCTGCGCGGCGCGGTCGAGGATCACGTCGACGAGGTGCTTGCCGGTTTCTTCGTCCTTCTTGCCGAAGATCTTCGCGGTGATCTCGATCAGGTAGCTGTCGAGCTCGCCCTGGTTCCATTCGGCGTAGACCGCGCCGAGTTCGTCGTTCGTCAGGCCCGCGACCTGCTTCAGCACCGCGTAGCTCTCGGCGATCAGCTGCATGTCGCCATACTCGATTCCGTTGTGGACCATCTTCACGTAATGGCCCGCGCCGTCCGGGCCCATGTAGGCGACGCACGGCTCGCCGTCGGCTGGCGCCTTCGCGGCGATCTGCTTGAGGATCGGCTCGACGAGATCGTACGCGTCGCGCTGGCCGCCCGGCATGATCGACGGGCCGCGCAGCGCGCCCTCCTCGCCGCCCGAAACGCCCGTGCCGATGAAGTGCAGCCCCGCCTGCGCGAGCTCCTGGTTGCGGCGAATCGTATCGGTGAAGTGCGTGTTGCCGCCGTCGATCAGCACATCGCCCTTGTCGAGCAATGGCTTGAGCGCCGCGATCGTCGCGTCGGTGGCTTCGCCCGCCTTCACCATCAGGAGGATGCGGCGCGGCGTCTCGAGCGACGCGACGAACGCCTCGAGCGTATGAGTCGGCACGAGCTTGCGATCGGGAAATTCGGCGATCAGTTCATCGGTCTTCTCGCGGCTGCGGTTGTAGACCGACACCGCATAGCCACGACTTTCGATATTCAAGGCCAGATTGCGCCCCATCACCGCGAGACCGACCACACCGATTGCTTGTTTGCCCATTGTTCAATTCTCCGGAAAAAACAGGACGCGACCCACCGGGGTCGCGCGCATAGGCGCAAGGATAAGGGAAACCGCGCGAGTGCGCCGCGAATGGGAGGGGTTCGGGAGCGATTCGGCCCACGTTGTCCGGCCGCACGGTGGCGGCTGGATGCGGATTCGGCGTTGGCTCAACGCCGGTTCGGCGCATGGATTCGGCGGCGAGGCAACGCCGGTTCGGTGATGCTTCCGCGTTAGTTCGGAATACTTTCGACGTGCGCACGCGAGCTTGGTCGATTTGCGTCGTGCGCGCAACGGCGGGAGCGCGGCGGCATCCGTTCTGCGCTCACGCGATCGGCCCGCACGCGAGCGCGCCCGCCCGACGCTCGCCCCGCATGCGCTCACGCGCGCTTCCGAAACACGACGCTCAGATTGTTCGCCGGCATCTCGACGATCTCGTCGAGCGCGAGGTCCGCCGCGCGCCCGAGCTCGGCCACCGTCTCCAGGTCCCGCACGCCCCACGCCGGATCGCGGCTGCGCAGCTGCGCGTCGAACTGCGCGTTCGACTCGGCCGTGTGCGCACCGCCGCGGCGATACGGTCCGTACAGATACAGCACGCCGCCGTCGGGCAGCACGCGCGCCGCGCCGTCGAAGAGCGCGCACGCGGCCGCCCACGGCGCGATGTGGATCATGTTGATGCAGACGATCGCATCGGCGGCGGCAAGCGGCCACGGCTCGACGCAGACATCCAGCGCGAGCGGCGCGCGCAGGTTCGGCAGCGCGGCATCGGCCGCCCACGCGGCGATCGACGCGCGCGCCGCCGCCTCCGTATCGGTCGGCTGCCAGACGAGGTCGGGCAGCGCGGCCGCGAAGTGAATCGCATGCTGGCCGGTGCCGCTCGCGATCTCGAGCACGGTGCCGCGCACCGGCAGTACGCGCTTCAGCACGTCGAGAATCGGCTCGCGATTGCGTTCGGTGGCAGGCGCCCATTGGCGCGAAGAAGAATCGATCTGCATGACGAAACGAGTCGGTATGGGTGCGTCAAACGTGAAGCCTTCCGCGCGCATCATGCGCGCCGCTCGCCGCGAGCCCGAGATGCGCGGCAAGCGCGTCGAGCGTTTGTCCGCACGACGCTTCGACCTTCAGCGCCAGCAGCGGATCGGCGCGCGTGTGCCCGAGATTGATCGCGACGATCGGCTTGCGCTGGTCGTTCGCCCACACGCAGAACCGATAGCCCGAATACACCATCAGCGACGAGCCGACGACGAGCATCGCGTCGGCCTCGTCGAGCGAACGCGCGGCCGCCGCGACGCGCTCGTGCGGCACGTTCTCACCGAAGAACACGACAGCGGGCTTCAGCAGGCCGCCGCACGCGGGGCACGCGGGTACGCGAAACGTGTCGAGCGCGCGCCATTCGAGATGCGCATCGCCGTCGGCGGCGGGCTCCGCCTGCGCGTCGAGCAGCGCGGGGTTGTCCGCTTCGAGGATTTGCTGGATCGCCACGCGCGCATGATGCGCGCCGCAATCGAGACAGGTGACGCCGTCGATGCCGCCGTGCAGCTCGATGACGTCGGTGCTGCCTGCACGCTGATGCAGCCCATCGACGTTCTGCGTGACGAGCCGCGCGACACGCCCCGCCGCGCCGAGCCGTGCGAGCGCGTGATGCGACGCGTTCGGCCGTGCGCGCCCGACCACCGGCCAGCCGAGCATGCTGCGCGCCCAGTAGCGGCGGCGCGCGTGATCGGAATCGAGAAATTCTCGCAATTGGATCGGCTGCGAGCGCATCCATGCGCCGTTGCGGTCGCGATAGCCGGGAATGCCGGAATCGGTGCTGATGCCCGCGCCCGTCAGCACGAACAGACGCGGATGGCGCTCGACGAACGCGTGCAGCGCGTCGAACGCGTGCGGATCGGCCGACGGAACGGCATCGGAAGGCGGAAGCGCCTGCGACGAAACGGCGGAATCAGTCATGACAATGAGGGCTCGTCCGGCAGGACCAGCCGCTCGGGGATGTGCGCGGCTCGCCTGCGTGCCGTCACATGATACAGAACGCCGGGCACGACGAGGCCGATGATCCACGAGATGTCGGTGCCGCCGAGCTTCGCGACGAGCGGCCCGGTGTAGAACTCGGTCGCGATGAACGGCATCTGCACGAGCACGCCGACCGCGTAGATCGACACGCCCGCGACGTTCCAGCGTCCGTAGCGGCCGTCGGGATCGTAGAGCGCGGGCACGTCGTAGCGCTCCTTCGTCACGCAATAGAAGTCGACCAGATTGATCGCGCTCCACGGCGTGAAGAACGCGAGCAGGAACAGGATGAACGCAGAGAAATCCTTCAGGAACGCGTGGCGGCCGACGAGCGCGAGCCACGCGACCGCAGCGACCATCGCGAGCACGTACGCCATCCGCGCGCGCTGCGAGATCTGCGTGCGGCCCGAGAAACCGGTGACGATCGTCGCGACCGACATCACGCTGCCGTACGCGTTGAGCGTCGTGATCGTCAGCTTGCCGAACGCGATCGCGAAATAGAGCAGCGCGGCCGTCGCACCGCCCGCGCCGAGGCTCACGATGAACTGCACTTCGTGACCGGCGAACTGCTTGCCCGCAAGCGCCGCCGCGAACAAGCCGAACGCCATCGACGCCTGCGCGCCGAGCACCGAGCCGAGACCGATCGCCCAGAACGTGCGGCGCGCGGACGTCGCGCGCGGCAGATAGCGCGAGTAGTCGGCGACGTACGGCCCGTACGCGATCTGCCACGACGCGGACAGCGACATCGCGAGCAGGAAGCTCGACAGCGAGAAATGCCGGATCGCGAGCAGCGCGCCGATATCGTGCCCGGACAGGAGCCGCGCGAACATATAGACGAACGCGATCACGCCGACGACGCTCGACGCGCGGCCGAGCGCGTGGATCGTCCGGTAGCCGAACACCGCGAGCACGACGACGACCGCGATGAACGCGAAGATGCCGACCGTGTCGGCGACGCCGAACAGCTGCGCGAGCGCCTGCCCGGCGAGCACGGTGCCGCTCGCGGAGAAGCCGACGTACATCAGGCAGACGAGCACGAGCGGAATCACCGCGCCGTAGACGCCGAACTGCACGCGGCTCGAGATCATCTGCGGCAGGCCAAGTTGCGGCCCCTGCGCGCCGTGCAGCGCCATCACCGCGCCGCCCAGCAGTTGGCCGAGCGCGAGCCCGACGAGCGACCAGAACACATCGCCGCCCAGCACGACCGCGAGCGCGCCGGTGACGATCGCCGTCACCTGCAGGTTCGCGCCGAGCCACAGCGTGAACTGGCTCGACAGCCTGCCGTGGCGTTCGTGGCCGGGGATGTAATCGATGGTGCGGCGCTCGCGCAACGGGCGGCGTTGGACGTCGGTGGCGTTCGGCATGGCGGCGGGTCCGGGAAAAGTCTGAGGTTCGGAGCGCTCACCCTAACCGCCCAAAATTGTATAGACAACTCTTTCGTGTACTCTGGTTTATACCGAGACGGGAGATGGATGGAAACCTGAATGCCCATTTCGAGCAGTGGTAAGAACGGAGCGTACCGTCCGCAACCCGCGCTCTGGGAGTTCGAACGCAAGGCCCGAGAGATGGACGATTTTTCGAATCGCTGCCGCCAGCGCTTCATCAGCGAGAAATATTTTCGCTGGCTGGCGGGCCTTCTCAATGAGCACATTGCACTGTGGGAGCATACGCTGCCGGCCAACGGCTCGGAGATGCAAAAGCGCACGACCAGTGCCTTGGCTCCGGGCAGATATCTGCCCGACACGGCCTGAGGGCGACTTCAGGACAGTGTGGCGAGCAGTTTGATGAAGTTGCGCTTCGCGCGATATGTCGCCCGAATCTCCTCCAGTTCGCTGTTGAACTCCGCGCGCTCACCGAGCTTTGCCCGCAAGCGGCTGATGGCGCGCACGATGTCGAACGCTTCATCATATCGGGCGTTGCGTGTACCGCTTTCCGCAGCAACCGGCAGCAGGCGATGATAGAGGGCGATGGCATCGTGCGGATGGGTCTTGCCACGGACAGCCGCCATTTCCGGCCACAGTTGTGTTGCAACCGGACCGCCGTTAAACGTCTCCCATGCAACGTCGTTCTCTTTCCCGGCAAGAAAAATTCTGACCAGTTCGGTTCGCGTTGACCGATGCCAGACGGTGCGCTTCGATTTTGCGACCGACTCCTCCTCCCTGACCAGCGCCCAGAGGCGCCTGAGCGCACGCCCCCGGATTTCGTCATGCTTACCGGTAGCCGTAGCGACCTTCATCAATGCGGGGAATGCATCGGCCGTCGGGTGCATCTCGAAACGTCGCCATGCGAACGCATCGGCCTGTTCGAATTCGCTGCGACGCAGATACGCATCAACGCAGAAGTCGAGCAGGCGCGAATCAACATTCCTGCCCGACTCCTTGAGACCACGCTCCGCCCACGCGAGTCCTTCGTCCAGGCGACCGTGATTTGCGCAAAGCTCCGCCACCTGCAAGAAGCGGTACGAACTCGACAGATCCTTCGAACGGATGCGAATGAGCGCATCGACGTCCCCGTCAAGCTCGGCCAGCGCCTCCATCGCATGGTCTAACTTCATGCGCCGCGAGTCGAATGACCGCCGAAATTCGTTGCTGGGAGCGAGCGCGGGCAGCGCTTCCCAGGCCTCGCTGACGAGTTGACGATAGCGGCGCAAGCCGTTATCGGCCAGCGGCTCCGCATACGCTGGCAAGACATTGTAGAAAGTGTCCCACATGCCTTCCGTCTGCAAACGGAAAAGCCGCTCCGCAAGCTTTACGGGATCCGGTCGAGTCAGTTTACATGCATCGAGGTGGACGGCTGCAAGCTCAAAAATCGCCGGCATCACCTCCCCGCCCGAATCGTCAATCTGCTCGAGACTCTTTTCCGCGCCGGCAATCGCCAGTGCTGACAGTTCGACCACCTGCGCGGCGTGTGACCCGGAAAGCCTCTGGTGCAACATATCGGCCAGCGACATCAGGCCATCACCGTATGCACCCGCTTCCCGCCAGTCCAGCGGTCGGAAAATACGTGTCGCCTGCCTCACGGCAGCCTTCATCCCAGCCAAGTCGGATGCCCCCGCCGCACGCGCGGAGAACAGCAGTTTGTCGCGCAGCGTCGGGTCGCGCGTGACGGCTTCGAGCAACAAGTCCTGAAGCGCGTCCTTGGACAGCGTCGCTACGTATTCCCGAATCACTTCCTCGTAGGTCTTTCGCTTCCTGCGCGGCTTCTCCAGGGCGGGCTCGTCGGAATGGAACACCTCTTCGCCCGAATTTTCGAGCCAAGAGAGAGCAACGGCGACCGCGTGTTTGCAGAAAACACCGTCGTCGCCCACCGGACAGTTGCAGTCGTAAGCGAGTTCGCCATCGTCGTCGACGGCAAGTTCAACCCGGTAACGATGCGTGCCGCGTACGCTGGCACGAACAGCTTCGTCGCGCGCCTCCAAACGGGAGACCGCGCCATCATGGAAATAGGCCTTGCCGCGCGCAAACGTCTTCGTTTCAGCCAGCGACTGGACTTCGGCAAGAGTGAGAACCTCGGAGAGCTTTGCGGACTGGGGCATCGGGTGACTGGCGAAAGCGGATTATGCCGAGACGGGCGGCGCACAGGCACGATGATACCCGGGCCAGCCATGCAGTCGCCTCACGGCACGGCGACGCGTTCCTCCTGCAGCGGGATGCGCATTGAATCAATTGCCGCCTCCAGCGCCGTTACGCTCGCGACATGACTTTAACCTGGATCACCGTCGAGCGCGTCGAAAAATCGACACTCGTGGGCTATCGTGCGGTGGTGAATTTTTGGCGCAGCGTTGCCTATGACAAGAGCCAAACGAAGCCGCTTGGCAGCAGAACGCACTGGAGATCGCGCGCCTCGAATCGTCGTTTTCTTCCCCCGGCATTGCCCCGGAAGAGACGCAGATTGAACTCAGCCGCTGAAGTAGAAATAAGAATCTTGGTGGGCCCGGTGGGTTTCGAACCCACGACCAATCGATTATGAGTCGACTGCTCTAACCCCTGAGCTACAGGCCCTAAAAACGAACGCGACGCAAAAAAAGACCCGGTAATGCTGGCCGGGTCGGCATTGTAACAACTAAGTAAGGAAATCGCCGCCGGATTTCTGCCCCCGGCGGCGATCGATCGGAGACGGACGATCAGTTCCCTTCGAGAAACGACTTGAGCTTGTCAGAACGGCTCGGATGACGCAGCTTGCGCAGCGCCTTCGCCTCGATCTGACGGATCCGCTCACGCGTGACGTCGAACTGCTTGCCGACTTCCTCGAGCGTGTGATCGGTGCTCATCTCGATGCCGAAGCGCATCCGCAGCACCTTCGCCTCGCGCGGCGTCAGCGAATCGAGCACGTCCTTCACGACATCGCGCATGCTCGCATGCAGCGCGGCATCGGCCGGCGCGACCGTGTTGGTGTCCTCGATGAAGTCGCCGAGATGCGAATCGTCGTCGTCGCCGATCGGCGTTTCCATCGAGATCGGCTCCTTCGCGATCTTCATGATCTTGCGGATCTTGTCTTCCGGCATCTCCATCTTCTCGGCGAGCGTTGCCGGATCCGGCTCGAGGCCGGTTTCCTGCAGGATCTGCCGCGAGATGCGGTTCATCTTGTTGATCGTCTCGATCATGTGAACCGGAATCCGGATCGTACGCGCCTGGTCCGCGATCGAACGCGTGATGGCCTGTCGGATCCACCACGTGGCGTACGTCGAAAACTTGTAGCCGCGGCGGTATTCGAACTTGTCCACCGCTTTCATCAGGCCGATGTTGCCTTCCTGGATCAGGTCGAGGAACTGCAGGCCGCGGTTCGTGTACTTCTTCGCAATCGAAATCACGAGACGCAGGTTCGCCTCGGTCATCTCGCGCTTCGCCTGACGCGCCTTCAGTTCGCCCGCCGCCATCTGGCGGTTGGTTTCCTTCAGGTCCTTGAGCGGCAGCACGACGCGTGCCTGCAGGTCGAGCAGACGTTGCTGCTGTTCGCGGATCGCCGGGATGTTGCGCGACAGGATCGCGCTGTACGAATGGCCTTCGGCCGTGATCTTCTCGGCCCAGTCGAGATCGGTCTCGTTACTCGGGAAGCGCGCGATGAACTCCGAGCGCGGCATGCCGCACTTGTCGACGACGATATGCAGGATCTGACGCTCGACCTGACGCACTTCGTCGACCTGCGCACGCAGCGTGTCGCACAGACGCTCGACGGTACGCGCGGTGAAGCGAATCGACATCAGCTCGTTCTGGATCGTCTCCTGCGCCTTCAGGTACGACTTCGACTTGTAGCCTTCCTTCTCGAACGCGCGACGCATCTTGTCGAACCATTCGCTGATCAGCGCGAACTTCTCGAGCGACGCGCGCTTCAGCGCTTCGAGCTGGGCCGCGTTGGCAGTCGCCTGCGCGGCGCCGTCGTCGTCTTCCTGTTCCTCTTCTTCGTCCTCTTCGGCTTCCTCGTCCTCGTTCTCGATTTCCTCGGCGTCCTTTTCGGAGAAGCCGTCGGCGTCCGCGGCGTTCGGATCGATCAGGCCGTCGACGAGCTCGTCAACGCGGCTCTCCTCGTTCGCGACGCGCTCGGCCATCGCGAGGATGTCGGCGATCGTGGTCGGGCACGCGGAAATCGCCATCACCATGTGGCGCAGGCCGTCTTCGATCCGCTTCGCGATCTCAATTTCGCCTTCACGCGTGAGCAGTTCGACCGTGCCCATCTCGCGCATGTACATCCGCACCGGATCGGTCGTGCGGCCGAATTCGGAATCGACGGTCGACAGCGCGACTTCCGCTTCCTCTTCGACCTCGTCGTCGGACGACGCGGCGGGCGCGTTGTCGTTCAACAGCAGCGTCTCGGCGTCGGGTGCCTGCTCGTACACCGCGACGCCCATGTCGTTGAACGTGCCGATGATGCCTTCGAGCGCTTCCGTTTCCGTGAAGTTGTCCGGCAGATGGTCGTTGATTTCGGCATACGTGAGGAAGCCGCGCTCCTTGCCGAGCTTGATCAGCGCGCGCAGCTTCGTACGACGCTCTTCGAGCTCCTCGGCCGTGCCGGGCGTGCTCGTCGCGAACGCTTCCTTCAGCAGCGCCTTTTCCTTGGCGCGGCGATCTCGCGCCTTGGCTTTTTCGCCTTTGCCCGACGCAGCGGTAGGCTGTTCGTCGCTCTGGTTTGCGTCGTCATCGACGGATACTTCGTTCAGCTTTTTCGTCATGGAGTTCGCCGTACCGGCTAAATCGACTCGCGGCTGCTGGACTACAGCCGGTTGAACCGTGGATGCTCGAGTAGCTGCCGTTTCGTCCGGCGCGGCAGCCGCTCCCCTTGCGCTTTTCGCACTCGCCCGCTTCAAAGCCGGCTTGGCCGTCTTCGCTTCGGACCTCACGACGACCCGTGATGCGCTGGCCGTCGGCGCCGGCGCAGCCTTGGCGGTGCCGGCCGCGGCCCTCTTCCTCACAGGGTGCGCCGCGCGGGCCGAAGACGTCTTTGCGGAAGCTGCGGATTTGGCCGTCGCGACCTTCACGGTCGATTCCGTCGCCTTGCCCGCCGCTTTTTTTCCGCCGATAGTCTTTGCCATTGCGATTCTCGCCTCTGCTAAGAAAACAAACCGCTGAAAACCTTATATTATAGCACGTTGAGACAGACCCTTCCCCGGCCGGTTCACAGCCCGAGCCTTCGCTTCATGTCTGCCAGGTTCTGATGCAAGTCCTTGATTTCCGCCAATTCCTCGGAAGAGGGCGCCGGCCGCTTCGAAAGGCTGTTGAGCCTGTCACAGCATGCGTCGTAGCGCATCTTGAGCACCGCTGCCTGAAGCTCCTCGCCTGCGATCCGTTCCTGCTCGCGCAGACCCTCCTGCGCCACGTCGCTTTCCGGATTCTGCTGCATCAAGTCGCGGACATTTTCATCATAGACCAGAATTTCCCGGAAAATTTCGTCGTAGGTGGGCGCGTTAGCCGAATTGCGTAGCACATCCGACAAAAGCCGGAACTCCGCCCCATCGCCGAGCGCGCGCGCATGGCCGACCACCTCGTCGAACAGTTCCCCGTTTCTCGGCAGCGCCCGCAGCGTCGCGAGGCTCTCGTCGTCGAGCGTCGCCGCGATCCGCGGATGCATCACCAGATTGCGCAGCGCGCGCTTCTCGCTGTCCGTCACGCGCCGCCGCTCGCTGCGCGCGGGCGCCTGACGGGCCGGCGCGGCGATCCGTGCGTCCACTTCGACGAGCGCCGCGACTTCGTCGAACGGAATCTGCAGCCGGTCGGCGAACATGTGCATGATCTGCGCACGCAACGCGTTCGCCGGCAGCGCCTGCAGCATCGGCTTCGCGTCGAACAGCGCCTTCGCGCGCCCCTCCGGCTGGTCGAGCTCCTTGCCCGCCATCGCCTCGTTCAGCAGGAACTGCGACAGCGGCATCGCCCGCTTCACCTGCTCCGAGAACGCATCCGTCCCGAATTCCCGCACGTAGCTGTCCGGATCGTGCTCCGGCGGGAGGAACAGGAAGCGGATCGTCCGGTTGTCCGCCGCGTGCGGCAGGCACGCCTCGAGCGCGCGCCGCGCGGCGCGCCGGCCGGCAGAGTCGCCGTCGAAGCTGAAGACGACCGTGTCCGTCTGCCGCAACAGCTTCTGCACGTGAATCGGCGTGCACGCGGTGCCGAGCGTCGCCACCGCGTTCGGAAAGCCGAGCTGCGCGAGCGCGACGACGTCCATATACCCTTCGACGACGAGCGCGTATTTGTGGTCGCGGATCGCGAGCCGGGCCTCGAACAACCCGTATAGTTCGCTGCCTTTGTTGAATAAGGGTGTCTCGGGCGAATTCAAATACTTGGGCTCGCCGCCCCCCAGCACCCGGCCGCCAAAGCCGATCACCTGCCCCTTCACGTTGCGGATCGGGAACATGATCCGCTCGCGAAACCGGTCATAGCGGCGCGCCGCGCCGTTCCCATCGGTCTTCTCGCTGACGATCACAAGGCCCGCATCGACGAGCGAATCGTGGCGGTAGTCGTCGAACGCCGCCTCGAGGTTCTGCCAGCCGTCCGGCGCGTAGCCGAGCCCGAAACGCAGTGCGATCTCGCCCGTCAGTCCACGCCGCTTCAAATACTGGATCGCGTTCGGCGCACCGCGCAACTGCTTACGGTAATAGTCGCAAGCGGCGTGCATCACATCCGACAGCGCGGTCGTGACCGCTTTCGACGCGGCGGGCGGCACATAGCCGTCGCCCGGGCCTCCACCGCCACCGCCGCGCATCGGCGACGGCTCGTGCGGCACCGTGAGCCCAACCGATTGCGCGAGCTCCTGCACCGCCTCGGGAAACGTGAGCCCCGCGTGCTCCATCAGAAAGCCGATCGCGGTGCCATGCGCGCCGCAACCGAAGCAATGGTAGAACTGCTTCGTCGGACTGACCGTGAACGAAGGGCTCTTCTCGTTGTGGAACGGGCACAGCCCCATGAAATTGGCGCCGCCCTTCTTGAGCTGCACGTACCGGCCGACCACGTCGACGATGTCGACGCGGTTCAGCAAATCCTGCAGGAACGAATGCGGAATCACCGTTGGATCGATCGGAAGACGTGCCGGCCGACGCGCGCCGCCGCGGCCGCCGGGCCGCTTGACGGGCGGGCGCGCGTCGCGCCGGCCGGGGTTACTTCGAGAGCGCCGCCTTGACGAGCGCGGACACGGCTGTCATGTCGGCCTTGCCGGCGAGCTTGCCCTTCAGCACGCCCATCACCTTGCCCATGTCCTGCGGGCCCGCTGCGCCCGTCTGCGCGACGGCCGACCGCACTTCGGCCGCCACCTCTGCTTCCGACAACTGCGCGGGCATGTACGCGGTCAGGACCGCGACTTCCGCCTGCTCCTTCTCGACGAGGTCGGTGCGGCCCGCGGCTTCGAACTGGCTGATCGAATCCTTGCGCTGCTTGATCATCTTGTCGACGACCGCAATGACGCCCGCATCGTCGAGCGTCACGCGCTCGTCGACCTCGCGCTGCTTGATCGCAGCCAGCAGCAGGCGGATCGTCGCCAGCCGCTCGCTTTCCTTCGCGCGCATCGCGGCCTTCATGTCTTCACTGATCTGGTCTCTCAGACTCATCGTATATCCGGTATGAAAATTCCATGCGACACCGCCCAGCGGCGTCAACACAAAAACCCGCTTGAGACGGTTTCTCAAGCGGGTTTGCTCGAATTCGGCATCGACGGGCTGCGCTCGGCGAATCCCATCGGTGCGCCGCCTAGCGAACCACGCGGCGCGGGCAATACTCAGTAGAGCTTCTTCGGCAGCATCTGGCTGCGGATGCGCTTATAGTGGCGCTTCACCGCAGCGGCCTTCTTACGCTTGCGCTCCGCAGTCGGCTTCTCATAGAACTCGCGCGCGCGCAGCTCAGTCAGCAGACCGTTCTTTTCGATCGTGCGCTTGAAGCGGCGCATCGCAACTTCGAAAGGCTCGTTTTCCTTAACGCGGATGATCGTCATGACCCGTCACGTAAAAAAAGTAAAGGTATCGCGGAGAAAGGTTTTGGAGTATAGCAGACGCCTTGCACAAACGCACTAACCCGTCAAGCGGTGCGTGCAGTCGGCGGCCGCGCGCCCGGCCGCGACGCCCGAAGCCCACGCCCACTGGAAATTATAGCCGCCGAGCCAGCCCGTCACGTCGACCGCCTCGCCGACGAAGAAGAGGCCAGGCACGCGCTCGCTCATCATCGTCGCCGACGACAGCTCGCGCGTGTCGATCCCACCCTTCGTCACCTCGGCCTTCCGGTAGCCCTCAGTGCCGTTCGGCGTGAGCGTCCAACGCGACAGCGTTTCGCCGATCCGGCGCAGCGTCTTGTCCGGCAGGTCGGCGAGGCGCGCGTCCACGCGCACCCGCTCGGCCTCGAGCCACGCATGCGCGAGCCGCGCCGGCACCCATTCGGCGAGCAGCGCCCCGATCTGACGTCGCGAGCCCGCCTTCGCGCGGACCAATTCGTCCGCCGCGTCCAGCTGCGGCACGAGATCGACATGGATCGGCTCGCCCGAGCGCCAGTAGCTCGAAATCTGCAGGATCCCGGGCCCGGACAGTCCTCGATGGGTGAGCAGGATGTCTTCGACGAACTCACCGCCGACCTTTTTCGCGCCGGTCGACACCCGCGCCTCGAGCGACACGCCCGACAGCGCCGCGAACGGCGCCCACGCATCGACGGCGAAGGTCAGCGGCACGAGCGCCGGCCGCGTGTCGACGAGCTTGTGGCCGAACTGTTTCGCGATCCGGTAGGCAAAATCGGTCGCGCCGATCTTCGGGATCGACAGCCCGCCCGTCGCGACGACGAGCGCCCGCACGCCGATCGCGCCCGCGCTCGTGTCGAGCGCGAAGCCATCCGCGTGCACGTGCCGCACCGTGTCGACCGACACAGGCCGCCGCCACGCGACGCCGCCCGCGTCACATTCGCCCTTCAATACGTCGATAATTGCGTCGCTCGAATGGTCGCAGAAGAGCTGCCCCTTGTGCTTTTCGTGCCACGTGATCCGGTAGTTCTTCAGGAGCCCGAGGAAATCGCGCGGCGTGTAGCGCGCGAGCGCCGAGCGGCAGAAATGCGGATTCGACGACAGGTAGTTGTCCGGCCCCGCGTACAGATTCGTGAAGTTGCAACGCCCGCCGCCCGAGATGCGAATCTTCTCCGCGAGCCGCGGCGAGTGATCGAGCAGCACGACGCGCCGGCCGAGCTGACCGGCCACCGCGGCCGTCATCATGCCGGCCGCGCCCGCGCCGATCACTGCGATGTCGAAATTTTCCATGGCGCGGATTGTACCTGCGTCGCGCGGCACTTCGCCCGCGCGCCGACGGACAAAGCGACCGCGCTGTTATACTTTTCTGTTACGTTGATTTCCGGCCGCGCGCGTCTCGACGCGGCCGCCGCACACCATCATGCTCGTTCTCGGCATCGAAAGCTCCTGCGACGAAACCGGCCTCGCGCTCTATGACACCGAGCGCGGCCTCCTCGCGCACGCGCTCCACTCGCAGATCGCGATGCATCGCGAATACGGCGGCGTCGTCCCCGAGCTCGCGTCGCGCGACCACATTCGCCGCGCGCTGCCGCTGCTCGAGGAGGTGCTCGCCGCGAGCGGCGCGCGCCGCGAGGACATCGATGCGATCGCGTTCACGCAGGGCCCGGGCCTCGCGGGCGCGCTGCTCGTCGGCGCGAGCATCGCGAACGCGCTCGCGTTCGCGTGGGACAAGCCGACGATCGGCATCCATCATCTCGAAGGGCACCTGCTGTCGCCGCTCCTCGTCGCCGAGCCGCCGCCGTTCCCGTTCGTCGCGCTGCTCGTGTCGGGCGGCCATACGCAACTGATGCGCGTCACCGACGTCGGCGTCTACGAGACGCTCGGCGAAACGCTCGACGACGCCGCGGGCGAAGCGTTCGACAAGACCGCGAAGCTGCTCGGTCTGGGCTACCCGGGTGGACCGGAAGTGTCGAAGCTCGCCGAAACCGGCACGCCGGGCGCGGTCGCGCTGCCGCGGCCGATGCTCCATTCGGGCGATCTCGATTTCAGCTTCAGCGGGCTGAAGACCGCGGTGCTCACGCAGATGAAGAAGCTCGAAGCAGCGCACGCGAGCGGCGCCGGGTTCGAGCGCGCGAAGGCCGACCTTGCGCGCGGCTTCGTCGACGCGGCCGTCGACGTACTCGTCGCAAAATCGCTCGCCGCGCTGAAGAAGACGCGGCTCAAGCGGCTCGTCGTCGCGGGCGGCGTCGGCGCGAACCGCCAGCTGCGCGAGGCGCTGTCGGCCGCGGCCGCGAAGCGCGGCTTCGACGTCCATTACCCCGACCTCGCGCTCTGCACCGACAACGGCGCGATGATCGCGCTCGCGGGTGCACTGCGGCTTGCGCGCTGGCCGTCGCAGGCGAGCCGCGACTACGCGTTCACCGTGAGGCCGCGCTGGGATCTGGCGTCGCTTGCGCGCTGAAGCGCAGCGCGCCTGTCGAAGACGCACCCGAAGAAACATCGCCGCGGCGAGATGGCCGCGCAGCACCGCTGCCATACCGCGTCGCGGTCGGCTTTCCATCGACGATGAGGCGCAGGCAACCGGCGGGTTGTACCGGCCGCCTGCAAATGTCGGCGAATATCGCCAACGCCGCGCACCCGCCCGCTCGGCACACGCGCCGACTACGATCGATGCCCCGCACCAGCCATCACCACGCGACAACCGCTCCCGAACCGCAGTCATTCGATTGCCGTCACCCAAAACGAAAGGGGCTGTTCACGTCGAACGGCCCCTTTCCGCATACGGCTACAACCGCCGCGCGACGCCTACGCGGCTCGCCGCCTGTCGCGCTCGATCAGTGCATACGCGCTGTGATTGTGGATCGACTCGAAATTCTCCGCCTCGAGCACGTACGCGACGATCCGCTCGTCCGCATCGAGCCGTCGCGCGACGTCGCGCACCAGGTCCTCGACGAACTTCGGATTCTCGTATGCGCGTTCGGTGACGAACTTCTCGTCAGGGCGCTTGAGCAGCCCCCACAGCTCGCACGACGCCTCTTCCTCGGCAATCCGGATCAGATCCTCGACCGGCACGTCGGCCGCGAGCTCCGCGTCGATCGTCACGTGCGAGCGCTGGTTGTGCGCGCCGTACTGCGAGATCTTCTTTGAGCACGGGCAGAGGCTCGTCACCGGCACGAGCACTTTCGCGAACACGCGCGTAACGCCGTCGCACACGTCGCCCGTCAGCGTCACTTGGTAGTCGAGGAGGCTGCGCACGCCCGACACGGGCGCCGTCTTGTTCACGAAGTACGGAAACGATACCTCGATGCGTCCCGCCTGCGCTTCGAGCTTCTCGAGCATCGTCGCCAGCATCGCGCGGAACGCGTCGGCCGTCAGCGGCGCGTCGGTTTCCTCGAGCAGCGCGACGAAGCGCGACATGTGCGTGCCCTTCTGATCGGCCGGCAGATGCACGTCGAGATTCCAGGTGCCGACCGTGGCCTGCGTCTCGCCTTCGGCGGTGCGCACGGTCAGCGGATGTCGGACGGCCCGCACGCCGACGCGCTGGATCGGCATCTGTCGGGTGTCGACCGTGCTCTGCACGTCGGGCATCACGAATTCGGGATTCATCAGGTTCATCTTGTTCGATCCTTATAGGGTCACGCGGCACGACATCGCCATATGCCGCATAACCTGCCGGAAATGCGACATGGGCCCGCAGGCCCATGCATTCGGGGGAAAGCCACCGCGCGACGGCTTACGCGACGCGCTTCGCCGGGCTTGCGACGCTCGTCGCGTGGCTCAGGAAGCGCTCGCGAATCGACTTCGCGATACCGTCGCCGTCGAGACCGCACATCGACAGCAGCTTCGCCGGATCGCCGTGATCGATGAAACGGTCTGGCAAGCCGAGCTGCAGCACCGGACGGATCACGCCGCCCTCCATCATCGCCTCGACGCATGCGGAGCCCGCGCCGCCCATCACGCAGCCTTCCTCGACGGTGACGAAGTAATCGTGCGTTTGCGCGAGCTCCTGCACGAGCTCGGCGTCGATCGGCTTCACGAAGCGCATGTTCGCGACGGTCGCATCGAACACTTCGGCCGCCGCGAGCGACGGTGCGACCATCGTGCCGAATGCGAGAATCGCGACGCGCTTGCCCTCCGGCTGCGACGTGCGGCGACGCACCTCGCCCTTGCCGAGCGGGATCTCGGTGAACGCCTTGACGGTCGCAACGCCCGTGCCCGCGCCGCGCGGATAACGGACCGCGGTCGGGTTCGGCTGCTGCAGCGCGGTATGCAGCATCTGTCGGCACTCGTTCTCGTCCGACGCGGCCATCACCGTCATGTTCGGGATGCAGCGCAGGAACGCGAGGTCGTACGCACCCGCGTGCGTCGCGCCGTCCGCGCCGACGAGGCCCGCGCGGTCGATCGCGAACACGACGGGCAGGTTCTGCAGCGCGACGTCGTGAATCAGCTGATCATAAGCGCGCTGCAGGAACGTCGAGTAGATCGCGACGACGGGCTTGAGCCCCTCCGTCGCGAGGCCGCCCGCGAACGTCACCGCGTGCTGCTCGGCAATGCCGACGTCGTAGTAGCGCTCCGGGAAGCGCTTCTCGAACTCGACCATGCCGGAGCCTTCGCGCATCGCCGGCGTGATGCCGACCACGCGCGAATCGAGCTCGGCCGCATCGCACAGCCACTCGCCGAACACCTGCGTGTAGGTCTTCTTCGCGGGCGTCGTGGACGGCTTGATGCCTTCAGCCGGGTTGAACTTGCCGGGGCCGTGGTAGAGCACCGGGTCGGCCTCGGCGAGCTTGTAGCCCTGGCCCTTCTTCGTCACGACGTGCAGGAACTGCGGCCCGCGCAGCTCTTTGATGTTCTGCAGCGTCGGGATCAGCGAATCGAGGTCGTGGCCGTCGATCGGCCCGATGTAATTGAAGCCGAATTCCTCGAACAGCGTCGCGGGCACGACCATGCCCTTCGCATGCTCCTCGAGCTTGCGCGCGAGCTCGAGCATGGGCGGCGCGACGCTCAGCACGCGCTCGACGCCCGCGCGCGCGGCCGCGTAGAAACGGCCCGACATCAGGCGGGCGAGATGGCGATTCAGCGCGCCGACGGGCGGCGAGATCGACATGTCGTTGTCGTTCAGGATCACGAGGAGCTTCGCATCCTCGGACACGCCCGCGTTGTTCATCGCTTCGAACGCCATGCCGGCCGTCATCGCGCCATCGCCGATCACCGCGATCGAGAAGCGGTCGTCGCCCTGCAGCTTGCTGCCGATCGCCATCCCGAGCGCGGCCGAAATCGACGTGCTCGAATGCGCGGTGCCGAACGTGTCGTATTCGGACTCCGAACGGCGCGGGAAGCCGGAGATGCCGTCCTGCTGGCGCAGCGACTTCATCGCGTCGCGGCGGCCCGTCAGGATCTTGTGCGGATAGGTCTGGTGACCGACGTCCCACACGATCCGGTCGTCCGGCGTGTCGAACACGTAGTGCAGCGCAATCGTCAGCTCGACCGTGCCGAGATTGGACGACAGGTGGCCGCCCGTCTTCGACACGCTGTCGAGGACGAACGCGCGCAGCTCGTCGGCGAGCGGCTGCAGTTGGCGACGATCGAGACGGCGCAGATCCGCCGGGTCGTCGATGGTTTTCAGCAAGTCGTACATCGTCGTTCCATTGTAGGAAAACAAACGCGCCCGCACTTCTTACACGCACCACCCGTAGCATGGGCGCGGCGGCGGGCTTTCGCGTCAGCTGACCCGGTTCACCACCAGGTCCGCCAGTTCAGCCAGGCGCCGTGCGCGCGCGCCGAACGGTTCGAGCGCGGCGTACGCGTCGGTGCGCAGTTGCGCGGCAAGCGCGCGCGACGCGTCGAGGCCGATGATCGACACGTAGGTCGGCTTGTCGTTCGCCGCGTCCTTGCCGGCCGTCTTGCCGAGCGTCGCGGAATCGGTGGTGACGTCGAGAATGTCGTCCACCACCTGGAACGCGAGGCCGACAGCGGCCGCGTATGCGTCGAGCGCGCGCATCGCGTCTTCGGACGGCGTCTCGCCCGCGAGCGCGCCCATCCGCACCGACGCACGCAGGAGCGCGCCCGTCTTCATCCGGTGCATCGTCTCGAGCGCGTCGCGCGAAAGCGCATGACCGACGCTCGCGAGATCAATCGCCTGACCGCCCGCCATGCCGATCGAGCCGCTCGCGAGCGCGAGCTCGCGCACGAGCGCGGCCTGCCGGTCGAGCGGCAGCGCGGCGGCGTCCGTCAGCGCGACGAAGGCCTGCGACTGCAGCGCGTCGCCGACGAGAAGCGCGGTGGGCTCGTCATACTCGACATGGACGGTCGGCTTGCCGCGACGCAGCGCGTCGTCGTCCATGCACGGCATATCATCATGCACGAGCGAATACACGTGAATCATTTCGAGCGCCGCCGCTGCAGCGTTCAGCGCCGCTTCCGACGCGCCAGTGAGCTCGCCCGCCGCATGGCACAGCAGCGGACGCACCCGTTTCCCCCCCCCGAGCGCCGCATAGCGCATCGCTTCGTGCAGTTGTGCGGGCGCTACAGTTTCGGCCGGCAAATAATGGCCGAGGGCCGTCTCGACACGCTCGAGCACCGAGCGCATCCATTGGTCGAATGTCATAGATCGTCGTCTCCGCCGTCCGCGGCGGCCGTTCCGGCGGAAAGCGGCTTGAGCGTGGCGCCGTCGAGCACACGCACCTGCTGCTCCGCTTTTTCCAATTGTTGTTGGCAAAATGCAACGAGCGCCGCGCCGCGGCGATACGCCGCAAGCGAATCCTCGAGGCTCAGCGTCCCGCCCTCCATTCGGGCGATGAGCGCCTCCAGTTCCGCGAGCGCCGCCTCGTAATTTTCCGGCAGCGGTCCGGAACCGGGGTCGGACGCGGACGCGCCTGGGGTTGCGGTTTTCGCCATGGACGGGGTGTCAAAAGTCAAAACAAGTCGGACATTCTACGGCAAAAGAGAATTTTCCGACCTGCCGACTTGGCTTCAAGGGGCTCGAGCGCAGCGCGCTTCGTGTGCAAATCGCACGAAACCCGTCCAAATTCCGGGAAAAATTTGACACAAATCAGTCACTTATCCCACCCCAAGAAAGTTGATCCGGGTATAATCGCCGGTTCCCCTAAATCGAATTTTCGATGGTTGGGTTGTTCACTGCTTTCACGCTTTCACCGGGAGTGGGAATGTCCAATCTGAGCGACGCATTGCAACTGAAGTCGGCACACAGCCAGCTTCCAGTCACCGCTTATTTCGATGAGGCGCTCCTCGCGCGCGAAATCGAAACACTTTTCAAGAAGGGACCTCGCTATGTCGGGCACGAATTGATGGTGCGCGAAGCGGGGGACTATTTTGCGCTGCCTTCCGAAAACGAGGGCCGCGTGCTGGTGCGCAACCAGACTTCGCAGATCGAACTGCTCTCGAACGTGTGCCGCCATCGCCAGGCGATCATGCTGAACGGCCGCGGGCAGACGCAGAACATCGTCTGCCCGCTGCATCGCTGGACCTACGATCTCGACGGCCAACTGCTCGGCGCGCCGCATTTTCCGGACAAGCCCTGCCTGAACCTGCACGCGACGCCGTTGCAGAACTGGCAAGGCCTGCTGTTCGAAGCCGAGGGCCGCGACGTCGCGCACGATCTTGCGCAGCTCGGCACGAAGCACCATTTCGACTTCTCGGACTACATGTTCGATCACGTCGAGATTCACGAGTGCAATTACAACTGGAAGACCTTCATCGAGGTCTACCTCGAGGACTACCACGTCGTCCCGTTTCATCCGGGTCTCGGCAGCTTCGTGTCGTGCGACGACCTGAAATGGGAGTTCGGCGACTGGTACAGCGTGCAGACGGTCGGCGTGCACAACGCGCTCGCGAAGCCGGGCAGCCCGACGTACCAGAAGTGGCACGATCAGGTCCTCCGCTATCGCGACGGCGTGCCGCCCGAGTTCGGCGCGATCTGGATGGTCTACTATCCGGGCCTCATGATCGAGTGGTATCCGCATGTGCTCGTCGTGTCGTGGCTGATTCCGCGCGGCCCGCAAAAGACGACGAACATCGTCGAGTTTTATTACCCTGAGGAAATCGCGTTGTTCGAGCGCGAGTTCGTCGAGGCGGAGCGCGCCGCGTACATGGAAACCGCGATCGAGGACGACGAAATCGCGCTGCGCATGGACGCCGGCCGCCGCGCGCTAATGGAGCGCGGCGAATCGCAGATTGGCCCGTATCAGAGCCCGATGGAAGACGGCATGCAGCACTTCCATGAGTTCCTGCGCCGGCAGCTCGGCGCGATCTGAGCGGAGTCCCGCGCGACGCTTCATCCGACATTCGTCGAAACCTGATCCGCTCCCGGCCTTGCGCCGGATCGGCACGGAAAAGAAAGACGGGCTGCAGCCCGTCTTTTTTTGTTTAGACTTAGAGCATCCGGCCCGTTTCTCCAAGGGAGTCGTCATGCCACACACTCACTACACCACGCTCATCTCGGCCGACAATCTCGCCGAACGTCTTGCGGCCGCGCCGAACAGCGTGCTCGTCTTCGATTGCCGCTTCGATCTCGCCGATACCGGCTTGGGCGAGCAAGCGTACGCAGCCGGTCACATTCCCGGCGCGCACTATCTGCATCTCGACCGCGACCTGTCGGGCGCGAAGACCGGCACGAACGGTCGTCACCCATTGCCCGCGCGCGACGCGCTCGTCGACACGCTGAAGGCCCACGGGCTCAAGCAGAATCAGCAGGTCGTCGCGTACGATGCGCAAGGCGGCATGTACGCGGCGCGCCTTTGGTGGCTGCTGCGCTGGCTCGGCCACGATTCCGCCGCGGTGCTCGACGGCGGCCTGCAGGCCTGGCAAGCAGCCGGCCACGCGGCGACACAGGGCACGCCGCAGAAGACCCAGGGCGACTTCCACGCGGCCGCGCCGCTCGCGACGGTCGTCGATGCGCGAACGGTGCTCGCGAATCTCTCGACGAGGGACCATCTCGTGATCGATGCCCGCGCCGCCGACCGCTATCGCGGCGAAAACGAGACGATCGATCGCGTCGGCGGACACATCCCTGGCGCGCTCAATCATTTCTTCAAGAACAACCTGACGGCTGACGGCCGCTTCAAGAGCGGCCACGAGCTGCGCGAGGCATTCAATCCGCTGCTCGGCGCGACGCCTTCGAACAAGGTGATCCTGCAATGCGGCTCGGGCGTCACCGCATGCCACAACGCGCTCGCGATGGAGATCGCCGGCCTGCACGACCCGGCGCTCTATGCGGGATCGTGGAGCGAATGGAGCGCGGATCCGTCCCGCCCCGTCGCGACCGGCGCGAACCCATAAGCGACACGCCACGCGCGCCGCCGCCCGCCACGGCGGCGCGTACCGGCGTCACATCACGCCGTGATGCCGAAACCACGCGACGGCGCGCTTCCACCCATCCTCGGCGTCCGCCTTCACGTAGCTCGGGCGGTAATCGGCGAAGAACGCGTGGCCCGCGTCCGGGTACACGACGATCTCCGATTCCCGCGCCGCCTTCGTGCCGGCCGCCGCGAGACGCGTGCGCATCTCCGCGAGCGAGCGCTGCGGAATGCTGTCGTCCTTGCCGCCGTAGAGGCCGAGCACAGGCGCCTTCAGTTGCGACGCATGATCGACCGGATTGAACGGCGTCATCTCGTTCGTCTCGCCGACCACCCTGCCGTACCACGCGACCGCCGCACGCACGTGCGGATTGTGCTCGGCGAACAGCCAAGCCTGCCTGCCGCCCCAGCAAAAGCCCGTCACGCCAAGCCGCGACAGGTCGCCGCCGTTCTTCCCCGCCCACGCGACCGTCGCGTCGAGATCCTCGCTGACCTGCCGGTCGGGCACCTTGCTGACCACCTGGTCGAGCAGCGCCTGGATCGACGGATATTTCGACGGATCGCCCTGTCGTGCGTACAGATCCGGCGCGATCGCCAGATAGCCGAGCTTCGCGAAGCGCCGGCAGATATCGGCGATGTGGGCGTGCACGCCGAAGACCTCGTGGATCACGACGATCACGGGCAGGTTGCTTTTGCCGTCCGGCTGCGCGCGATAGGCCGGCACGCTCGCGTCGCCCGAGCGGATCTCGACGGTGTCGACGTCGAGGCCGGCGCTGTCGGTCGCGATCGTCTGGGCGGACACGGGCAGCACGGCCGCGGCGAAGGTGCCGCCGAGCGCCGTCTTGACGAACTTGCGGCGGCTGAACGGAACGTGCGGAACCAGGCTGTCGACTTCGGGTTTCAACATGGATGTGCTCCTCTCTTCTCGTTGTCGCGGCCACGCGGCGCACGCGGCGGCGACATGAATTCGAACCGCGGCGGCCCTGGCGCGATGCAGCCGCGCCGAGCGTCGCCGCCCGCCCCGCCGAGGCGGAACCCGCACACGATGCCCAACAATGCGGGGAGGCGTCAACCTTTTGTCAGAAGTGAAAATCGCGGCGGCATTGGCCGGCCTTCGCGAACAGGTCGCGGCGCGATGCCTGATCGCCACTGTCGGCGCTTCTAGAACATTGCATCGAAATGCCGGCCGAAGATGCGCGTCGCGTCCTCGACATGCAATCGCCGGCGAGCGCAGCATGTCGCATGAGCGCGTATCGAACGATCGATCGTCGTGTCGCACGCGCCACGCATGCGACATGCATTGCCATTTTCCGCCGTGACCGTCATCGAATCGCACGCGCCCATTTCATTCACATTCCTACGGATTCCCACTCCCTGCTTTTCATTTCCCCTTGCATATCGAGATAAGTCCTCGTCGACACGTATTCCGGGAAAATATTGGATTGCCAAATAAATGCGATTGCCCGCATGATTCGCTGGCGCGCCATGCGCGCAACCGGCAGCACCCCCCGCCGACAGTCGCAGCCGAACAGAAGGCGCCCGTGTGCGGCGAGCGCTGCGCGGTGCATGCGAACCGGGAGCGCCGTCGATGACAACGAACGTCCGATGCCGATCGATCGCGCATCGCGCATCGCGCATCGCGCAAATCAGAATACGCAACGCCGACGAAGCACAACGAGGTGGGAATGAACAAGCCGACACGCCGCCCGATCACCGGTGATATTTCCAACCGCCGCAAGCCGAGTCGGCAGCGCCGCGCACGACGCTCGCCCGCCCGTCAGCGCGGCTCGCTCGCCGTCATCGCGGCGATCGCGATCGGCGTCGTGATCGCCGCGCTCGGCGCAGTCGATCTCGGCAATCTGTTCTATCAGCGCCGCGCGCTGCAAGGCATCGCCGACACGGTCGCGCTCGCGGCCGCTCAAACGATGGACGACGGCTGCGTGAAGCCCGCCGCGACCGCGCAATCGGCGGCGCTCGGCAATGGCTTCGACAGCAGTGCGTCGGGACAATCGATGACGGTCGTCTGCGGCCGCTGGGACGTGAAGGACAACGCGGGGCCGAGCTTCTTCGCGGGCTCGGCCGCAGGCTCGGCAGCCGACAGCGACGCGCAGCTCAACGCGGTTCAGGTGACGGTCACGCGCACCGTGCCGTACTACTTCCTCGGCTCGCAGCGCACGGTCGCTGCAACCGGCACCGCGCAAGCGACCAACGTCGGCGCGTATTCGATCGGCACGACGCTCGCGCAATTGCAAGGCGGCGTCGTGAACGCGCTTCTCAACGGGCTGCTCGGCGCGAATCTGAATCTGTCGGTGCTGTCGTATCAAGGCCTCGCGAATTCGCGGATCAGGATCAAGGACCTGATGGCGGCCGCGAACGTCGGTACCGTGAACGCGCTGCTGAATACGCAGACCACCGTCCCGCAGCTCGCGAGCTGGATGCTGACCGCGCTGTCGCAAACGTCGGTCGCGAATACGGACTTGCAGACGAGCATCGGCGCGTTGCAGACGATCGTCAGCGCGAACATCCCGGGCGGGCGGACTTTCAAGATTGGCAACACCGCGAATTCGACAGGCATCTTCTCGGTCGGTCTGTCCGACCCGCAGGCCGCGCTGGACGCGACGTTCAGCCCGTTCGACGCGCTTCTCGTCGCCGCCGAGATCGCCACCGGCCAAACCGCGTTCTCGCTTGCGAACGGGCTCAACGTCGGCGGATTGAACGCGAGCCTGCAAGTGCAGATCATCCAGCCGCCCGTGCTCGGCATCGGCGAGGCAGGCGTCGATCCCGTCACGAAGACTTGGCGCACGATCGCGCGAACGGCGCAGGTGCGGCTCTATCTGAATATCGGACTCGGCACGGCAAACCTGCCGCTCGGGGTGCTCGGCGCGCTCGTGCCGGTGCAGGTGAACCTGCCGCTGTCGCTACAGATCGCGCCGGGGCAGGCGTGGCTGGAGTCGGCCAGCTGCAAGTCGTCGCCGTCGACCTGCACGTCGGCCATCGGCGTGCAGACGGGCCTCGCGAACCTGTGCATCGGCGACACGCCGGCCAACCTGTCCGCGTCGCTGCCGTTCACCTGCTCGACGCCCGCGACGCTCGTCAACATCGCGAACCTCGTGACGATCAAGTCGCTCGCGTCGCTCCCGGCCGACGTACCCGCGAGCAGCACGCCGACGCTCACGTTCTACGGGACGACGGGCGGCTATCAAAGCACGAATTCGAATGGCGTCGGCAGCGTGCTCGGCAATGCGCTGTCGGGCCTCGGCGCATCGCTGCAGCAGACGCAGATCTCGCTCATCGGCATCAGCCTGCCGCTCGGACCGATCCAGACCGCGCTCGATACGTTCCTCGGCGGCGTGCTGCCGCCGATGCTGTCGGGCCTCGATTCGGCGGTCGTGCCGCTGCTGCAGTTGCTCGGTGTGCAGGTCGGCGAAAGCACGATCCACGACATGTCGCTGACTTGCGGCGTGTCGCAGCTCGTCTACTAGACGCGCTCAAGGGCGTTGCCGCCCCAAATCACAATACGGGGTGCTCGCGGGACTGCGGGCCCAACTACTGGACGGGCTCTGCGCATCAAGAAGAAGCCAACCTCCATGCCGACACCGCGGACCATCATATCCGCCCGCACTCCGCTCGGGCGGATCGACCGTCGGCTTCATCCCTCGGGGTGAGGCCTGAATCATGAGCAACTACGGACGACGAACGATGCGCGTGCGAGCGCAAGGAGAAGCCAATGCGTGTCGCGCATGAAGAAAAGTGACGGCGCGCGCGCCGGCGGCGAGATTCGGCAGCACCGGAGCCGACGAGCCACGCGCGCCGAACGAGCGCCGCGCGAACGACGGCCGGCTCGCGCCATGCCGCCGTTCTCTCCGCGGCTTCGCTAGTGCAGCTTCACCCGCGGCAGCGTCGAGCGCCGCAGCCAGTGCGCGACGGTGTCGAGCACCATCCGCGGATAACCGTGCAGCGCCGCGACGTGCAATCGATACAGCGACATGTACATGAAGCGGGCGAAGAGCCCTTCGATCAGCATGTTGCCGCCGATCAGCCCGCCCATCAGATTGCCGACCGCGCTGAAGTGCCCGAGTGACACGAGCGAGCCGAAATCGCGATAGGTGAATTCGGGCAGCGGCCGGCTTTCGAGCCGGCATGCGAACGCACGCAGCATGAAGCTCGCCTGCTGATGCGCGGCTTGCGCGCGCGGCGGCACGTTGCGGTCGTGGCCGGGCCACGCGCAGCCTGCACAGTCGCCGAGCGCGAAGACGTTCGGATCGGTCTCGGTCTGCAGCGTGCGGCGCACGACCAGTTGGCCGAGCTTGTTCACTTCGAGGCCGTCAAGCTTCGCGAGCACCGAGGGCGCCTTGATGCCCGCCGCCCACACCGTCAGGTCCGCGCGCACGCTCTTGCCGCTCGCTGTGCGCACAACGCCCGGCGCGACTTCGGTCACGCGCTCGCCGAGCATCAATCGCACGCCGAGTTTCTCGAGCAGCTCGGCGGTTGCCGTCGACACGCGCTCTTGCAGCGCCGGCAGGATGCGCGGCCCGGACTCGATCAGTACGATGCCGACGTCGTGTCGCGGATCGAGCTTGTGCAGCCCGTACGCGGACAGCACCTGAGCGGTGTTGCGCAGCTCCGCGGACAGTTCGACGCCCGTCGCCCCGCCGCCGACGATCGCGACCTGGATGCGCGGCTCGGCAGGCTCCACCGGGTCTGCAGGCTCGGCAGGATCTGCCGGGTCCGTCGCGGAGGCGGTCTGCGCGACGAGCTCGTGAGGCTGATGCTCGGCTCGCATGCACGCGGCGATCAGGCGCTTGCGGAACCGCTCCGCCTCGGCGACCGTGTCGAGCGCGATCGAATGCTCCGGCGCGCCCTGCACGCCGAAGTAATGCGTCGTGCTGCCGATCGCGATGACGAGTGTGTCGTATTCGAGCTCGCGCTGCGGCAACAGCTCGGCGCCGTCGTTATCGGCGACGGGCGCGAGCGTCACGCGCCGCGACGTGCGGTCGAGCGCGATCAGCTCGCCCTGATGGAACTCGAAGCCGTGCCAGCGCGCCTGCGCCGCATATTCGAGCTCTTGCGTGAACGGGTCCATGCTGCCCGCCGCCACTTCGTGCAGCAGGGGTTTCCAGATATGAGTCGGGTAACGATCGACGAGCGTGACGAGAGCACGCGCGGGCCGATTGCCGCGCGCGCCATAGCGGTCCCCGAGGCGCGTCGCCAATTCGAGCCCGCCCGCACCGCCGCCGACGATGATGAAACGATGCATCCGATTCCCCTTACGATTCGAGACTGCTTGCGGTCAAGGCGGCGAGCACGACCGCGTTCGCCGCCAATCGACATCCTAACTAGTTCGGACACTTTAGGCACGCGAGCGCCTCGGCGTCGCTCGCATCCGCGCGATCACGGTGCGGCGATGCCAGTTTCTGCATTGTCCCGGAGTTTGCATGACAGCCGCAAGCGCTTAAATTGCAACGAGCGCGAAAGAAACGGCGGGGGATGTGATGGAAACGGTACGCGCCGGGCCTGATGCACGGCGCATACCTGCGACGCGCACGTCGCGCGGACGACGCGTCAGTGCGCCTCTTCCCAGTTTTCGCCGACGCCGACCTCGGCGACGAGCGGCACCTTCAGCTTCGCGACGCCGCACATCATTTCGGGCAGCTTCTCGCGCACGACCGACAGTTCGCTTTCCGGCACCTCGAGCACGAGTTCGTCGTGCACCTGCATGATCATCCGCGCGGCGAAGCCGCCGCGCTCGAGCCAGTTGTCGACTGCGATCATCGACAGCTTGATCAGGTCGGCCGCGGTGCCCTGCATCGGCGCGTTGATCGCCGCGCGCTCGGCGGCCTGGCGGCGCGGACCGTTGCCGCCGTTGATCTCGGGCAGCCACAGGCGGCGGCCGAACACGGTTTCGACGTAGCCCTTCTCTTTCGCGCGCGTGCGCGTCTCTTCCATGTAGCGGGCGACGCCCGGATAGCGGAGGAAGTAGCGGTCGATGTAGAGCTTCGCCGCATCGCGCGTGATGCCGAGGTTCGACGCGAGGCCGAACGAACTCATCCCGTAGATCAGGCCGAAGTTGATCACCTTCGCGATGCGCCGCTGGTCGGACGTCACTTCGAGCGGCGTCACGCCGAACACCTCGGCCGCGGTCGCGCGGTGAATGTCCTCGCCATGCGCGAACGCACGCAGCAGCGACTCGTCCTCGGAGATGTGCGCCATGATGCGCAGTTCGATCTGCGAATAATCGGCCGACACGATCTTGCTGCCCGGCGCCGCGATGAACGCCTCGCGGATGCGCCGCCCTTCGGCCGTGCGCACCGGAATGTTCTGCAGGTTCGGATCGTTCGACGCAAGCCGCCCCGTGACCGCAACCGCCTGCGCATAGTTCGTGTGCACGCGGCCGGTGTTCGGATTGACCATTCGCGGCAGCTTGTCGGTGTAGGTCGATTTCAGCTTCGACAGGCCGCGATGCTCGAGCAGCAGCTTCGGCAGCGGATAGTCTTCGGCGAGCTTCTGCAGCACTTCTTCGTCGGTCGACGGCGCGCCGCTCGGCGTCTTCTTGACGACGGGCAGTTGCAGCCGCTCGAAGAAGATCTGGCCGATCTGCTTCGGCGAGCCGAGATTGAATTCGCCGCCCGCGAGCGCATACGCCTCTTGCTCGAGCTCGACGAGCCGCGTCGCGATCTCGCTGCTTTGCCGGGTCAGCCGGTCGCCGTCGATCAGGACGCCCGTGCGCTCCATCTTGCGCAGCACGAGCGACACCGGCATCTCGATGTCGCGATACACGCGCGTGAGCCCCGGCTCGCGCTCGATCTGCGGATACAGCGCGCGATGCAGCTGCAGCGTGATGTCCGCGTCCTCGGCCGCATACTCGGACGCCTTGTCGATCGGCACCTCGTCGAAGCCGATCTGCTGCGCGCCCTTGCCCGCGACGTCCTCGTACTTGATCGTCTTCACGCCGAGATGGCGCAGCGCGAGGCTGTCCATGTCGTGCGTACGATGCGATTCGAGCACGTACGACTCGAGCAGCGTGTCGTGCTCGATGCCGTTCAACGCGATCCCGTGGTTCGCGAGCACCTGCGCGTCGTACTTCAGGTGCTGGCCGAGCTTCTTCGTGCCCGCGTCCTCGAGCCACGGCTTCAGCTTCGCGAGCACTTCGTCGCGCGGCAGCTGCGCGGGCAGGTCCGGCCCGCGATGCGCGACCGGCACGTACGCGGCGTGCCCCGGCTCCACCGAGAACGACAAGCCGACGATCTGCGCGAGCATCGGATCGAGCGACGTCGTCTCGGTATCGAACGCGGTCAGCTCCGCAGCCGAGATCTTCGCGAGCCATGCGTCGAACTGCTCCCACGTCTGCACAGTGTCGTAGTTGCGCGCGGCGGCGAGCGGCAGTTCGGCGGTCGCGCCGCTTGCAGGATCCTGAACCGCGCCGGCCTCAGCGGCCGCGCCGTTCGCGGCGGGCTCGCTGTCGAGCTCGCGCAGCCAGGTCTTGAAGCCGTGGGTCGAGAAGATGTCGCGCAGCGCGTCGCGGCCTTCGCCGTCCGTCGCGAGCGACGACTCGATCGACTCGACGTGCGGCGCGAGCTCGCATGCGGTCTCGACCGTCACGAGCTTGCGCGCGAGCGGCAGGAAATCGAGTGCGCGGCGCAGGTTGTCGCCGACGACGCCCTTGATCTCGCCCGCGTGCTCGACGACGCCGTCGAGCGTGCCATATTGCGACAGCCATTTGACGGCCGTCTTGGGGCCGCATTTCTCGACGCCCGGCACGTTGTCGACGGTGTCGCCGATGAGCGACAGATAATCGACGATCAGCTCGGGCGGCACGCCGAACTTCGCGAGCACGCCGTCGCGATCGAGCGCCTCGTTCGTCATCGTGTTGATCAGCGTGACGTGGCCGGTGACGAGCTGCGCGAGGTCCTTGTCGCCCGTCGACACGATCACCTTCATTCCGCGCCGCTCGGCTTCCTTCGCGAGCGTGCCGATCACGTCGTCGGCTTCGACGCCCTCGATCATCAGGAGCGGCCAGCCGAGCGCGCGCACCGCCGCGTGGATCGGCTCGATCTGCAGCGAGAGATCGGGCGGCATCGGCGGCCGGTGCGCCTTGTATTCGGCGTACAGATCGTCCCGGAAGGTTTTGCCCTTTGCGTCGAACACGCACGCGCTATACTCTGCACTGACATCCTTGCGCATGCGGCGCAGCATATTGATGATTCCGTAGAGCGCTCCGGTCGGCTCCCCGCCAGGGCCGCGCAAATCAGGCATCGCATGGTAAGCCCGATACAGATAGCTCGAACCATCAACCAATAGCAGGGTCTTACCTTCCAGATTTCGTTCTTCAGGCATTATGAATAAGAGAAAAGTGATTCCGAGTCTGCGTTCGCTCGCAGATCAAGAACGCGCGACGGCGAAGAAGGCCCGCGCTTCGTGGCAGATGTTCACGATTATGGCAGAGTTTATCGAGGCGACCGAGTACCTGTCCGAGATCCGCCCTGCCGTCAGCATCTATGGTTCCGCGCGCCTCAAACCGGATTCGCCGCACTACAAACTCGCGGTGCAGATCGCGCGCAAGCTGTCCGACGCGGGCTTCGCCGTGATCTCGGGCGGCGGCCCGGGGATCATGGAAGCGGCGAACAAGGGCGCGCACGCCGGCAAGGCGCCGTCCGTCGGCCTCAACATCGAGCTGCCGCACGAGCAGGCCGGCAACCACTTCCAGGACATCTCGCTGCGCTTCCGCCATTTCTTCACGCGCAAGGTCACGTTCGTGAAGAACTCGGACGCGGTGATCGTGATGCCGGGCGGCTTCGGCACGCTCGATGAGCTGTCCGAAGTGCTCACGCTGATTCAGACGAAGAAATCGCGCCTCGTACCGATCGTGCTCGTCGGCAGCGAATTCTGGACCGGACTGCTGCAGTGGTTCCGCGATCAGATGATTCCGATGGGCCTCATCAATCCGGACGACATGAACCTGATGAAGGTGATCGACGATCCCGACCAAGTGCTCGAAGCGGTGCTGGCGTTCTACGAGGATCGCGGCGAGGAAACTGAGGAAGCGCAACCGCCGCGGCCGGAAGAGGACCGGATGTTCTACCTGTGACGAACACGCGCGCCGCATGCCGTTGCGGCGCGCACGGCGCACATCGAGTACACGCGAACGGGCGGGGCCGACGAAGCGCCCGCCCGTTTTTCTTGTGCGCCGCGACGATCGAAACCCAGCGATTTGGGCGCGGCGCGGCACGCACTTCGTAACCGTTCATTTCACCGGCCGCAGGGCAAATGTCAAATTCGGCGCGCCACGCGTCCCGAATCGATATGCTCGCCGATCGGATTGTCAAGCGGCGCCCTACCCGCATCCGGCCGCGCGAACTGTGCGAGAACGCACCGTTACAAATCCACACGCCAATTAATCCACCGCGCCGCCACACTTTGTCCTGCTGCGTGTCCGTCGGAACGGACACGGCGGGTTTGGGGCTCGAAGCCTGCACGCGTCGGAACGGACGCTCATCTCAACTCGTGAGGAAAAGAACATGAAACGCTCGTTGATCGCCCTTGCATTGACCGGTATCGGTATCGCGCTATCGGGCGCGGCGCACGCCGTGAATGTGGACGTCAACATCGGCGCGCCGGCTCCTGCCGTCGTCGCACCGGCGCCCGCCCCCGTCGTCGTCGCCCCCGCGCCCGCGCCCGCCGTCATCGTCGGCTGGCACGGCGACCGTTACTGGGACGGCCACCGCTATTGGGAACGTCGCGAGTGGGAGGAGCATCACCGCCATCGCGGATTCTGCCCGCCGGGACACGCGAAGAAGGGCGAATGCTGATGCCGCGCGCCTGATTCGCGCCGCGCGGCAAACATCGACGGCGGCCGTCTGCGCAGCCGGCCAATGCGAAACGAAACAGCCCGATCGGGCAGTTTCAGTCAGGCCGACGATCTTCTCGACAAGGTCGTCCATGATCGGATCATGGACGACCTTGTCGTCTTTTGCGCAATCGCCTCGGCGCCGCACGCACCGGCGCGTTGTCGCGTTACGGGAACGCGACCTCCGCGAAGCAGCGCAGTTCGAAGTCGCACTACGCTGCAAAATCAATGCTTTCCAGAGTTTCTCTAACTTCAATCACTTGACGCGCTGTATCTTTTCCCGCGAATTGATCTGTGCTTTTTGGCAAGTTAGACAGCCTTTCCACGACCTCAGCGCTGGCTCGGCTGCCATCTCGTCCGCCTGAGAAAGCGACCACGACGTGCGCGCGACTTCGACATTTTTCGCGTCGAATCGCGCGTCGTCATCGACTGACCGCAGGATGACAACGGACCGCTCCTCGTCGCCCGGGCGGTACACGTGCCTCATCATCGGATGCTCGTCGGCGCTCACCGTCAGCATCGCCATTGCGAGGATTTCGCCGCCTTTCAGCGTCTTCCGCGCACACAACAAACCGACGACACAAAATGGCCGCCAGCCAGCGAGCCCGATCCAGTAGCGGACGTGCTTTCCGGTTTCCCATTTCGGCTCGTAAATCCACACTGCCGGAATCAAACAGCGCTGGCCCGCTCGCCACGCACTTCGGTATGCTGGCTTCTCGCCCGCCGTCTCGGCGTACGCGTTGACCGTCAGGTACTTCTTGCCCGGCGGCCGGTTCGCCGTTGGGACTACGTTGGCGGCCCTTGGCAGCGCGAAGCAATGAGCATGTGAACGGCGCATCGCCAACAACCAGTCCGCAGCAATTGGCCGGCCCAAGCAATTGGCCGGCCCAACAACGCCTCCTCGCCCCGCCTCCAGGAAGCGTCTCAATAAAGTGAGCAGGACTACCACGGCAATCAGACCAACAAACAAATTAAATTATTAACAATTGTCACAAAACAGAAAAGAATCTTAGAAAAAATAGGCAGAACAAATTATTACATATATGATTCAATATCATTACTTTTTAATAACTAGCAAAAAGATACATTCCATCACAACAGGGTGCACGCCGACTCGGTTCACCAATGAGCAAAAAATCATCAGCCTCACAAAATATCAAATTCATTACTAATTTATTTAAAATTCACAAGAATACATCGCATCAGTTATGAATATAATTATCCACAATCAATCGAACTGTCCTCTCTCGATTACCGCTAATGATGATTGGTCCAGGATTCCCTCTGACGGCCATCAATATACAATCGCACGCCACGAGAGACTTGCATATACAGGTCACGGATGGATTTACATCGAGGCAAACCCTCAAGAATCGATAAATTCCACCATAAGAGACAGGACCGCCAACTCCCCACCGTTTGCACGCGGGTATATTGATATGCTACTCAATATCCTTCGCGGAGTTGTCATAGAAAACACCGGGAAAAATGGAATTGTAATTAGTTCATACAACTACTTTATCGGAGTCGGAAGCGGAAATTCAATCTCAATTTTTGAAGGCGCGGCCGCTCAGGTTTTCGAAGGCGCAGAACCAGCATAATATGTACCCACACTGGCGGCACCGGAAACGCTGGCCAGATCGTCGCGATCGGTTGCCGTGCAGTTCGGACGGCGATGCGCAGCCGTTCAGCGCCAGTGGCAAGAGCGGCCCGCAGGCCGCGATTCTCTGCTTCGTATTCGATTCTCTTTTTCGTGTTTTTCGCGCCGACGCGCCGCTACAGCCAATGCGGCCGCATCGTGCGTCGCGAGCGCACACCGCACCGATGCCCGCAGACGGAAACGGGACATACTCAAAGGCGTAATCCATCGCCTGCACGTCAGCGCGAACAAGATCGATCCAAGGATCGACATGCGAACTTGCAACCTGCTCTCCAAAGGAGACTGCAGGCTGCGCTCGCGATAAGCCAGAGTATGACGGCGCACTACATGAAGTCGCGCGAAGTGGAACGCGCCCGGCCAGTCCCATTGAAGCGCGCAAGTTAGACACTGACGCTGATGTTAGACAAGAAGGCCCCCCCGAACCAGCTGGGGAGCCTTGTACAGTCAGGGGGTTGTCACTGAAACGCCACTTCCGCAAAGCTGCGCAGCTTGCGGCTATGCAGCCGGTCTAGGCCGTTCGTGCGCAGGATCTCCATCGCCTTCACGCCGATCTGCAGATGCTGATCGACCTGCCCGCGATAAAACTGGTCCGCCATTCCGGGCAGCTTCAACTCGCCGTGCAGCGGCTTGTCCGACACGCACAGCAGCGTCCCGTAAGGCACGCGGAAGCGGAAGCCGTTCGCGGCGATCGTCGCGCTTTCCATGTCGAGCGCGATCGCGCGGCTCTGCGACAGCCGCAGCACCGGTTCGCGATGGTCGCGCAGTTCCCAGTTGCGATTGTCGACGCTCGCGACGGTGCCCGTACGCATCACGCGCTTCAACTCGACGCCTTCGAGCTGCGTGACTTGCGCGACCGCGCGCTCGAGCGCGACCTGCACTTCGGCCAATGCCGGGATCGGCACCCACAGCGGCAGATCCGCGTCGAGCACGTGATCCTCGCGGACATAGCCATGCGCGAGCACGTAGTCGCCGAGACGCTGCGTGTTGCGCAGCCCCGCGCAGTGGCCGAGCATCACCCACGCATGCGGACGCAGCACCGCGATGTGATCGGTGATCGTCTTTGCGTTCGACGGTCCGACGCCGATGTTGACCATCGTGATCCCGCTGCCGTCCGCGCGCTTCAGGTGATACGCGGGCATCTGCGGCGCGCGCGGCGGCGGCGTGCCTTCCGTCGACGCATCGCCGAGGTTCGCGTTGTACGTGACCACGTCGCCCGGCTCGACGAACGCCGTGTATTCACTGCGATACGCACGCACCTCGGGATCGTCGCTCGCCGACATCATCGTGCGGCCGAGCTTCACGAATTCGTCGATATAGAACTGGTAGTTCGTATAGAGCACGTAGTTCTGAAAATGCGTCGGCAGCGTCGCCGTGTAGTGGCGCAGCCGATGCAACGAGAAATCGACGCGAGCCGCGGTAAAGAGCGCGAGCGGATGCGGCTCGCCCGGCGCGGGTTCGTATGTGCCGTTGACGATCCGGTCGTCGAGGTACGCGAGATCCGGCGTATCGAACACGTCGCGCATCGCGACGAGGCGATCGCGATCGAGATCGCCTTCGAGGTGGATCCCTTCGGAAAACGCGAAGTGAACCGGGATCGGCTGCGCCGAGACGCCCACTTCGATCCGGACGTGATGGTTCTTCGCGAGCAGGCGCAATTGCTCGCGGTAGTAATACGCGAACAGGTCGGGGCGCGTGACGGTCGTCTCGAACACGCCCGGACCGGCGACGAAGCCATACGAGCGGCGCGAATCGACGTGCGTGTTGACGTCGGTGCGGATGCGCACGAACGGATAGCACGCGCGCACGCGCTCGTCGAACGTGTCGTTGCGGCGATAGCGCGCGAACGCGTCGCGCAGGAACGCGGTATTCGTTTCGTAGATCTCGGAGAGCCGCGCGACGGCGGCGATCGGGTCGTCGAACGCGTCGACGGACGGACTGTCCGGCGTATGCATCCGGGAACGGCGGTTGGGATCGTTCTTCATGTAGCGGTGCCTCGTCAGATCGTTTCGACATTACCACGGAACCCGCTTGCGCGGCCGATGCCCATCGCGACGGCAAGGCCGCCCGCGTGTCGACGGACGGCACCGTCAAGACGCCGGTATTTGCTAAAATCGAATGGTTCACTGGGAGAAACACGATGAAGCCGCTCCTTTTTGCCGCCGCCATGACGGCACTCGCTCTCGGCGGCCCCGCCTACGCCGCCGATGCCGCCCAGGCGGCAGCCGACGCGAAGGCCCAGGCCGCGGCCAACGAGGCAGCCGGGCTGCCCGATCTCACGAAGATCAACCGCCCCGGCGCCGAAGTGACGTCGAAGGTCGATTTCAACGACGTGAAGCGCACGCCGAGCTTTCACGAAAAAAGCAAGAACGGCACCGAGGTCACCGAATACCGCGATCGCGGCAAGCCGGTCGAGATCAACGTGAAATCGAACTTCGGCACCCGCTATCAGATGAGCGCGTCGCCCGACACGTCGCCGCGTCCGCACGACGCCGGCGTGCCGGTCACCCGCCTGCCGTCTGTCAACCTGCGCTATTGACGACGCCCGCCGGCGCCACGCGGCGCCGGCCCCTCTTCCGCCCTTTTCGCGACACCGGCGCGCCGCCGGCACGCCAACCCGAACCAACGTCTCTTGCATGGCCGTTTTCACCGCAGTTTCCGACGCTGACCTCGCACTCTGGATGCGCCACTACGATCTCGGCGACGTTGTCGCGTTCCGCGGCATCCCGTCCGGCATCGAGAACAGCAACTTCTTCCTGACGACCACGCGCGGCGAATACGTGCTCACGATCTTCGAGAACCTGACGGCCGGGCAACTGCCGTTCTACGTCGACTTGATGAGCCATCTCGCGAAGCACGGCGTGCCCGTGCCCGCGCCCGTCGCGCGCGACGACGGCACGCTGTTCGGCGAGCTGCACGGCAAGCCGGCCGCGATCGTCACGAAGCTCGAGGGCGCGGCGGAGCTCGCGCCGCGCGCCGAGCACTGCGTCGAAGTCGGCCAGATGCTCGCGCGCCTGCACCTCGCGGGCCGCGACTATCCGCGGTATCAGCCGAACCTGCGCAGCCTGCCGTGGTGGCGCGAGACGGTGCCCGCGATTGCGCCGTTCATCACCGGCGAGCAGCGCGCGCTGCTGGAAAGCGAGCTCGCATACCAGGCCGCGCTCTTCGCATCCGACGACTATGCGGCGCTGCCGGAAGGCCCATGCCATTGCGACCTGTTCCGCGACAACGCACTGTTCGCGCAAGCGGATCGGGGCGCCGGGCATACGGTGCGGCTCGGCGGCTTCTTCGATTTCTACTTCGCCGGCTGCGACAAATGGCTGTTCGACGTCGCGGTGACGGTCAACGACTGGTGCGTCGATCTCGCGACGGGCGTGCTCGACGCCGTGCGCGCCGACGCGCTGCTGCGCGCGTATCAGACGGTGCGCCCGTTCACGGCAGGCGAGCGGCGCCACTGGGGCGACATGCTGCGCGCAGGCGCGTACCGCTTCTGGGTGTCGCGCCTGTATGATTTCCACCTCCCCCGCGCCGCGCAGATGCTCAAGCCGCACGACCCGGGCCATTTCGAACGCATCCTGCGCGAACGCATCGCGCACGCGGGCACGCTCCCCGAGACCCACGCATGCAACTGATCGAAGTTCCCGCCAAGACCGGCTACGTGTGGTTCCGCCAGGGCATTTGGCTGTTCCGGCGGAATCCGCTCGCGTTCGTCACGCTGTTCTTCACGTACCTGCTCGCGATGATGCTGGTATCGCTCGTGCCGGTAATCGGCGCGGCGCTGCCGCTGTTGTTCATTCCCGGCATCGCGGTCGGCTTCATGGCGGCGTGCCGCGACACGATCGCAGGCAAGCAGGTGCTGCCGACGATCCTGATCGATGGCTTTCGCTCGTACGGCCCCGTCGTCACGCAGCGGCTCTTCGCGCTCGGCGGGATCTACATCGTGTCGATGGCGCTCGTGTTCGCGTGCTCGGCGCTCGGCGACGGCGGCATGCTGCTGAAGATCATGTTCGGCCTCGGTGCCGAGAACCTCGAACCCGAAGCGCTCGCGTCGCCGGGCGTCGCCATTGCGGTGCTGATCGCGGCCGCGCTGTACATGCCGGTCGCAATGATGTTCTGGTTCGCGCCGGTGCTCACCGCGTGGCACGACATTCCGCCCGTGAAGGCGCTGTTCTTCAGCGTCGTGAGCTGCTGGCGCAACAAGGGCGCGTTCACGATCTACGGGCTGTTGTGGTTCGCGGTCGCGCTCGGCGTGTCGTTCGGGCTCGCCGCGCTGATGCAAGCGCTCGGCGCGGGCGCGTACGCACTCACGGTGATGATGCCGGCATCGATCATTATCACCGCAATGCTCTATTGCTCGTTCTACGCGACCTATCGCGGCTGCTACGGCGTGCAGGAGCCGGGCGCGCCGAATCTTCCGGATTCTGCTCGGTAGGCAACGCGGACGGAGACGGCGCGGCGGCGCGGCGGCGCGGCGGCGCGGCCGAGCATGCATCGCGTGCGTCAGTGCGTCGGGCGGAGTCGACGCTGAGGCCGCGGCGGGTGCTTTGACGGAAAAAGCGCCGATGACGCGGCGCTCAAGCCGATATTAATGCCCGCTCGGATGCGGGCATCCGGCGCCATGTTGCCGATGTGACACGCGACGTAGCCGAACGACGCTCGCTCGGGTTTTCGACGCTGCGCCTCTTGCACATTTCGTCGAATCCACGCCCAACCCGCGGCAACTTCGCTCCATTGGCCTCGCTGCCAAACTCGGCCCCTTGCCGCCGTCGATCGATCCATCCCCCTTTTGACCACCCAGCACCTCTCGCCAACCGGCACGATCAGGCGCAAAATCATTAGGACTCTAATCTTTTGCACATTACAGAAAATCTCGCCATGAACGACTCGCCGACCTTCCCGCTCACGCTCGACGACCAGCTCTGCTTCGCGCTCTATTCGACGTCGCTCGCGATGACGAAGGCGTACAAGCCGCTGCTCGACAAGCTCGCGCTCACCTATCCGCAGTACCTCGCGATGCTCGTGCTATGGGAATCCGACGACATGGCGGTCAAGGACATCGCCGCGCGGCTCAGCCTCGATCCGGCCACGGTCACGCCGCTCCTGAAGCGCCTGGAAGCGCTCGGTTACATCGAGCGGGTGCGTGACACGAATGACGAGCGGATCGTCCACGCGCGGCTCACCACCGAAGGCGCCGCGCTGAAGCAGAAGGCCCGCTCCGTGCCTGCCGAGCTGTTTTGCGCGATGCGACAGACGCCCGATTTCCTGATCCGCCTGCGCGAGGATCTCACGCGGCTGCGACAAGCGCTCTCGGACGCCAGCGACGCCTGATCGACACGCGTTCGTCACCGTCGGATCGTACCCCGAAAATTTAATTTGCACACTAATAATTAGTTAGATATATTTCTGCCGTGGCCCGCGCTTCGCAATTCGCCGGGCCCTTTCCCCTCACGAAGTAGGAGAATTGAAATGAGCGCCCCCCCCCCGTGAACGTGAGAGCAGAGGCAGGAGGATCCTCACGGGCCAACGCCATCGAAGTGCCCAGGTGGGAAATGCGCGCATTTCCCGGCAACCGGAGGATCCACGAGGAACGGTATGGCCGTGGGCGTGGACATCGCCAAGCAGGTTTTCCAGGTGCATTACGTCGATCAGACAAGCGGAGAGATCGTGAACCGGCCGATCAAGCGGGCCGAGTTTCTCGAGCACTTCGCGAACCGTGCGCCGTGCCTGATCGGGATGGAAGCGTGCGGCGGTGCGCACCACTGGGCCCGGCAACTCTGACGAGGATGGGTCATGAGGTCAGGCTGATGCCAGCCGAGTTCGTGAAGGCGTTCAACATCCGCAACAAGAACGATGCGGCAGACGCGCGGGCGATCTGGCTGGCGGTGTAGCAGCCAGGCAAGCCGGTCGCGGTGAAAACCGAAATGCAGCAGGCCATGTTGGCGCTGCACCGGATGCGCGAGCAGCTTGTGAAGTTCCGCACGATGCAGATCAACGGACTGCGTGGCCTGCTGACGGAATACGGCGAAGTGACGAGCAAGGGGCGAGCAGCACTGGACAAGGAGATACCAGCGGCACTTGGCCGAATTGCGGAGCGCCTGCCAGCGGCACTGATCGATACGCTGCGCGAGCAGTGGAACGGGTTGGCAAAGCTCGACGAGCAGGTTGCCGAGATCGAACGCCGGATGCGCGAATGGGAGAAGGAGGACAAGGCCGTGAAAGCGATCAGCGAGATCTCCGGTGTGGGGTTGCTGACCTCCACGGCAGCAGTCGCGATGATGGGCGATCCGAAGGCGTTCAAGTCCGGTCGCGAGTTTGCCGCGTGGGTCGGGTTGGCGCCAAAGCAGACCGGCTCGGGCGGCAAGGTGAACCTGCATGGCATCAGCAAGAGAGGCGACACGTATCTGCGCACGCTGCTGATTCACGGCGCGCGCAGCGTGGTGGCGAATGCGAAGCAGCCCGACCCGTGGATCGAGCAGATGAAGAAGCGGCGACCGACGAATATGGTGATCGTCGCGCTGGCGAACAAGATGGCACGGACGATCTGGGCGGTGCTCGCCCATGACAGGCCGTACCGGAAGGACTACGTAAGCGTGAAGCCGGCTTGAACGGCTCACGCGAGGTAGAAGTTCAACGCTTAACACAGGGTGAACGTCGAAAGGTTGCGCAGTAATCGAGTGTGATGACAAGCCAGGTAGGACCGGGACTCGCTAAACCTGCATGCCGTGTAGAGCTTCGAGCTCGCCAGGAGAATGAGGTGCGAGTCAGCGTATTTCATAGGGGTCCGCAGCGGGCAGTATCGGCTGCAACAAGGCCGAATATAGAGCTGCAGCCCATCCTGTCAAGTCTGACCACACGAAAACTGTTGCAAACGGGACGCGTTCATATAGGCAGCATGAACATTCTGTACAAGACGGCGGCAACCAGCACCGGCGGCCGCGACGGCCGCGCGACGACCCATGACCAGAAGCTCGACGTGAAGCTTGCCGCGCCGCGCGAACTCGGCGGCGCGGGCGCCGAAGGCACGAATCCCGAGCAACTCTTCGCCGCCGGTTACTCGGCATGCTTCCTGAGCGCGATGAAGTATGTCGCGGGCCAAAACAAGCAGACGCTGCCCGCCGACACGACCGTTACAGCCGAAGTGGGCATCGGCCCGAACGAGGAAGGTGGGTTTGCGCTCGACGTCGAGCTGCGCGTCGCGCTGCCCGGTCTCGACGCAGCGGCAGCAAAGGCGCTCGTCGATCGCGCGCACCAGGTGTGTCCATACTCGAACGCGACTCGCAACAACGTCGCGGTGCGCCTCGTCGTCGCGTAACGCTGCGCGCGGCGGGCGAGCGCCGAAAAGACAAAGAGGGCACGCCGGTCATCGAGCCGGCGCGCCCTCTTCAGTTTGACAACTTTATGCGTATAAATTTAATACGCGCTTAACGCGGAATCACGAGCGATCGAGCGCGGCTTCGCGGTCGAGCTTGCGCATGCGGAATTCGAGGTCGTACAGATCGGATGCGGCGGAAAGATACGCATCGGCGCGTTCCTTCGCGCGTTGCTCGGGCGACTTCGTCAGGAACAGGAACAGGCGGCTCAGCAAGTACATGATCGGTCACTCCAATCCAAGGGTTTTATCTTAGGTATTTACCCGTATTATAGGGAAAACCCTGACCTCGAGCCAACCGCTTTCGAAGCGTGCGTCGTTACGACGCGACAACCGCCCTCGCGCGCGACGCAAAAAACGACCAGATCAGCTCGCTCGCGTCCGGACCGGTCGCCGAGTGGAACGGCACGCTGTCGTCGCCGCCCGACCACGCGTGCGCGAGGCCTTGAACCCGGCAGAGGCGCACGACGGATTCACCGTCGCACCGGTAGTCGATCGTGTGCACGTCGGCCGCGCGCGCCTCGAAGCGCTTGACGCCCGTCGGTTCGCCTTCGGTGTCGGCGAGGCCGTTCAGCCGCAGAAACTGGACCGCGAGCTCGTCCGCATTCTTCGGTGCGACGACGCGGTCATCGTCGCCATGCATGATGAGGGCCGGCATCCCCGGATGCGCGCCCGGCTCCACGAGCGCGTCGACGACGACGGCAGGATTGCGGTGCAGGCCGCGGCGCATCACGTCCATCGCGGTGATCCCGGAGTGAGCGTCGCCGAACGCGGGTCCCGAATGGAGCGCCACGGCCGCAAAACGCTGCGGGAAATGCAGCGAGAGCAGCGACACGAGCCCCGCGCCCGCCGACATGCCGGCCGCATAGACACGCGACGCATCGAAGCCGCGTTCGGCAACGAGCGCGTCGACGAGCACGGCGACCGCCTGCGCTTCGCCGCGCCCACCGTGCGCGGTGTCGTCGTACCAATGCCAGCAGCCGTGTGCATGCGCGTTGAGCGATTGCTCCGGATAGAGCACCGCGAAGCCGTATCGATCGGCGAGCAGGTTCATCCGCGTGCCTTGCGCGAACTGATCCATGTCCTGCTTGCAGCCGTGCAGCATCACGACGAGCGGCAGGCCTTCCGCGTCCGCTCCAGACGGTACGTACAGGCCGTATTCGAGATGCTTGACGAAGCGCCCGAATGCGGGCGGCAGCGGGTGATCGGCGCGAGTCCATTCGCCGTCCGCCCATGCGGCCGCGCGCGGCCGGACACGGGACTCGCGCGCGACAGGCGGCGCCGGTTCAGCGGGCGCTGCGACGGCAGCGGCAATCGGTCCGGCGAACGGCCAGTCGGTCGCCATCTTTTGGGCAGCCTTCAGAGCGGACTTCGACGTCCGCGAGTTCGGCATGTGCAGCATGCGTTTCACGCCGCCCAGCCAGAGTTTCGTCAGACTTTTGGTCATCGGTCGGGGCTCGCAGTCAGAAATTAGGGACGCCGCAATGGGCGCAATCATTTTGGTTTGTGCAATGCACAATAACACTGTTTCTGGGATTTATCCCGACACCCGATAGTTCCCCACCGGCCTCCGATCGGAGCACGGCCCACGACGACCTGTATACTGGGCGCTCGCGCTTGTCTTCGTTGTAGTCGCTATTGACGGCTCATGCGTTAAGCAAGTATCCCGCATTTCCCGTACCTGCCCGCAGCCCCCGATGTTCGATTTGCCGCCCCGTCTGTGGATCTCGATCACCGCCCTAGGCGGTGCCGGCCTGACCCTGCCCCTCGCCATCACGATCGCCGTCTGGCTCGCGCTCGGCTATTCGCTTCGCCGCGCCGCCGCATGGCTCGCCGTGCTGGGCGTCGCGATCGGTATCGTCGCGCTCACGAAAATCGCGTTCCTCGGCTGGGGCATCGGCGTGCGCGCGTGGGATTTCACGGGCTTCAGCGGTCATGCGATGCTGTCGACATCAGTCTATCCGGTCGCGATGTTCCTGGCGCTCGCTCGTGCGAAACCGGCGGTGCGCATCGCCGGTATCGTGGTCGGGCTCGCGGCGGGCATCGCCGTCGGGCTGTCGCGCGTCGCGCTCGACGCGCATTCGCCGTCCGAGGCGGTCACGGGCTGCATCATCGGCGCCGTCGCCGCGCTGTCGTTCATCGCCGGCTCGTGGCATGCGATGCCGCACCGCTGGTCGGCGCCCGCCGTCGCGACGAGCCTCGTGGCCGTCACGATCGCGCTGCACGGAGTCACCGTGCCGTCGCATCGCTGGGTTACCGCGGTCGCGCTGCAGCTTTCCGGCCACGAGCGTCCGTATGTGCGGGCGCGCTGGAAAGCGAATCCGAACTACCGGCCCGCGTCGCGACCAGCCCAGCAACAGACGCTCGGCATGCCGACGGCGGTCCGCGCGTAAAGCAGGCCGGGAAGCCGCCGAGCGTTTCCGCGATCCTGCTGTTCCGCTGTTCCGCTGTTCCGCTGCCCAATTGTCCCGCTTCCCGCCGTCCTAAGCCGCCCTTCGCGCGCTGCGGCGTCATGCAGCACCAACACAGTACGAAAACCCGGGGCGTTATAACCTCGCCTATATTACGATTACGGTTTTCCTCCACGTCATTGTTTCCCGCCATGTCCGCTCCCGTCCGTTCCGCCCGCCGATTGTTCCTGCGTCTCGCGACGCTGTCCGCGCTCGCGGCCGGCTTCGCCGCTCCGGCCGCACATGCCGCCGACGAACTCGTCGTATCGGCCGCGGCGAGCCTGACCAATGCGTTCAAGGCAGTCGGCGACGCCTACGAGAAGCAGCATCCGGGCACGAAGATCCTGTTCAACTTCGGCGCGTCCGACGTGCTGATGCAGCAGATCGCGAAGGGCGCGCCGGCCGACGTGTTCGCGTCGGCCGACCAGAAGGCGATGAATCGCGCGGTCGCCGAGCGCGTGATCGCCGACGGCACGCGCCGCGACTTCGCCGAGAACTCGCTGGTACTGATCGTGTCCACCGACAGCCGCGCGACCTTCGGCTCGCTGCGCGATCTGGCGGCGCCCGCCGTGAAGCGCGTCGCGTTCGGCGATCCGGCGTCGGTGCCCGTCGGCCGCTACACCGAGGGCGCGCTGAAGGCGGCCGGCGTGTGGAACGACGTAAGCGCGAAGGGCGTGCTCGCCGCGAACGTGCGTCAGAGCCTCGACTACGTCGCGCGCGGCGAAGTCGACGCGGGCTTCGTGTTCGGCACCGATGCGGCCGTGATGCCCGAGCGCGTGAAGGTCGCGCTGACCGTCCCGACGCAAACGCCGATCACCTATCCGATCGCCGTCGTCAAGGACAGCCGGCACGCGGGCGCCGCACGAGGCTTCGTCTCCTTCGTGCTGTCGCCAGCGGGCCAGGCGGTGCTCGCGAAGTACGGCTTCAAGCCGGCCGCGAACGCCGCGAACTGATCGGGATACGCGATGCACGACGCCTGGGTTCCGCTGCTGCTGTCACTGAAGGTCGCCGGCTGGGCGACGGCGCTCGATCTCGTGCTCGGCGTCGCGACGGGCTATGCGCTCGCGCGTTGGCGCTCGGGCGCGCGCGACGTGATCGATTCGCTGCTGACGCTGCCGCTCGTGCTGCCGCCGACGGTGCTCGGCTACTACCTGCTCGTGCTGCTCGGCCGGCGCGGCGTGTTCGGCGCGTGGCTCGACGAACTCGACATCCAGCTCGTGTTCACGTGGCAAGGCGCGGTGATCGCGTCGATGGTCGTCGCGTTTCCGCTGATCCTGAAATCCGCGCGCGCCGCGTTCGAAGCGGTCGATCCGCAGCTCGAGCGCGCGGCGCGCACGCTCGGCGTCAGCGAAGCCGGGATTTTCTTTCGCGTGACGCTGCCGCTCGCCGCGCGGGGCATTCTCGCGGGCGCGCTGCTCGCATTCGCGCGCGCGCTCGGCGAATTCGGCGCGACGCTGATGATCGCGGGCAACCTGCCCGGACGCACGCAAACACTGTCCGTCGCCGTCTACGCGGCCGTGCAGGCGGGCAACGACACGACCGCGAACTTCCTCGTGCTCGTCACGTCGGTGACCTGCGTGCTGATCCTCCTCGCCGCGGGGCGGCTCGTGCCGCAGCGCGCGCTCGTCGGAGCGCGATGAGATGAGCCTCGTCGTCGACATCCGCAAGACGCTCGTCACGCCCGAACGGCATTTCACGCTCGACGTGTCGTTTGCGTCGGCCGCGCAGCGCATCGTGCTGTTCGGGCCGTCGGGCGCCGGCAAGAGTCTCACGCTGCAGGCGATTGCCGGACTGCTCGCGCCCGATTGCGGCACGATCTCGCTCGGCGGCGACACGCTGTTCGACGAAGCACGCGGCATCGACATGCCGACGCAGGCGCGCCGTGTCGCGTATCTGTTCCAGGACTACGCGCTCTTTCCGCATCTGAACGTCCGGCAAAACCTCGCGTTCGGCCTGAAGCGCGGCTGGCGCAATCCGCGCGCGAAGGCGCTGCCGGTCGAAGCCGCATACTGGCTGCGCGCGTTCGAACTCGAGGCGCTCGCCGGGCATTATCCGGCGCAGCTGTCGGGCGGACAGAAGCAGCGCGTCGCGCTCGCGCGCGCGCTGATCGCGCAACCGCGGATCCTGCTGCTCGACGAGCCGTTCTCGGCACTCGACGTCGCGATGCGCCAGCGGATGCGCAGCGAACTGACCGATCTGCAGATGCGGCTCGACATTCCGATGGTGCTGATCACGCACGATCCGGACGATGTCGCCGCGTTCGGCGATCAGGTCGTGCAGCTTCAGGAAGGGCGCGTGCTGCCCGAGGCGCCAATCGCCGAATGGGCGACGAGCATTCGGTGACGAGATCGGCTCGCGTCGTTTGCGCGGCCGGTGCTTGCCGGGATGCGATTTCGATGTCGATGCGTCGCGCGATACGGCTGCTTGGCGATCGTCCGCCGGGAACCGCGCAAATCTTTCGACATGTTCGGCCATTCCACTCCGTTCGACGCGGTTCTTAACGCCTCTCCACGAGACGGCATACGGCCGCGCGCTCGTTTCTTCGGCGAACGGACAGACGCAAAAACGCCGGCTTCGAGCCGGCTTCGTTCCGCCCTCGCTCGCGTCACCGAATACCGCCCGGCGAACACGGCCGCCGCATCAGCCGTTGACCGCCAGAATCACGCTCGACGCCTTGAACGCCGCCACCGCGCTCACGCCCTTCGCGAGCCCGAGCGCATCGACGCTATCGTTCGTCACGATCGCCGCGAGCGTCATGCCGCCGTCGAGCGCGAGCAGCACTTCGCTGTTCACCGCGCCGCGCGTGACCGTCTCGACGACGCCAGGTAGCTGATTGCGCGCCGACAGCTTGAGCGGCGCGCCGTCGTCGACCGCGAGCACGATCCACGACGCCTTCACGAGCGCGCATGCGTCGACGCCCGGCGTGAGCCCGAGCGCCTCGGTGCTCTCGTGCGTGACCACCGCGGTGATCGTGTGGTCGCCCGGCAACGCGAGCACCACTTCGTCGTTCACCGCGCCGTGCTTGACCAACAGAACCTTGCCGAACAGCTGATTGCGTGCGCTCGTCTTCATGCCTATTCTCCCGATGAGTTCCCAATTGACCGCAAAGCCTTCGACGGCTGCGCTCGCCGCGTCGATGAAGCGCCGATGCTCGCGCTCGATCGCGCGAAACGCCGCGATCAGCGCCGTCGCGCGCGGCGTGAGCGTCGTGCCGCCGCCGCCCTTGCCGCCCGTCAAACGCAACACGAGCGGCTCGCCCGCGAGGTTGTTCATCGTGTCGATCGCATCCCATGCGCCCTTGTAGCTGAGGCCGACCGCCTTCGCCGCGCGCGTGATCGAGCCAGTCTCGCCGATCGCGGCGAGCAGCGCGATGCGCGTCGCGCCGCCGAGCGTCTGGGCGCCCGCATTCAGCCACAGTTCGCCGCGCAGTGCGAGCGGCTCGTGCGCGGCGGGCGCGTCGGAACGGGGAGAGGACGAATCGGCGGTCATCGACGCAGCGAAGCAAGACGGGGAGCCATTATAGTCACGCCTTCCTGCCGCCGATCTTCGGCGGCCGCATCCCGCGCAGCATCTGCTCGGCCACCTCCGCCGCATAGCGCTGCGCCGCCGCGCCGTAGCCGCGCGCGAAGCCGAGCTGATACGGCGGTGCGGACAGCCGCTCGAGACAGCGCAGCGCGACAGCCGCGTCGTTCGCATCGCCGAGCGCGTTCTGCACGCGCGCGAGCAGCCGCACCGTCCTCTCGCGCGTGCGGCGCGACGCAAGCGACGAGAAGAATTCCAATGCGTAGCGCAATCGCTTCGCGTCGATCCGCACGCGGTGACGCGCGGCCGCGTCGAGCGTCGTCAGCCGTCCCGAGCCGTACAGATGGCCGAACAGCCGGCTCACGCGCTTCGCCGCGTGTCGCTTGAGCGACGGCGCCTTGCCGCGCGCCGGATCGTCGTGCGTCAGCGGAAGCAGGCTCAGCCATTCGAGCCATGCGAACACGAGCTGCGCATAGCGCGCGGTGCCGAGCGCCTGCCGCAACTCGGCGCGCGCCGCGTCGCCTTGCGCGCGTGCGGCATCGAGCGCGCCGGCCCACGCGGCCTCGTCGCCGTCCGCGGCGGCAAGATCGGGTAGCGTCGACGTCACGCAGACGTCCCAGTCGCGCACCGTGCCGAGCATCCCGGCGAGCCAGCGGAGATCGCCGGAGAACGCGTCCTTCCACGCGACGTCGGCACAACGCGGGAACAGCCGTGCGAGCGTGCGCAGCCGGCGCAGCGCAACGCGCATCTGATGGACGTATTCCGGATCGCCCGCGTCGCGCACGCCGGCTTCGTTGCCGAGCCAGTGCCCGGTCACGCCGCAGCCGAGCGCGAAGAATGCCGCACGCTGCGTACGCGTCTTCGACAAATCGACCGACTGCGCCTTCACCGGCGCGGCAAGCGCGTCCGGTGCTTCGCCCGTGCACGCGCGGTCGAGGACGCTCGTCAGCGACAGCGATGCCGGCCACGCGCCGCTCAGCTCGCGGGCCGCGCTGAAGAGCGCGCGCAACGCGGCGGCGCGCGCATCGGGATCGTCCGCGTCGGCGACAGCGAGACGCAATTCGCAGACGCGCAACGGCGCGGCTTGGGTAGCGGTGGAAGACGCGGCGGCGGCCGCCGGCGCGAACGTGATGTCGTCGAGCGTCAGTTCGACTTCGATGCCGTCGGCGTCCAGCCACCGTCCGCGACGGCGATCGGCGACGAAGCCGTGCGCCCATTGATCGGCAGATTGCGAATCGGCGGAAGCCGCGCCGGAAACGGCGGCGCCGACGATCGAAGCGGAATCGGCGATCGAATCTCCGGACGCGGCGGGACCGGTTTCGGAAGATCGAGCCCCGCCCTTTGCGCCGGGTTCGCCCGGCAGCGGAGACGCGCTCGTCGACGCATGCTTCGACGAGCGTCCGGAAGCAGCTTTCGACGCCCGGCCCCGCGGCGGCGGCGCCGCTCGCACCGCCGCCGGCGAATCAGGCGGCGGCGTGCTTCCCTGCGCGGCCTCCGCCGCTGCCGGCGATGCGGCTGCCGCCCCCGACGCCTGCGATGCTATACGCACATCGCCGCGGTAGTCGTCGAAGCGCTCGCGCACCGTGACGCCCGGCACGAACGGATGGCTACGCGCCGCAAGCACCCGCCGCGCCTGCCCGCTCGTCTCGATCCAGGTCTGCCAGCGGCCGCCGTCGTCGGGCTCCGCTTCGACGAACCGGCACGGCTCAATCGTCACGCGCTCGTGCCCGCGACGCATTTTCACCGGCGGACAGATCCGCCATGCCCGCGCAAGCTCCACGCCGAAGTCGCGCGCCGCGCCGCGCGACGTGCGCGCCCGCGACCCGCGTTCGGCTTGCCAGCCCTGCAGCGGAAAATCCAACACGATTTCCAGAACACGCGCCATGGAAGCTCCGGCGATGGTCGGGCCTGTCCGCTGCGCGTCCCACGCTCGTCGACGGACTCCGACGTTCCCTATACTAGACAGCCTCATTTACAACTTGTGAGGCGGAACGCCGCGCGCGGACGAAGTGAATCGTCTACGCGCGGGCGCGCCGCGTTTCGGCTTTTCATGTCGGCTTATCGGCCTTCAGCCGTCCGACCGGCTTCGCTGCGTCGAGTTTCAGCTCATGTACTGCGCGACGCCGTTGCCGAACGACCAATCCTCCTTCAGCACCTCGACGAGGCTGATGAACACGTCCTCGCGACGCACACCCGGACGTTCGGCGAGATGGTCGGCGATCAGTCGATACAGCTCGCGCTTCTGCTCGAGCGTGCGCGTGTCGTTCGCGGTGATCTGGATCATCACCAGATCGTCGCTGCGCACGATGCCGAGATAGTCGCGGCCGTAGAAGAAATTATCGGCGCTGTGCTCGGTCACGGTCATGAAAATATCGTCGGCTGGCACGTCGAACGCACGCTGCAGCGCGCGATGAACGCCCTCCGACAACGCCCGGCGGTATTCGGCGGACTTGCTTTCGCGCAATGCGATACGGGTGAACGGCATCGTGTTTCTCCTCGTGGGTTGGGACACGCATGCAGCTTAGGTCTCGACATCTATAATGAATAGATATCAATCAATATTTCATCTATTTTCATTTGAAATGAAATTGCTCGACCTCGATGCCGTCCGCGCGTTCGTCCTCGTCGCCGACCTGGCGAGCTTCACGCGCGCCGCCGACGCGCTCGGCACCACGCAATCGGCCGTCAGCCTCAAGCTCAAGCGGCTCGAAGCGCAGCTCGGCAAGCCGCTGCTCGAACGCACGCCGCGGCGCGTGACGCTCGCAGCCGTCGGCGCCGCGTTCCTGCCTGCCGCGCGCGACCTGCTCGACGCGCACGAGCGCGCGCTCGCCGCGCTGTCGTCCGAGCAGCGCCGGCTGTCGATCGGCGTCAGCGAGCACGTCGCGGTGCCCGATCTGCCGGCCGTCCTCACCGGCCTCAACCGGCACGACCCGGGGCTCGCGCTCGAGATGCACGTCGGGATATCCGCCGGGTTGCTCGTGCAATATGACGAGCGGCGCCTCGACGCGGCGTTCGTCCGCCACGAACCTGGCGAAGACCCACCGCGCGACGACGCGACGCTGCTTTTCACCGAGCCGCTCGCGTGGCTCGCCGCGCCCGGCTGGACACCGCGCACGGGCGAGCCGCTGCCGCTCGCGGTGCTGGCCGGCCCGTGCGGCGTGCGCGCGGCCGCGCTGCGCGCGCTCGATCGCGCCGGCGTGCCGTGGCGCGAACGCTTCACGGGCGGCGGTGTCGCGGCCGTCGTCGCCGCCGCCGCCGCGGGCCTTGCGGTGTGTCCGCTCGCCCGGCGCGTCGCGCCGCGCTCGCTCGTCGACGTCGGCGCGCGCCTCGGGCTGCCGGCGCTGCCGGACTCGCAGGTCGCGCTGTATTCGCGGGTGCGCGACGTGCGCTCGAAGGACACGTTGCGGCGCTTCGCCGACAGCCTGGCGGGGCCGGCGCAGTCGGCCGGACGCGAGTAGACTGTTAGGTTTCGTCTGCCGATTTACCGCCTTTCGTCTGCTTTTCCACCACCGCATGAATCACGACGCCCGCCAACACCTCCGCGCCAATCTACTGATGCTCGCCGCCGCTGCGATCTGGGGGTCCGCGTTCGTCGCGCAGCGACTGAGCCTCGCCGTGATCGGCCCGTTCCTGTTCACCGGGCTGCGCTTCCTGCTCGGCGCGGCGGTGCTCGTGCCGCTGTTGCGCCTGAACGGCGCGGCGCGCGCGCACTGCGCGGCGATCGCGCGCGACCGCACGCTGCTGCTGCCGGGGCTCGTGCTGGGCGGGCTGCTCGCGGTGTCGATCTCGATGCAGCAAATCGGCCTGCAATACACGAAGATCGCGAACGCGGGCTTCATCAGTTCGCTCTATGTCGTGCTCGTGCCGATCATCGGCGTGTTCTTCCGGCATCGCACCGGAACCGGCACGTGGCTCGGCGCGCTCCTCGCGGCGATCGGCCTGTATTTCCTCAGCGTCGACGAGCACTTCTCGATGCTGCACGGCGACTGGTTCCAGCTTGCGGGCGCGATCGTGATCGCCGTGCACGTGATCGCGGTCGGCCATCTCGTGCGCCGGCACGATCCGCTCGTGCTGTCGTTCATGCAGTTCGTCGTCTGCGGCGCGCTGTGTCTCGCGCTCGGGCTCGCGATCGAGCCCGTTGGCGGCACGTCGATCGTGCGCGCGCTGCCGACGCTGCTGTATGGCGGGCTGCTGTCGGTCGGTGTCGGCTACACGCTGCAGGTCGTCGCGCAACGCAACGCCGCGCCCGCGCACGCGGCCGTGATCTTCAGCATGGAAGGCGTGTTCGCCGCGATCGCGGGCTGGGCCGCGCTCGGCGAGACGCTGTCGCTGCGCGCATTGATGGGCTGCACGCTGATGCTCGCGGGGCTTCTCGTCTGCCAGCTTCTGCCGGGCCAGACACGGCGCGCCGACGACAACGACGCGCTCCCCGCTTGACGCGCGCCGGGCGCCGCGCGCGCGTCCGCTCCCTATAATGTCGATTCGCCCGTCATCTCGATTTCACGCAAGGGAAACACTGTGACTCCGTCCGCCGCCGATCCGGCCGCCACGCTGCTGCGCGAACGCGCCGCGCGCTTCGCCGCCGAGGTGGCGCTGTTCGTCCGCGACCACGCGCTGTCCGTCGCGTCGCACGACCTGCGCAGCCCGCTCAACGCGATGCACAGCTGGGCATACGTGCTCGAGCGCCGGCTCGCGCCCGGCGACGACATCCTGCAACGCGCGCTCGCCGGCATCCGGATCGGGATCGAGCAACAGACGAGCTTGCTGGAAACGGTCGTCGACGCGCCGCGCGCCGAGACGCGCACGCTCCCGATCGCACGCGCCGGCGTCGCGCTCGCGCCGCTCGTCGACGAATGCGCGGCGCTCGCACGCGCCGCGCTCGGCGACGCGCGCGGCACGGGCGTGACGATCGCGCCGCTCGCGCAGCCCGGCGCTTCGCTCGATTGCGACCGCGAGCGCGTCGCGCAGGCGTTGTGGTCGATGCTGACGTTCGCGATCGAAGCAAGCGCGCCCGGCAGCGAAGTCGCGCTCCGCTGCGACGCCGCGACCGACGCGACGCGCTTCGACGTGACGCTCCACGCGCGGCCGTCGGCGCTGACCGACGCGGCGCTGCCGCACGTATTCGAAATGTTCACACGGCGCGATGCGCTCGCCGAACGCCAGGGCGAACGTCCGGCGTCGGTGTTCGCACTCGCGCAGCGCGTCGCGCGCGCGCACGGCGGCAGGTTCGCGCAAGGCCCGCTCGCGGACGGCGCGCCGGCTACGCTCACGCTGACGATTCCCGCCGCCCGCGCGTGATCGGCCGCGCGCGTCACGATCACGCCGCGATACATTACGCTTTCCTTTCCAACCTTATACTGTCGCTTCGTTCATTTCCGGAGTTCCTTCGTTGATACAGATCTTCGCGCTCGTCGGCGCGTTGTTCCTCGTGGCCCTCAACGGCTTTTTCGTCGCCGCCGAATTCGGTCTCGTCAAACTGCGTGCGACGCGCGTCAAGTCTCTCGCCCGCCAGCACGGCCTGCGCGGGCGCATCCTGCGGATCGTCCATGCGCGGCTCGACGCGTATCTGTCCGCCTGCCAGCTCGGCATCACGCTCGCCTCGCTCGGCCTCGGCTGGATAGGCGAGCCGGCGTTCGCCGCGTTGCTGTCGCCGATCCTCGCGTTCGTCGGCGTCGAGTCGGAACGGCTCGTGCATCTGATCTCGCTCGTGTTCGCGTTCTCGATGATCTCGTTCCTGCACATCGTCGTCGGCGAGCTCGCACCGAAATCGATGGCGATCCGCCAGGCCGAGAAGACCGGCCTATGGGTCGCGATTCCGCTCTACGCGTTCTACTGGGCGATGTATCCGGCGATCTGGGTGCTCAACTCGAGCGCGAACGCGGTGCTGCGGCTCGCGGGGCTGTCCGCCGATCACGGCGGCGACGCGCACTACTCGACCGACGAGCTGAAGCTGATCTTGCGCAGCCGTCGAAACACGGCCGGCGCGGCGAAGGCGTCGAAGGACACGTACAGCACCGACGAATGGAACACGCTCGCGCATTCGCTCGATTTCTCGTCGATGACCGTATCGGACCTGATGCGGCCCGCGCACGAGATGGTCGGCCTGCGCCGCGACGTGCCGCTCGCGGACAACATGGAAGTCGTCGCACGCCACCGCTTCAGCCGCTACCCGCTCTTCGACGACAAGTCGCGCGAGCGCGTGAACGGCCTCATCCACCTGAAGGATCTGCTGCTCGCGCGGCACGCGGGCGCGTCGCTAGCCGACTTGTCCGACTACATGCGCCCGGTGCAGTACGTGAAGCCCGACACGCCCGCGCTCGACCTGTTCCGCCGCTTTCGCAAGGGCGCGCCGCACTTCGCGCTCGTCGGCAAGAAAGGCGAGAAGCCGATTGGCTACCTGACGCTCGACAACCTGCTCGGCGCGCTCGTCGGCCAGATCCACGACGAGTTCCGTCAGGGCGATTCGGACTGGAGCCGCCTCGACGACGGCACGCTGATCGGCAAGGGCAGCCTGCCGGTCGTGTCGCTCGAACAGGCGCTCGGGATCGACATCGACGAGGGTCGTGCGGAATCGGTCGGCGGCCTCGTGATCCAGGCGCTCAACGACCTGCCGACCGAAGGCCAACGCGTGTCGTTCGATCGCTTCGACGTCGTCGTGAAGAAGATGATCGGGCCGCGGATCGTGCTCGTGCGCGTGTATCCGAAGGCGTTCAAGGAGGCGGACGAATGAGCGGGCGGCGCGCGAAAGTGCGGCTGCGGCTGCGTAGGATGGCGAAATGACCGATGTCCTCGCACTGCCGCCGTACTACCTGATCACGCCGGAGCCGGCCTCCGGTTCCGACGCGGACCTCGCGGCGTTTCTCGACCGGCTGTCGGCCGCGCTCGAGACGGGGCTCACACTTGTCCAATTGCGCGTGAAGTCGCTCGATGCCGCCGCGTACGCGGCGCTCGCCGCCGACGCGACCGCACGATGCCGCGCGCAACGCGCGCACCTGATCGTCAACGGGCCGATCGATGCCGATGCAGCGCTCGCGCTCGGCGCAAGCGGCGTGCATCTCGGCAGCGCGGCGCTGCGAAACGCGAGCGCGCGCCCCATCTCTTCGGACTACCTGCTATCGGCCGCGTGCCACTCGCTCGACGAGCTACGGCACGCGGAGCGCATCGGCGCGGATTTCGCGACGCTCTCCCCGGTCCTGCCGACGCTCACGCACCCCGGCGCGCCGACGCTCGGCTGGCGCCGCTTCGCCGAATACGCGGCGCAAGCGCGCATGCCCGTCTACGCGCTCGGCGGGATGACGCGCGAGCATCTGGCGACGGCGCGCGCGCATCGCGCGCACGGCATCGCCAGCATTCGAGGGCTCTGGTAGGAGACGATCCAGCAACGGGCGCCACGCGCCTGTCACCTCGTCACGCGCACGCCGTCTTCGGCCCGCGTTCGTTCAGCCATCCTGATCGGACGAAACGGCGCAGGCGCCGCCGGCTCGGCCGACGCGACGCCCCCCCGAGCGCTTTCGCCCGCTCAAACGCTGCCCAACGGTCGCGGCGCGACATCCGCGTAGCGACGCGCATCGTGCGTTAGCGCGTACTGATTGACGTCACCCGTCAGCCACGCGACGAGCGCATATGCCGGCAGTTCGCCGCCGTCGACGCGATCTCTCGCGCGGCCCGGTGTCTCGAACACGATCATCCCGTCCGGCGCGCCGTAGAACGGCACCGGCTGCGGCGACAGATTCAGCGCGATGCTGAGCGTCTCTCCGTCGCCGAGCCGCCACGCGGCGACTAGCGCATCGGCTTCGACGCCGTCGGCCGTGCGCAGCATGTCTGCGGTGCGTGGCTGCACGTCGAGGAGGCGCGGCGCGATCAGCTTCGCGCGCACCGCGAGCGCCGACTGCAGGAAGTGGCGTCGCGACGGGTCGCCCGCAGCTTCGTCGAAGATCAGCGGAATCTGCGGTGTCAGCAACGACAGCGCGAGCGCCGCGAGATCCGCCTCGCGCGCATCGCGCACGACACCGTCGGACAGCACGAGCGACGTGAGCGGTAGCCCAACGTCGGCCATCCCGCCGTCGCCGATCGGCTGCGCGCGCTGGAACACCGCGCCGTCCGCAGTCAATGCGCGCGCGAGCGCGTGAATCGACTGATGAGTCGACACGCCGTCACCGCGCGCGCGGTCACGGCGGCCCGTCAGCCGGTACAGCGCGCGCTCGCCGCTGCCGTTCCATTGCGCGTCGAAATGCGTATCGGCGAGATGTGACGGATGCCGCTCGCTGCCGAGCACCAGATGCACGATCCGATCGGTCGGCATCGCCGCATGCACGCGGTCGGCGATCTCGCACAGCCACGTGCTGTCGATGCGATCCGCCTCGCGGATTCGCAGCCCGTCGCATCGATATTCTTCGAGCCAGTACAGCGCGTTGTCGCAGAAAAACTCGCAGACCTGCGGATGATCGAGCGCGAGCGGCGGCGCCTGCAGCGGATCGTCGCGCGTATGGAAGAAAGGCTGTGCGTAGCGCCGCATTTCGTCGGTGCCGCAGCCGAAGCGCGCGTAATCGAGATCGAGCAGTACCGCGAGACCGAAGCCATGTGCGTCGTCGATCAGTTGCTTCAGCGCCTCGGGGCCGCCGTAAGTGGCGATCGGCGCGAACGGCAGGCTGTCGTCACGCGCTTGCGGCGCCGCGAGCAGCTCGAGCGCCGTCACGCCGAGCCGCGCGAGCTGCGGCAGACGGCGGCGCACGCCGTCGTAGCCGCCCGCCGCGCCGGGCTGGACCGCGTAGAGCGCGATCTCCTCCCACGGCCGGCCGCGCCAGAACGTATGGCGCCACGTGAACGCGCGCGGATCGATCACTTCGCTCGGCCCTTCGATGCCTTCCGGCTGCGAGCGCGAGGCAGGATCGGGAATCGTCAGAGAATCATCGAGCCGGTACCGGTAGCGCGTATGGGCGCCGCAATCGGCAAACGTCTCGAACCAGCCGTCGCCAGCGGGCGCCATCGGCAGTTCATGCGGGCCGTCCGCGGTTTCGAGCGCGAGCGTGGCGGTCGCATGCGCGGGCGCCCAGACGCGGAAATGCGTGCGTGTGGTCGCACCAGCCGCGCCGCACGGTTGTGCGCCGAACGGCAGGCAATGCGAATGGTGCCGCGCATATGGATCGTGAGGACATTCGGACATGATGCGCTCCTCCTGCGTTCAGAGGCATGACGATGCGCCGTGTGCGGCGCACATGCATGACACGCGTGGCCCGACGAAGAAGGGGCAATCAGTATGCGCCGATTCGGGCCGCGATGCGAGCGTCGCAGCAGGCTTTAAACGTGGAGTGACCCTGAAAAAGAGCGGTAGTCGCGATACCATGATCGACGCTTGACTTGTTGCGGCTCGCGCCGCCGTCTACGCTCCTGCTTCGTTTCGCACGCCACCCCGGCCGCGCATTTGATCAGGAGTCCGACCGCCATGTCCACGCCATCCGGCGCCGCAAAATTCGACCCATCGCGCGCCGCGGAATACGCGGCGCAAAGCCGAATCGCGCTCGCGGGCTACGACGCGTGTCACGATCTCGCCGCGTGCATGCTCGCGTCTTCCGCCGCGGCGGAAGACGGCGCCGCGCAGATCCTCGTCGCGGGCGCGGGCGGCACCGCGCGCGAGATCGTCGCGCTCGCGGGCCTCGAGCCCGGCTGGCGCTTCACCGCCGTCGATCCTTCACAGCCGATGCTCGACCTCGCACGCGCGAACGTCGCGGCGGCCGGCCTCGACGCGCGCGTGCGAATGCATCATGGCTATGTCGACGATCTGCCGCCCGACGCGCGCTTCGACGGCGCGACGTTGATCGGCGTGCTGCATCACGTGCCCGGCGACGACGCGAAGGCCGCGCTGCTCGGCTCGATCGCGCGGCGCTTGAAGCCGGGCGCGCCGCTCGTCGTCGCAGGCAACTACCGCCGCTACGCCGAGCATCCGCGGCTGCTGAGCGCATGGGCGCAGCGCTGGCGGATGCACGGGGCATCGCCCGACGAAGTCGCGCAGAAGCTCGCGACGATCCTGCGCGGCGCCGATCCGCCCGCGTCCGAGGACGCCGTGCTTGCGCTGCTCGACGCCGCCGGGTTTCGCGAGCCGGTGCGGTTTTTCGCGAGCCTGTTCTGGGGCGCGTGGATCGCGACGCACGGTGCGTGAGCGGTGGGGCGGGACGGGAGAGACGACGGCACCCGCGCATCGATCGATCAGGCATGCTCGCGACTCGTCCGTCGCCCGCTCGTCCCGTCGCGTCATACGTGGATTGCGTCGCTCGCCCCGTCGACGACGATCGTTCGACGCTGCACACGAACCGTGCGTCCGCTCAATGCCCCAACACCGAATACGCGAGCGAGCCCGAAAACGTCGCGAGCACGAGCGACGCACAGCGCATGAACGTCGACGTATGCGCGGCCCACGAACGCTGCGACGTCAGCAGGCCGCCGAGACTCGACCAGCCGACGCCGATCGGCGCCAGCACGACCAGGAACGCGACGACCGCCCATCCGAAGTAGCTGAGCGACCTGAACGCTTCGAGCGGGAACATCGTGCTCGCGAACAGCAGCGCCTTCGGATTCATCAGTGTCGCGACGAACAGGTCTCCAAAGCCGATCGGGCCTGCGGACAGGTCGTGCAGCGCGCGGCTCTTCGTCCACATCTTGACTGCGAGCCACAGGATGTATGCGGCGCTCAACAGCTTGATCGTGCCGAAGAGCCACGGCCGGCTGGCCGCCACCGACAGCAGGAAGAATCCCCATAGCGAGATCGCGGCGACATAGCCCAGCGCCTCCGCAATCACGAGGCGCCAGGTGCCGCGCAGGCCGACCTTCAGGCCCGACGACAGCAGCAGCGTGTTCGTCGGCCCCGGCACGATCAGCACGAGCGACACGTAGAACGACATCTTGAGCAATGCATCCTGAATGAGCACGGCGCCTCCTCGGTTCGTCGGCCTCGTTGGTAGCCGTCATCGTTCGGTCGCCGACGCGGACGAAGCCGCGGCCGACGCGCCGGCGAAATAGCGATTGCCGCCCGGCGCGAGCCAGTCGGCCCGCAGCGGCGTGAACACGTCTAGATCGACTGCGTCTTCGAGACACAGCGCGTTGTGCGGCACGTTCGCGGGAATGTGCAGGATCTCGCCCGGCCCGACCTCAGCCTCGTGCTCGAGTTGCACGCCGTAGCGGAACAGCAGGCGCCCTTCCAGGATGTAAGTGAATTGCTCGTTCGGATGCGAGTGCGTCCCGACGAACGCGCCTTTCTTCAGGAACAGCTTCGCCATCATCAGCGCGTCGCCCGAGACGACCTGCCGCTCGATCCGATCGGTCAATACTTCGCGCTCGACCCAATCCCATGCGCCGAAACCTCGTTCATTCAAACCGGCCACGATTGCCTCCTCGTTCGATCGTTCGATCATGTGAAGCAGCGCCCGCGCGCCTACGCGGACAGCTCGCGAATCCGCACGCCGTCGGTCGCGCGCTGTGCGTCCCGCTCGCGCGCGAGCCGGCTCGCCTCTTCGATGATGATGTCTTCCTGTCCGGCGACGAGCTTGCGCTCCGCGAGCCGCTTGTACAGCTCGAACTCGTTGACGTCGAACTCCTGCGCCGCCTTCTGGATGTGCGGCACATAGCCGGAGAAGAGTCCGTACAGCCCGCTCGCGATGTTCGCCGGCTGGATGTGCGCCGTCTTGGGATTCAGGAATGCGTCGGTGCTGCGCGCGAGCGTCATCACAAGCTCGAACGTCGTGCGCGTGTCGTGCCCCTCCCGCTCCATCGCGGCGACGAGCGTCTCGAGCTGCGTGTTGCCCGCACCCGCGCCGAAGCCCTTCACGCATGCGTCGACGATGCGTGCGCCCGCTTCGAGCGCGACGAGACTGTTCGCGACCGCGAGCCCGAGGTTGTTGTGCGCGTGAAAGCCGACGTCGATGTCGAGGCCGTCGACGAGACATTCGACTTTCGCGCGCACGAGCGACGGCGTCGAATAGCCGGCACTGTCCATCAGCACCACCGCCTGCGCACCATAACGTTCCATCAGCCGGGCCTGCGCGAGCAACACGTCGGGCGGCGCCATGTGCGACATCATCAGCACACCGAACGCCGTCCGGCCGGCGAGCCTTGTCTGCTCGATGAAGCGCGCAGATACGTTCGCCTCGGTGCAATGCGTCGCGACGCGCACGACGTCGACGCCGGTCTCGAGCGCGAGCGCGATGTCCGCCGCCTTGCCGAGCCCAGGAATGAAATGCACGCCGAGCCGACTCGTGCGCAGCGCGGCGCGCGCGGTCTCGAGCATCATGCGATCGCCAATAGGCGTCTGCCCGAGCAGGCACGACGAGCCGCCGAGGCCATTGCCATGCCCGACTTCGACGACGTCGATGCCCGCGTCGTCGGCCGCGCGCGCATACGCATGAATCTGCGCGGCGCTCAGTTGATGGCGAATCGCGTGGTTGCCGTCGCGCAAGGTCGCATCGCTGATCAGTATCATTGTGTGGCTCCTTGTCTGGCGGTTGCATGCCGATGCGAAGCGACCGCGAGCGCCGCGCAATTGATGATGTCCAGATTGCCCGCGTACTCGGGCAAATAGTCGCCGCGCCCGCGCACCGTCAGGCCGATCGTGATCCTGCCCTGGCTCTCGAGCGGTTCGACGACGAGCCGATAGCCGGGTACGTATTCGCGAACCTTCTCGACCATGTCGGCGACGCACGCTCGCACCCGGTCGAAATCTCGATAGCGCGCATACGCATAGAGCGTCGTCTGCATCCGCACGCCGGGCTCGGCAGGATTGATGTTGAGGATCGCCTTCGTCTTCTTCGCACCGCTGAACTTCGCAAGCGCGTACTCGGTCGTCGTCATGTACTCGTCGATGTTCTCGCGCGTCGCGATGCCTGCGCTGCGCGACGCGATCGCCGACACCACCTCCAGGTACTCGATCTCGTCGACCGCCTGCTTCAACGCGTACGCGAGCGGCAGGCTCGCCTGCCCGCCGCAGGTAATCAGGTTCACGTTCTGCTCGGCGCCCATGTCGTCCAGATTGATGCACGGTACGCACAGGCGTCCGAGCTTCGCCGGCGTCAGGTCGATCACGAACTTGTCCGCACCCGAGAAGAAGCGATTGTTGAGCTTGTGCGCGGCGGCGGACGTCGCGTCGAACACGAGGTCATACGCGTTCTCGTGCTCTTTCAGGAAGTCGAGCCCGTCGCTCGACGTCTCGACGTTGCAGCTTCGCGCAAGCTTGAGACCTTCGCTCTGCGCATTGCGTCCGACGACAAACTTCAGATCGAATTGTTCGGATGCCTTGATTTTGAACATCAGATCGAGGCCGATGCTGCCCGATCCGAGGATCGCCACGCGCGTTCGCGATGACTTGTTCTTCATGTTTCGCTCTCCTCCGTCAAATGACGCACGTGCGCCGTCGCATCGCGCGTGCCGCTCGGCCCGCCCGCCGCGTCGTGCGCGAGCAGACGCTCCAGTTCGCGACCGACTTCGGCAAGCACGCGGTCTTCTTCGCTGTGCATAAAGAAATGGCCGCCGGAAAACCCGGCGTAACGCACGAGCCCGCTCGTCTCCGCGAGCCAGCCTTCGAGCCCGGCATCGCTGACGAGGCCGTCGTTCGAGCCGTGCAGCACGAGCATCGGGCAATCGAGCGGCGGCGCCTCGACGTAGCGGTACATCGCCGAGATCGTCAGATCAGCGCGCAGCCGCGGCAGCCACAGGTCGCGCAACACCGGATCGGCGATCAGCGCGTCGGGCGTGCCGTTGTAATCGCGCACCGCGGCGATGAACGCGTCGTCGGGCAGCGTCTGGATGCCCGCGTCCCGCCATTTGAAGCGCGGCGCGCTGCGACCCGACGCGACGAACAGCGATGGTGTCGCGAAACCGCGCGCGCGCAGCAAGCGTGCGAGATCGAACGCGATCAGCGCGCCCATGCTGTGGCCGAAGAACGCGTAGGGAAGATCGAGCAGCGGCGGCATGGTTTCCGCGAGCGCCGCAACGATCGGCTCCGCGTGCTCGATCAACGGCTCGCCGAGCCGATACTCGCGGCCGGGCAGTTGCACCGCGACGACTTCGACCCAATCCGGCAAGGCGCCGGGCCACGTCCGGAAGATCGACGCGGTCGCGCCCGCGTAGTGGAAGCAGAAGAGACGCACGCGCGCGTTGCGCGCCGCATGGACGATCAGCCACGGCGAATCGGCCGCCGATTCACGTGCGTTCATGACCGTGCTCCGTCGCGTGCCGGCACCGGCACGGGCGTGAGCCAGTTCCACTTGTCCGCATGCGTGCCGCGCACGATGCCGAAGTACTGATCCTGGATCGCGTTCGTCACCGGGCCGCGCTTGCCGCTGCCGACCGGCATCCTGTCGACCGAGCGCACCGGGCAGATCTCGACCGCCGTCCCGGTAAAAAAGATCTCGTCGGCGAGATACAGCATTTCGCGCGGCATGCTCGTTTCGGTCACGGTGTAGCCGAGGTCGCGCGCGATCCGGATCACGCAATTGCGCGTGATGCCGCTCAGGATGCTGCTGCCGATCGAAGGCGTGAAGATCTCGTTCTTGTAGACGAGGAACACGTTCTCGCCGCTGCCTTCGCTGACGAAGCCGTTCGCGTCGAGTGCGATGCCCTCGCTCATCCCGTTCTCGTGCGCCTCCATCACGATCGCCTGACCGTTGACGTACTGGCCGCCAATCTTCGCGAGCGTGCTCGCCGCACCCGAGCCGTTGCGCCGCCAACTGCTGACCTGCACGTCGACGCCCTGCTGGAGCGCCTCGTCGCCGAGATACGCGCCCCACGGCATGGTGACGAGCAGCGCTTCGGCCGGGCACTGCCGCGCATCGAGTCCGAGCGATTCGCCCGCGCCGCGATAGACGAGCGGCCGGATGTATGCGCTGCGCTGACCGTTCGCGCGCAACGTCTCGACGGTGGCTTCCATCCACTGCCCGACGCTCATCGGCGACGGAATCCGCGCAACCTTGCAGCTGAACAGCAAGCGCTCGAAGTGCTCGCGGCCACAGAGAATCGCCGCTTTGTCGCCGATCTCGTATGCGCGCACGCCCTCGAACACGCTGGTCCCGTAATGCAGCGCATGGCTCATCACATGTATCTGCGCGCGCTCCCACGGCACCAGTTCGCCGTTCTTCCACACATAGCTCGCTTTCATCGCTGTTACGCTCCTCACATGACGTTGTATTGATTAAATGCGTCGACGACGCTGCGGCCTTCTGCGATCGCGTCCCGAACCTTGCGCTCGAGCCGGCTCTTCACGATCGCTCGCTTGATGACCTCCTGCTCGGCTTCACGCGGAATCACGCAGACGCCGTCGCCGTCGCCGAAGACCAGATCGCCGGGCCGGATCCGAACGTGGCCGACAGTGATCGAGCAGCGATAGTCGACGACGTTGTGACGGCCTTGCAGTCCGTACGCGTACGAGCCGTGTGCGAACGCCGGCAGCTTCAGATCGAGAATCGCGTTCGCGTCGCGCAGGTGCGCGTTGAGCACGACGCCCGCCGCGCCCAGCTTGCGTGCGCGCGAGATCAGCAGATCGCCGAGCCGCGCGACTGCGGTCGGGCCGCCGCTCGCGATGTAAATCTCGCCGGGGCGTAGCGCCTCGACCGATTCGAACAGCAGTCCGAACGGCTTCGCGTCGTAACGCTTGAGGCCGCCGTGCGGCACGGGCGGCTCGTCCTGCACCGGCATCGCGCGGCCGATCATCACCATGTCGCGACGCAGCGGGCGGATCTCCGGCGGCAGCATCGGGTCAGCGAACCCGAGCTGCTCCATCACGTCGCTGACGGGACAGGTCGAGAGCTCGGCGCGCATCAGCGCGAACAGCTCGCCATCTGAATTCCACTGCGCCATTTGTCTGTTATCCGATTAGAGTGGAGCTCGCGTCGCTCAAGAGCGGCTCGAGCTCGCGGTTGATGTGTTCGAGCACCGACGCCTCTTCGTCGTGAATGAAGAAGTGGTCGCCGGGAAACCGGTAGCGCGCGAAACTCTGGCGCGTCTCGCGCACCCAGCCGGCGAGCCCGTCGTCGTGCACGAGACCGTCGTCGACGCCGTGAAAGACGACGATCCGGCAATCGAGCGGCGCCTGCCGCTCGTAGCGATACGTCTCGAACACCGCGCCGTCCGCGCGAATCCGCGGCAGCAGCAGCTCGAGCAGCGCCGGATCCTCCAGAATCGCATCGGGCGTGCCGTTGCAGCCGCGCAGCACCTCGACGAACTCGGCGTCCGACAGCCGATGTCGAATCACCTCCGGCTTCACGTCGGGCGCGTTCTGCGCGGACGCGATCAGCAGCCGCGGCTGCGAGTGAGCACGGGCGCGAAGCACCCGTGCGACCTCGAAGCCGATCAGCGCGCCCGTGCTGTGCCCGAAGAACGCGAACGGCCGATCGAGCAGCGGTGCGAGCGCGTCGACGAGCGGCGATGCGACTTCGTCCATCGAGTACAGGAGCGGCTCGTTCAGACGATTCTCGCGGCCGGGCATCTGCACGGCGACGAGCTCGACCTCGTCCGGCAGCGACGCGGCCCAGTGCCGGAAGATCGACCCGCCGCTGCCTGCATAGTGAAAGCAGAACAGCCGGATTCGCGCGTCGGGCTTCCGTTCGTCGGCGCCGAACAGGAACCAGCGGGCCTCGCATGCATTCATGTCGGCGCCGTCCATCGCTTAAGCGAGCGCCGCCACGGCGGCGAGCGGCTTCGTCACGCGGTTATGGCCATAGCGGTCTTCGCCCGCCACCAGCACCGTCGCGTAGCGCTCGAGCGGCAGCACTTCACCGAAGTGGTGGAACGAGTCCTGGCCCGAGTAGACCTTGACGTGGGTCGGCACGAAGCGCGTGGCCCAGCCGAAGCGCACCGAATCCTTGCTCGTGTTCGCATTCGAGCCGTGCATGCAGCGCGACGTGAAGATGAAGAACTGGCCCGGCTTCACTTCCATGTGCACCGCACGCGCCTCATCCGGCTTCCAGTCAGGATCGAGCTTCAGCTTCTCGTAGTCGTAGCCGTAGAAGCCCGACTTCTGGCCGTCGTCGAGCACGCGCTTGTTGAAGTTCTCCGGCTCGAACGGGATGTTGCGCTTCTCGTCGAAGTACCAGGTGCGGTGGCTGCCCGGCATCAGCTTCAGGCAGCCGTTCTCCTTCGTCGCCTCGCTCATCGCCACCCACGCGGTCAGCTCCCATGGGTGCCCTTCTTCGGCCGCCGTCGGCTCGAGCTTCTCGGTGCCCTCGAACTCGACGAAGCTCTCGGCCTGGTGCCAGTCGGTGCCTTCGTCGCCCGGATATTTCGGGAACCATTCGGTGCGCCAGCTCAGCACGTCCGGGCCGAGGATGCTCGAGATCCGGTCGACGATCTTCGGATGACTGATGATCTGGTTCAGCGCGGGCATGTCGAGATGGCGGTCGTAGTTGAGCTTGCTGTTCGGGAACGCCGCCCTCGTCACGTCGAGCAGATCCATTCGCACGTCTTCCCAGACACGGGTCATTTCTTCCGGCTCGTACAGCGTGAACGGACCGGCATAGCCGTTCTCGTAAAAGAACTTCTGCTCGGCTTCCGACAGGTGAAAACGCTTTTGCATATCAGTTCTCCTAAATATGGCGCAAGGCGCCATGTCCTGAAAAATCCGCTTGTCGCGGCCGCCGCTCGCGCGGCTCGTGAAACGCCCTCCGGATCAGCCCGCGACCGGGGCCGCCGTGTTGCTGAGTTCGCGCAATGCGTCGATTTCGGCGCTCAACGCCATCACCGTCGAGCGCGTCTTGTCGAAGAACAGCCTCGGAGACGGCGCGACGCCCGTTTTCGCCTTGATCTGCTTCAGTACTTCGACGAGATTGAGCGAATTGCCGCCGATGTCCAGAAAACGGGCATCGCCCGTCACTTTCTTGGCGCCAATCACGCTCTCCAGAATCTGAATCAACATCGTTTCGGTTTTCATGAATTCATTTCCTCCTGGTTACTTTCGTTGATGCGTTGTTGCAATATCGACAGAAGCGCTTTGCGATCCGTCTTTCCCGACGACAACTGCGGAAACCGCTCGAGAACCGTGACGTGGCGAGGCATCATGTAGGCGGGCAGCTCCGCTGCGAGGCGTTGCTTGATCTCATCGACCTGCAGGTCGGCATCGAGCGACGCGCCCCGCTCGAACAGCACGCTGGCGGCGAGCAGCGTCTCGCCGTAGCGCGATTCGAGCAGCACGACCTCCGATCCGTACACGTGCGGCACGCTGTTGATGACCCGCTGGATTTCGCTCAAATGGATTCGATAGCCACCGATCTTCACTTCGTTGTCTTTGCGGCCCATGTAGTACAGGCTGCCGTCGGCGAGATACGTGCAGACGTCGCCCGTCCGATAGAACGGCACGCCGTCCAGACGAACGAGCCGCGCCGCCGTCTCCTCCGGCAAATTCCAGTAGCCCTGCATCACCTGCGTGCCGCCGATCATCAGCTCGCCCGGCACGCCTGGCGCCGTGATCCGCTCGCCGCGCTCGTCGACGAGCAGCGCCCGCACGTGTTCGAGCGGCTTGCCGATCGGATAGAGCGCGCGCCGCTCGGGCTCGATCTCGCGAATCACGTGCGCAGTCGACGCGCAGGTCGCCTCGGTCGGACCGTATGCATTGATCACCTGCACGCCCGCGTTCTTCCTGAGCCAGCGCTGGATCGTCTTCACGTCCGGCACGTCGGTGCCGGTGAGGATCGTCTTCAGGTGCGGCAGCGGCGCGGTCTCAAATTCGCCCGCCTGCGCGATCAAGCCGAGCATCATGCCCCACGCGGAGAAATGCGTGACGTCGTGCGTGCGAATCGCGTCGAACAGCAAGTCGGGCGCGTTCACGTCGTCGTGCACGTACAAAGACGCGCCCTGCGCGAGCGGGAACAGCATGTCCATCAGATACACGTCGAAATGCAGCGGCGAGAAGCTCGCGCATCGGGATTGCGACGTGACGTCGTAGACGACGCGCGTGCCTTCGAAGAAGTCGGCGATGCTGCGGTGGTTGATCAGCACGCCTTTCGGGCGGCCGGTCGAGCCGGATGTGTAGATGCAGTACGCGATCGCGGTTTCGTCGAGCGGCGGCAGCGGCAGCGGCTGCACGAGCGCATCGAGCCGTGCCGAATCGTCGTCGGCGAGGAGTCGCTCGAGCGCGCTTACCGGCAGGATCGGCGCAGCGGACGGCAGCGCGTGCTCGAGCGCGTCGGTCGAGTCCTCGTCGGCGATCACGAGCGTCGGCGCAACGTCGTGCAGAATGTAGCGCAGACGGTCGGCCGGCAGGCGCGGATCGAGCGGCACATGTATGCAGCCCGCTCTGAACACGCCGATGATCGCCGCGACCAACAGTGCGCGGCGGCTCGCCAGCATCACGACGCGATCGCCCGGGCGGCAGCCCAGCTCCTGCAGACGCATCGCGAAACGGGTGCTGAAACGGTCGAGATCGGCGTAGCTGAGATTGCCGCGTGAATCGGACAACGCGCATTTGTACGGCGTGCCGAACGCATGAGACTGGATTGCTTGAACGATGTGTCTGGCCATCTGACTGAATCCTCTTTGCGATGTCTCTTTACGGGCACCTTCGAGATTCAGGCGGCATTGCGCACCGGCAGACGAGCGAACGACCCTGCATGCGCGCCTGCGATGCACGTCCGTTCGTCAACGACTACCGGCCCCTCGTCGTTTGACTGCTTGCTGCTTTCTCTCAGACTGCTGACTGCTTGTTCGAATCGTTCTGCCGATGCGCCGCCGATCTGTCGATGGAGCGGCGCGCCCGCGCTCGGATGCAACGCCGGCGAGCGCGCATCGAACAGGCGGGTGCGTGTTGTGCGGCGTCGGCTCGAATGCGCGTCGTTCGTCGCCGCATTCGTTGATTGATAGGCTAGATGAAATTCCCCGTGGAATTACTTAGATCACTTCCAGAATATACCTGCACGATTTCAGCGCGATCGAAGAATAAGGCCGAAGTAGTTATTTAAGCGTTTGTTGATGTCTTTTTTGGCAATCTAAATAAATACGTGGATCGAAGTGTGCCGCTTCGCATGCGGTTATGTTTGTTTGCACGACTGGAAAGCGCTGCGCCGCATTGAATGCGCGCCAAAAAAGAATGAAAGCGCATCTCGCCACAGGCTCGATGCGCTTGCCGATTCGACGCGCGACATTTTCGCATCACGCGCGTTGTAATCCGATGCGTTTCATTTCGTCAGCCAAATAATCGACGAACGACACGACTCGTGACGAGATCGCCGTATTGCGGTAATAAACCGCGTGAATCGGCTGCAACACTTCGCACGTCAGGCGTGGAAGCAATTGCACGAGCCGCCCTTCGTCGCGGGTCTCCCGCGGTCATGAAGCCGGACAGGCAAGCGATTCCCGCACCCTGCAGCGCGAGTTGCCAGAGCGTTTCGCCGCTCGACGACGTCAGCGCCGGCGCGATCCGGTACGGCTCGCCGTCCCACGCGAGCACCGGCCACTGATCCAGCGATTCCGGCTGGTTGAAGCCGAGGAGCGCGTGCTTGCCGAGGTCGTCGACACGCCGCGGAGTCCGTGCGCGTCCAGATACTCAGGGCTCGCAAGGAGCCTCACCCGGCTGCTGCCGATCGCACGGCTATGCAGCGTCGAATCCTTCAGGCGACCGATCCGGATCGCGACGTCGGTGCGGCGTTCGAGCAGATCGATGATCTCGTCGTTGCTGTTGAGCTCCAGTTCGACGTGGGGATAGCGCGAGCGATAGCCGTTTACGAGCGGCACGACGACATGCAGCACGAACGGCGTCGCGGCATCGACGCGCAGCCATCTGTTCTTCCGCACGCTCGACCGATTCGATGATTGCACGCGCGTTCTGCAGGAATGCGCGTCCCTCCTCGGTCGGTTCCAGACGACGCGTCGTCCGGCGCAGCAGCGTCCTGCATCTTCTTCTCGAGCCGGCCGAGCGTACGGCTCGTCGCCGACACGGTCAGATCAAGCTGCTGCACGGCCGCCGTGATCGATCCCGTGTCGACCACGATCGCGAATGTCTGCAATTCGTCGAGCGTGATTTTCATGCTTGATTTCAAATCAAAAGTATTTCGCTTATAGACCGCTTATTCATCAAAAGTAAAGGGCGCACGCTCCGCTTCGCCTCCATCGATGCCGGAACCGCCATCATGCCCGTCGCCCTCCTCGCGCTGACGCTCAGCGCCTTCGCCATCGGCACGGCCGCGTTCGTGATGCCGGCCTGATTCCCACCTTCGCAGCCGCTCTCTGGGTAAGCCTGCCGTCCGCCGGGCTGCTCGTGAGCCTTTACGCGCTGAGCGTCGCTGTCGGCGCGCCGCTGCTGACCGCATTGACTGGCCGCGTGCCGCGCAAGACGCTGCTCACCGCACTGATGGCGCTCTTCACGATCGGCAACCTCGTCGCATGGCGCGCGCCCGGCTATGAGCCGCTGATCGTCGCACGCGTGCTGACCGGGCTTGCGCACGGCGTGTTCTTCCCGATCGGCTCCGTGATCGCGACGACGTTCGTGCCGAAGGACAAGACCGCAAGCGCGATCGTGACGATGTTCAGCGGAATGACCGTCGCGTTCGGCGCCGGCATTCCGCTCGGCACGTTCATCGGCCAGCACTTCGGCTGGCGCACGACGTTCGTCGTCGTCGCAACGTTCGGCGGCGTCGCGCTCGTCGGCGCGCTCGAATTCATCCCGCGCAGCCTCCCGCATGCGCGCCCCGCGCCGCTCGTCGAGCGGGCCCGTGCGCTCGCGCATCCGCGGCTCCTGCTCGTCTATGCGATGACGGCGATCGGCTATGGCGGCTCGCTGATCGCGTTCACGTTCATGGCGCCGTTCGTCGAGCAGATCGCGGGCTTCACGCCGTCGCAGGCGAGTCTCGCGCTCGTCGCCTACGGCGTGTCGGTCGCGGCCGGCAACGTCTGGGGCGGCAAGCTCGCGGATCGTCTCCGCCCGGTCGGCGCGCTGAAGCGCATCTTCCTGCCGCTCTCGGTCGGGCTGTTCGCGCTGACCTTCACCGTCCACCACGCGGCGCTCGCGATATCGACGATGTTCGCCTGGGGCGCCGTCGCGTTCGGTAACGCGCCGGGTCTGCAAGACTACGGCGTCAAGCAGGCGCGGCACTTCGCGCCTCGATCGTCGGAAGTCGCATCGGGATTCAACATCGCCGCATTCAATCTCGGCGTCGCGGGCGATTCGTCGCTCGGCGGGCTCGTCGTCGCGCACGCCGGCCTCGGCCACACGCCGTGGATCGCAGGCACGGTCACGCTCGGCGCGCTCGCGCTAACGGCGCTGAGCGGCCGCCTCGATCGATTCGAACGCCAACATGCGAACCGACGCATACGGCGGCTCGCTCGAGAACCGCTGCGCTTCCTCGGTGGCGTCGCGCGCGCTGATCGAAGGCACAGGCGACGCCGCGCGCGTCGGCATCCGTCTCGCGCCGCTGACGACGCTCAACGGCTGCGTCGACGCCGATCCCGAGACGACGTATGCCGCGGCCGCGAAGCTGCTCGACGAAATCGGCGTCGGCTACATCCACATCGCCGAAGCCGACTGGGACGACGCGCCGCACATGCCGGTGTCGTTCAAGCAGCGGCTGCGCGCCGCCTATCGCGTCGTGATGATCTACGCGGGCAAATACACGGCGGGGCGTGCACGCGAGGCGATCGCCGCAGGCTGGGCCGACCTGATCGCGTTCGGGCGTCCGTTCGTCGCGAATCCGGATCTGCCCGCGCGGATCCGGCAGCATGCGCCGTGGAATGCGCATCGGCGCGAGACGCTGTTCGACGGCGATGCGCGCGAACTCACCAATTACCCGTCGCTCGCGGAGGAAGCCGCGATGCCGGTCGCCGAACGCGTCGAGTAAGCATGGCGAGCGGCGCTGCCGTCATTCTTCGACGGCCTGCCTGAGCCGCAGCAGCGCCTGATCCCACTGCCGCCCGATCGCTTCCAGCGCCGCCCGCGCCGCGTCGATTCGCGCGGGCTCGAAGCGCCACAGCCGCTCGCGCCCGACCCTCGTGTCGCGCACGAGCCCCGCTTCCGCAAGCACCTGCAGATGCTGCGTGACCGACTGTCGCGTGATGTCGGTGCCCGCGGTAATCTGCGCGATCGACAGCGCCGCCCCCGTGCACAGCGCGGCGACGATCCGCAGGCGGGTTTCGTCGCCGAGCGCGGCGAACACCGCCGCGCAATCGCGCAGCTGCGCGCGCTTGAGCGGCGCGCGCGACGGCCGCCCGTCAGCGCGCGTCGACATGCGCGGCGATGTTCTTCATCTGCTCGTCCCAGCCGCCGCTGTTCATCCGGAACGCGTCCGCGCGGCGCTCGATCGGCAGCTTGTCGAAGCCCGATTCGACGACGGTGAGCAGCGTGCCGGCTTCGGCGCCGGCGAGCTCGAACACGACGAGCGTCGGCGTCTCCTGCGAGTAGTCGACCGCGGGATCGACCGCGGCCGGATGCCAGCGATACGAGAAGCGATGTTCCGGCTCGATCCGCTCGACCCACGTCCGCAGCACCAGATGCTCATAGCCGGGATAGGTGATGCGGCCTTCGACGCGCGCTCCCGCTTCGAACGCCTGCCCTGTCAGGTCGACGCGAAACCACACGCCGAACTCATCGGCGTTCGTCAGCGCGCGCCACACCCGCGAGCGCGGCGCGTGCAGCACGATCCGCTTTTCGATACGATCGGTCGATGTGTTCATATGCAGCCTCCTGGCTGCAGATTCGGCAGCGCATCCGGGAAATGCAAGGATTCGGCTGCATATTACGAAAATCGCCCGGACGCCGCGGTATATGCGCGAATGCGCGACTGACGCAGCATGCAACGTCCGATCCTTCGATTTCAGCTCAGCAGCCCCGCCGCGACGTTGACCGACAGCCCGAGTACCGCCATGTTGAAATAGAACGACAGGATCGACTGCGCGAGCGCCGCGCGCCGGATCGACCGGCCGCGCAGCGATACGTCCGACGTCTGCGACGCGACCGCGATCGTGAACGAGAAGTACAGGAAATCCCAATAATCGGGCTCGAATTCGCGATCCGGAAACGATAGCGCGCGCGCTTCCTTCGGCGACAGATAGTAGAGCCGCGCATAGTGCAGCGTGAAGATCGTCGGAATCAGGAACCACGCGCCGAACATCGTCGCGCCCGTCACCGCGTAGTGCCCGAGGCCCGAACGAAATCCGACGCTCTTCACACTGACGAGCTCGAGCACGATCGCGGCGATGCTCGCGACCGTTGCAAAACAGATGATGGTCAGCACGATCGTCGCGCTCTCGTCTTCGCGCATCGCGATCTCGCGCACCTTGTAATGATGTGCGCGTACCATCCTCACCCACATCAGCACGAGATACAGCCAGATCGTGCAATCCCAGCCGATCAGAATGCGCGCGAACGGCCGAAGCGGGTAAGGGAACAGCAGGCCGAGCGCGGCGCCGATGGCGACCGCGATCACCATGCGCGGGCGATTGCGCAGCACTTGCGGATAGAACGTCATGGTTTCTCGCCGGGATCTTCGAAAGTCGAGTGAAAGTTCACGCCGTCGCGTCGCGTCGCGTCGCGTCGCGTCGCGTCGCGTCGCAGCGATTATCGTCATGTTGTCTCGCTGCGCCAAGCGCGGCTGTGTCCTAAGATGGGCGAATGGACACCGCTCCCCTGATCCGTCGCCATACCGCGAACCATGCCGGCCGCGATTTCGTCGTCGGCGATCTGCACGGCTGCGTCGACCCGCTGCGCGTGCTGCTGCACACCGTGCGCTTCGATCCGGCGCGGGACCGGCTGTTCTCGGTCGGCGACCTCGTCGACCGCGGCACACAGTCGGAGGCGGCGCTCGCGCTGCTCGACCGCCCGTGGTTCCACTGCGTGCTCGGCAATCACGAGGACGTGCTGTGCTCGGTCGCCGCCGGCAGGCTGCCGATGAGCGTCTGGCAGCGCATCGGCGGCGACTGGGCGGTCGATCTGCCCGCCGAGACGCTCGAACGCCACGCACGGCGGCTGCGCGAGCTGCCGCTCGTGCGCGTCGTCGGCGACGGCAACGAGCGCTTCAACGTGCTGCACGCGGAATTCTTCGGCAGCGATGCCGACCTCGACCGCGGCGACTACGCGCCGGACGTGATCACGCGCCTGCTGTGGGGCCGCGAGCTCGCGTACGGGCGCACCGATCCGGCCGCGCGGCAGAACGGCCTGTCGACCACCTACTGCGGGCACACGCCGATGCACGACGTCGTGCGCATCGGCGCGCAGACCTTCATCGACACCGGCGCGTTCGATCCGTCGGGCCGGCTCACGCTGCTCGACACGAAAAGCGGCAAATGCTGGTCGCTGTCGGTCGCGGCCGCACGCCACCAGAGCGCGGCCGACGTCCCGCTGCCTTGACGCGATTCGACTGCCTCGGTGCGCGCCGCCGCGCCGCCGCCGAGCGGCGTCGTGCCCGGCCCGCGCGCTCAGCCGACCTGATTCAGCTCGAACACCGCGTCGATCGACGCGCCGTTCCAGTTGTATTCGAGATACGCGGCATGGTGACAATCGCGCAACAGCGTCGTCCTGAACGCCGCGAGACACTCGCCGCCCGGATCCCGCACCGACGGATACGCGATGCCCGCGCCGCCCGCGTCGCGCACCGCATGGCCGAATGCCTGGCCGGCCGTATAGTCGACGGGATCGAGGAGCGCCGGATCGCGCTCGCGCCACGCGCGCACGTCGGCGACCCCGCCTTGCGCGACCACCGTGTAGAGACGCATCTGCTGACGCATCGGCAGCTCTTTCGTCGCGGCAAGGAACAGCGACGCGTGGTAGCGCGTCTCCGCGATCGCCGTATTGCGCGTGTGCGCACAATAGAACACGCCATAGCTGCCGTCCGAGAAACGGCTGCCGTTCGGATTCAGGTGCGTGAACGCCGCCATGATCGGCCCGTAGCCCGGCCCGAAGCGGCGCTCGTCGGGCGGCACGAGACCGAGCACGCCGACTTCGGTGCGCACGCGGTCGTTGGTCAGCGCCTCGAGCGCGTAGAGCGCGTCGAAATCCTCGGCCGACGCCACGCGGTCGAACAGGTTGATCGCGGGAAAGCGCGTGGGAATCACGCGATAGGCGGGCATCCAGTGAAGCGCCGCGGTGGGCCAGTTCGTCTGCCGTTCGGGGAAATTCACGCCCATCCGCCTCGCGTCGCATCGAGATATTGCCGCACCGCGACGAGATCGCTGATGTTCCCCGCGAGCATCCGGTCGAGCGCGCGTTTGCCGTTGAACGGCACGGCGTCGTTCGGACGCTTGACCCACGCGTCCGCCGCGGCCGGCTGCGGCAGCAGGATCTGCAGCGCCTTGTAGATGCCGAGCACGAGCGACAGGCGCTCGAGCGTGTCGTGCGTGAGACGCGCGGTTTGCGGCGACGCCTTCCATTTGAAGAACGTCGAGCGGCCGGGCGAGCCCAGCAGGACGATCTGCTCGTCGGTCGACAGATCCCAGTCGCGCGCGATGTTGAAGAATGCACGCAGGCCGGCCGCCGACATTTGCGCGACCGTCGCCTCCGGCGGATTCGGGAGCGGCTTCAGAGCGGGATGGGACATGGCGGTTAGTCTCAAAATGAATCTACTAACAAGATTAGTCCATTTTTGGATCATTGCAAGAAAAATGATGGCGGATCCCAATAAGCGGCGGATTGGGGCGGTTGGCGCGGTCTGAACGCCGTGAGGTGGTGGAGCTTCGGCCGATTTGGAACGGACGAGCGGCTTTGGGCAAGTTGAGCTGCGTGGGCGGCTTGGGCGGTCGACGAATCGACGGGTCGGCGAATCGGCGGGTCGGTAGGTCGGCAGGTCGGCGGCAGGCAGCAGCATCGCCGAATGACTCGACGACACGGAGAAACGAAAGGGCGACAGACCGATTCAACGGCATGGCGGCACGAAGCCGCCGAACGCGCCAGTCTGTGCCGGCCGCGAATCCGCATCACGGAAAGCGCTTTCCCGTCGCCGCCATCGCGCGCCTGCGCCGGGTGGTCACGGCTTCGTCGAACCGAAAAACAACGGATGAATCGACCACCCCGAACTCGCAACGTGCGATGTCGCCCATCCCTGATCACTTCACGCGTGTGCCCGCGATCGTCGCATACGCGTGCGCGAGGCGAAACGCATGCGTTCGTCCTTCGACACAAGCGCGCGAGACCGGCCACGCGCGCAAAGGTCAAGCGTCGAAATTTCGCTGCGTGACGAGAAAAAATGCTGCGCTCGTGAAATTTTTCTCATTGCCTTCGAGCGCGTGCGGAACCGGCCGGGAAAACCGACGACGCGCAAACGAGCGCCGTGCGACATGCGATGGCCGCGCGGCCATCGCAGGCGGCGACGCGCCATCGGGCGCGCTGTCAAATGCGACGGCCCGGCCGATCGCGCCGGCTCACGCCGGCTTCGCGCGGTCGAGATCGATCGGCGGCAGCGTCTGCGCGTCGCGCGCCTGCGTCGCCGCGACGATGCCGTCGACGCGTTTGAGATGATGGCGATTGTCGTGGTCCCACGGATGGAAGCCCGGCCGGAAGAAGCTCAGCCATTCGCGCGCGATGCTCGGGAACATCCCGTGGCGCGGTCCGTACAGCAGCTTGCTCACGCGCCAGAGGCCGCGCACGCGATGATCCGCGTAGCGGTCCGAACGAATCAGGCGCGTATGCAGCAGGAACACGGTCGGCCAAAACGTCAGCGTCGTCATGAGAAAAATGCCGACGCGAATCAGATAACGCTTCGGACCAGGCTTCATCACCGCGTTCCACACGTCGAACGACACTGCCTTGTGCTCGGTTTCCTCGAGCGCGTGCCACTGCCACATCTGCTTGTAGCCTTCGTGCGAGCCGGCGAACACGGCCGGATCGGACAGCAACCAGTTCGCGAGCATCGCCGTGTAGTGCTCGGCCGCGACCGTATGCGCGAGTTGCACCGAATGCGGCAGCACCTTCTTCAGCCAGCCGAGCACCTTCCACACGCGCTTGTCGAGCTTGCGTGCGGGCAGGCGGTTCGCCTGCATCAGTTCGTTGTACTCGATGTGCTCGCGCGTGTGCATCGCCTCCTGACCGATGAAGCCGAGCACCTGCTTTTTCAGCACGGGATCGTCGATCCGGTCGCGGTAGTTGCGCACCGAATCCATGAAAAAGCGTTCGCCCGCCGGAAACAGCAGCGACAGCGCGTTGAAGAAATGCGAGACTTGCGAGCCCTGCCCGTGCCAATTCGTCGCACGCTCGACCGGCAGATGGAAGCGCAGGTCGCGGCGCACGGGCATGACGAACACGGGGTCCGTCGACTTCGCGGGTTGATTCATCGATGTCTCCTATCTGAGCGATCGTTGGCCGTGTCGATGCGGGTCAGGCCGGCCGGCGTCGCATCCGCCGGCGAAAGGCTCGCGCAATTCGACGGTTCGACGCCGGGTCGCTCGCGCACCGGCCGCCGCATACCGTCGGCACCTGCCGAGTCACGCGGCGCCGGCCACCGCGCGCTCGCAGTTCGGCCGCCAACCTTTACATTAATAACTGAAACAATATGGCGAGGATGCGCGGATAAGCAAGGCGCGTGTTAGTGGCGGCCTTCCAAACGACGGGCGGCCGCAAAGCGCCGTGAGGCGCGCCGCAGAGCCAGGTGTGGCGGACGTTTCGGCGTAGTTGTGCCCGCTATTGCCCCGTCTCGTAAACGCAATCTCGGACCGCTTTTCGGCCGCATCGCGCGAATCCGCCAAGCCGCGCGCGCCGGGAAATCCGGCCGAGATCGCGCGGCTCCCCTACAATAACGATCATTTCGTTTCCTTCAGGAGCATTTCATGGCAGTCGTCACTACCGAATCGGGCCTCAAATACGAAGACCTGACCGAAGGCGCGGGCGCCGAAGCGAGCGCGGGCCAGACGGTGAGCGTCCACTACACCGGCTGGCTCACCGACGGTCAGAAGTTCGATTCGAGCAAGGACCGCAACGACCCGTTCGCGTTCGTGCTCGGCGGCGGCATGGTCATCAAGGGCTGGGACGAAGGCGTGCAAGGGATGAAGGTGGGCGGCGTGCGCCGTCTGACGATCCCGCCGCAACTCGGCTACGGCGCGCGCGGCGCGGGCGGCGTGATTCCGCCGAACGCGACGCTCGTGTTCGAAGTCGAGCTGCTCGACGTCTGACGCCGGCATCGCTCCGTTGTCGACGACCATCGATCGTCGCCGCATCATGGCCCGCCTCGCTTCGCCGACGCTCTCGCTGCGCCGCTACAGCGCCATGCAGGAGTCGGACGTGCACGACTTCCATCAGATCGTGCTCGGCGTCGACGGCTCGATGACGATGACGGTCGACGGCGCCGACGAAAGGATCGACTGCCGCTCCGCCTGGCTGATTCCGGCAGGCTCGCGGCACGAATACGCGGGGCTCGGCAACAACAGCCAACTGGTGCTCGACCTGCCGCTCGGATCGCTCGCGGTGCCCGAGCGGCTGTTCGAGCGCGCAAAGACGACGCCGATCGATCCGAGTCTCACAACGCTCGTCGGCGAACTCGCGTCGCGCGTCGCACCCGAGCCGCGCGTCGACGTCGCGTCGGTCCGGCGCTTCCACTGGCAGGCAGCCGCGCGCCTCTGCGGTGCGCTCGTCGGCGAGTTGGGCGGCGCGTCGCCGCGGCCGGCCGCCGGGCTCGACTTCGCGCGGATCGACCGCTGGCTGCGCGCGCATCTCGCGGAGCCGCTGCGAATCGCCGATCTCGCCGCCCACTGCGGCTTCGGCATGCGGCGTTTCCATCAGCTCTTTTGCGACGCTTTCGGCGAAACGCCGCATCGCTATCTGCAACGGCTGCGGCTCGACGCCGCTGTCGTATTGCTAGGGGATCCGAAGCGTTCGCTGACCGATATTGCCGGCGAAGTCGGATTCGCCGATCAGAGCGCGTTCACGCACGCATTCACGAAACGGTTCGGACTCGCGCCCGGGCAGTGGCGCGGCGATCGGCACTGAATTTTCGGCGCACGCAGTCGGCCGCCGGTTCGAGCGGTCCGACGATACGGGAAACGCACGACGGCCCGCGCAACGCCTGCGCACATCGTTCGAAAACGTTCGGCCGGCGGCATTGCGCCACACGGCGTCCTGCCTCGGCCAAACTCGCCAGAAAACCCACGACGATGCAGTGCGGCCCATCCGCTCGCACCGCGCATTGCGCGCGGGTAGGCGAACGCCCGAACGCCGCGTCCGCGCATCACGCTCCTGCCCGAATCGCTTCCTCGTAAACCTCCGCGACGCGCCGCGCGATCACCACGTTGTCGAAATGCTCGCGCGCATACTGCCGGCACGCATCGGCATCCGGCAGAACGAGCGAGCCCGACAACGTCGCAGTCAGCCCGTCCGCGATCGCGCGCGCGCCGATCTCGGGCAACACGAGCGCCTCGGACAAGCCGGCGACCGCCTCCGGCAACCCGCCGACGGGCGTCACGAGCACCGGCGTGCCGGACGCGAGCGATTCGACGGTGACGAGGCCGAACCCTTCGAGCGCGACGGTCGGCACGACGCTCAGCGTCGCCGCGCGATACAGCACGGCCAGATGGTTGTCCGGCACGAAGCCGAGCAGCGTCACGTTGTCGCCCAGTCCGGCGTCGTCGATCCGCTTCTGCAATTCGCCCTCGAGCCGCCCCTTGCCTGCGATCAGCAGGAGGACGTCCGGATGCCGGCGCCGCACGATCTTCACCGCGTCGATCAGATCCTCGAGCCCCATGCGCCGCACGAGCCGCCGCACCGCGAGCACGATCGGCCGGTCCTGCGGCAGTTGCAGCTTGCGGCGCGCGTCGGCGGACGTCATCGGCAGATCGAATTGCGCGGTGTCGACGCAACCCGGCACGACGCGCACGCGGTCCGGATCGACGTTGTAGCGCGACGTGAGAATCTGGCCGAATGCGTTCGACAGCACGATGAGCCGCAGCGAGCGCGCATAGACCGCCTGTTCGAGCCGGTGCTTGACCTTCTGCCCGAGCGAATCCGCGCCTTCGACGTGACTCTCGTCCGCCCACGGTCCCTGGAAATGCGACACCTGCGGAATGCCGCGCGTCACGTCGAGACCGGGGAACGTGTACAGCGCGAAATGCGACGACACGACGTCCGGCCGCTCGATCCGAACCACGTCGCGCAGCGCGTGGCGCGCGGCGATCATCCGGCGCGGCAGCGACGACGTCGCCGGACCGAAGCCGCGGATCGCGCCCCCCGTGTCGGCCGCGACGCGCTCGGAGCCCGCGACGACGCCGCGCACCGCGACGCCCGCGCCAGGCAGCGCGCCGACGAGCGCGTAATACATGCGATCGAGCCCGCCCGCGCGTTCGGGAAACCAATGCATGCCGATTTGCAGTGACTTGATCGACGTTACGGTGTGCTTCATTACAATGGCTCCTGCGTCACGGCATGCTCGGCGCTGGCGAGCGACGGCGACTGCGACGAATGGCGCAGCCGCCGATACAGCGCGATGTATTGCGCGCCCATGCGCGCCCACCCGAATCCCTCCATCAGCTTGCGCGCCGCCTCGCCCATCGCGCGGCACGCTTCGCGCGAGCGCGCAAGGCGTTCGATCGCCTGCGCGAGCGCGGCCGGATCGTCGGGATCGTCGAGCACGATCCCGCAGTCCTGCGTGATGATCTCCGCGCCGCCCGCGGTGTGGGCGGTCACGACAGGCAGCCCCGCCGCCATCGCTTCGAGCAGCGACAGGCTCATTGCTTCGTAGCGCGAAGGAAACACATACGCATCGACGGACGACATCAGTGTCGGCATGTTCTTGACAAGCCCGAGGAAATGCACGCGCGAATCGATCTTGAGCGTACGCGCCTCGTCCGGATACGGGCTGCCGGGCAAGTACCCCGCGACTGCGAGATGCACGTCCGGCGGCAGCCGCGTCAGCGCCTTCAGCACGGTGCCGAGGTTCTTGCGCGGCGTGCGCAGATCGCCGACGAACAGCAGCATGAATGGTTCGGATGGCAAACCGAATGCAATGCGATCAGGCGCCGCGTTCGCGAACGCCTGCGTGTCGACGCCGTTGTAGATCACGCCGATCCGGTCGCCGTCGATGCCGATCCGCTCGATCTCGTCGGCCACCTTCCGCGACACGGCCGTGATCGCGCGCGAGCGGCGGTACGCCCAGCGTTCGAGCAGCGCATTCGTTCGCGTATAGAGGTACTGATACGCGGACCACAGCCCCTTCGACAAGCCGAACGGGTAGTAGGGGCTCGCGAACCAGCCGCCGTGGACGAAGTGCGCGGTATTCACGTCGGCGCGCACCCATGAGATGAAGCCGTTGACGTGCAGCACGTCGTACGTATCGCGATGGTTGCGCAGCCACCACCCGCTCTTGATCGCGAACACCTGCTGCTTGACGAGGTGCGACGGCCAGAAGCGGCCCACCTTCACCGGAATCCAGCGCACGCGCGCATCCGCGAGCAGTTCCGGTGCGACATGCGACGCGACGAGCGTCACCTGATAGTTCTCCTCGAGCGCCGCTCGCGCGATCTCGTAATTGACGCGTCCCTGGCCGTCGTTATGCCGCACGACGTGCGTGACGATGACGATTCTCACTGGTCGGCTCCCGGAAAACGCGCGGCGCTCGCGCGCTGTTGCTTTTGCCAATGCGCCGCGGACAAGATCGAAAATATGCTCATGAACAGCAACAGCCCTCCCGTGCCGATGAACGAATTGGTGAAGACGAGCATCGCGAAGACAGACAAACTGAGACTCAGGCACGCGGCGACGAACTTGTCGCGGCGCAGCCGGAACGACGCGCGCAGCACGCGGCCGAGCAGCCACACGAGCCCGAACAGATAGAGCAGCGTGCCGGGCCAGCCGAGCACGAACGGCACGTTCATCACGCCGCTGTCGAAGCTGCCGTATTTGCCGAGATCGCCGTTGCTGCTCGACAACTTCGTCGACGCGCCGGTCGCGCCGAGCCCTTCGCCCGCGACGTCGGTAAACGCGGTCTGCGCGAACGTCGCATAGAACTTGTTGCGATCGTCATAGCTGCGGTCATCCTTCAGGTTCGTGATCGATTGCAGGCGCTGGCCGAGGCGGTCCGCGACGGGACCGACGGTCAAGAGCGGCACGCACAGCGCGGCCAGCACGATCGCGCTGCCGACGATCCGCACGCGCACGCGATTGCTCGATTTCGCGAGCTGGATCACGAGCGCGATCACCCAGCCGCCCCATGTCGATCGCACGAGACACAGGCAGAACGAGATGAAGCCGGCCGCGCCCGCAATCCAGCGCACGCGCCCGGTCGCGGCGATCATGAACACGAGCGCGCCCATCATCGCGAACGCGAACGGCCCCGACGAATTCATCGTGCTGAACACACGCACGCCATACGGCGCCGGATCGCCCTGCGAACTCATCTGCGCGCCGACCATCCACAGCACGTCCCACTTCGGCATCACGAAGAACTGCACGATGCCGTAAATGCCCATCACGAGCATTCCCCAGACGAACGTCGACAGAATCACCTTGCGATACTCAGGGTAGTCGCGCGAATTCACTACGATGTGAAAGCCGATCAGCACCGGGTAGAGCCAGTTCGCGAGGTCGTAGATGGCGGCAAGCGGCCCGCTCGACACGACGCCGACGAGAAACGCGTACGTCAGGCCGGACAGGATCAGCAGCACTGGCAATCCGCGCCGCTCGGCGAGCACCCTGTAATGGCGCAGCAAGCCGAACCCCGCGATCATCGTGACCGCGAGCGGCGCGATCTGGATCAGGCTCGTCGGCGTATACGCCCCCTTCGACCAGTCGGCGAGGCGTCGCACCTCGGGACTCAGGAACCACATCCACCACATGAAGCCGACATAGCGCGCCGGACTCGTGAAATACAGCCACAAGCCGGCCGCGATCGCGAGGCACGGAAAACCATACGTCAAGATCGCGCCCTGATGCGCGGCGATCAGCAGTGCGGTGACGGACCACAAGCCCACCTGCGCGACCCAATGCTTCGGATCGCTCAGTAACTTTCGCCGGCTCGCGACCCGGCCGGATGCGGGAAGGGATAGGGTCGTCACGCTCATCGTCGCCGCCCTCATCCGTTCGAGCGCGAACGCGAATCCGCGAACGGCAGTGCAGCCTTCGCCGCCGCATGCGCACGGCGGCGCGTCAACAGATCGCGCGTGATCCGCATGTGCTGCGCGGCGAATTGCTGCGTCGTCAGATCGCTTTCCTGCAGCCGACGTGCGGCCGCCTGCGCGCGTGCGAGCGCCTGATCGGGCCGCGCGGCGAGCGCGTCGGCCGCGCGTCGCAGCGCGCTCACGTCGAACGGCTGCACGTAGGTCGCCGTGCCGTGAGGGAAATAATCGCGCAGCCCGCCGACGTCGCTGACGATCATCGGCTTGCCGGCCGCCGCCGCCTCGAGCATCACCGTGATGCCCGACGCGTGGTGATTCGGTCGCAGCGGCACGACGATCAGGTCCGCCCAGTCGTATAGTTCGCGCTGCCTCGCGATGCCCGACACGGATGCGATCTCGACGTTCGGCGCATGCAGCGCACGCGGAATCCGGCGACGCGTCGCGAGACGCACGTCATAGCGCGCGTCGCCGCCGAACGCAGTGACGAACGTCTTCCAGTCGCGATCGCGATCGTTGCCGATCGCCGCGATGCGCAGCGGCCGATGCGGCGACCATGCGTCCGGCATGCGCATCGGGAAATCCTGCGTGTTCAGCCCGTAATACACCTGCAACGCATCGCGCCGCAGATAGCGGCGGCACAGTTCGGCGTTGTCGCGCGCAAGCGTCGTCAGCACGTCCGCGCGGCCGAGCAGCTTCCGATATGCCCAGCGGCGCACCGCGCCATAGCCGGGCCACTTGTCGAGAAGCCACACGCTTTGCGCAAGCAGCAGCGGCTTCGCGCCGCGCGCGCCCGACAGCTTCAGCACGAGTGACGCCGCGAGATGCTCATGCTCGGTGTGCGTCCAGATCACATCCGAATCGAGCAGCGCGGCCCGGTTGCGCCACGCATGCATCAGATCGAAGCCGAGCACGTATTTCAGCGCGCGGCGGCCGACGCCGACGAGCCGGCTCTCGCGCGCGTCGTGCGAATACGTCAGTGCGAACTCTTCGGACTCCGCATGGTGATAGCCATACAGGCAGCCGATTTCGTCGCCGTTGCGATAGGTGCGCGGATCGGCGCCGTAAAACAGATGAACGTGAACCTTTGCGGCGGTCATGCGAAAACTCCAGCCCGAATCAAATGAATCTGCAATGCGTCGCTCATCGCGCGGCGCCGACATGCGGCTCGGACGCCATGCGCCGCGCATCGTGCGCACCGCGCCGCACCGCGCGCCAACGCACGCGCATGCTCGCGCCGTTCTTCGCGGCGACGGTCAGCACGACATGCACGAAGCCCGGATACGCGCGCGTGCCGACGAGCGTCCACCACCACCACGCGATCACGCGCCGCATGGGCGGCAGATGCTCGCGCAAGGTCAGATGCAGGTTGTACGCGGCGTTCGACAGCGCGGCCATCGACGCGGCGTCGCGCCGATCGTCGTCGAAGCGCTCGGCCGGATAATGGTCCACTGCGACGGCCGGGTCGTAGACGAGCTTCCAGCCCGCGCGCTTCACGCACATGCTGAACAACGTGTCGTTGTGTGTCTGCGCTCCCGCGCCGCGCAGACGCATGTCGAAGCGCAGCCCTTCGATCGCCGCGCGGCGATAGCTCATGTTCGCGCCCTTCAGCGTGTCGACTTCGCGTGCGCCGCCGACGCCCAGATGGTGATTGCCGATGATCTTGCCCGACACGGTGAGCCGGCCGACGAGCGCCTGCTCGCCGTCGAGCAGCCGGCCTTTCTCGTGCACCCAGTCGCGGCCGCCCACCGCGCCGACGCGCGGATCGGCGTCAAATATCGCGCCGATCCGTTCTAGCCAGTCGACGCGCGGCGCGGCATCGTCGTCGGTGATCGCGATCACGTCGCCGCGCGCGGCGTCGAGGCCGCGATTGAGCGCCGCCACTTGCCCCGGTACGTCGACCGTGACGATCCGCAGTGCAAGCGCGCCGCATACGCCCGGATCGGCGAGCCGCTCGTGGGTCGCATCGTCGTCGGGGCGCGCGACGACGATCACTTCTTCGGGCGCCACGCGCTGCCGCTGCAACGCGATCAGGCAGCGCGCGAGATCCGCGGGACGCCGGTAAGTCGGCACGAGTACGGAAATTTTCATCGTCACCTCGTCGATCGAAGCAGGGTCCGCGTCACGCGCTCAGATATTCGTGCACGGCCGCATAGCCGCGACCGTAGCCGCGGGTGCGCGCCGGCACGCCGTTGAAGATCCCGCCTTGCAACTGCACGCCCGCGGTACGCAGTCGCTTGATCGCATCGCCGATCTCGCCCTCGGTATGCATGCCGGAGCGCAGCACGAGGAACGTCGAGCCGGCGAGCTCGCCGAAGATCGTCGCGTCGGTGACGGCTAAGATCGGCGGCGAATCGACGATCACCGCGTCATAGCGCTTCGCGAGGCCGTCGAGGTATTGAGACAGTCGCGGCGACATCAGCAGTTCCGACGGATTCGGCGGACGCGAGCCCGACGGGATGAACGACAGCCCCGGCACCGACGTATCGCGGATCGCCTCTCCGAGCGCGGCCTGATCGCTCAGCAGTTCCGACAGACCGTTCTTCACGCCTGTGCCGAAATAGTGATCGAGCGAACCGCGCCGCATGTCGGCGTCGATCAGCAGCACGCGCTTGCCCGAATGTGCGACGAGCGAGGCGAGGTTGACGGCGAGGAAGCTCTTGCCGACGCCGGGCGTCGGGCTCGTCAGCACGACCACGCGATTCTTTGCGTTCATCAGCGCGAACTGCATCGCGGTGCGCAGGCTGCGCAGGCTTTCGACGCTCGGATCCTTCGGCCGCGCACATGCGAGGATCGGCCGCACGCGATTGCCCTTGTCGGCGGCGTCGAAGCGCGTCTGCTCGGCGCTCACCGGTACGAGGCCGTACAGTGGCAGGTTGAATACGCGCTCGACGCGATCCGGATCCTCGATGCCATGGAACAGGTTGCGGCGCATGAACACGACGCTCGTGCCGAGGATCAGGCCGAGCAGCGTCGCCGCCGACAGGATCAGCACCTTCTTCGGCTTCACCGGCACGCCCGGGCGCAGCGCCGCGTCGACGAGGCGGATGTTGCCGCCCGTGCCGGCCTTCTGCACCGACAGCTCCTGTACGCGATTGAGCAGCAGCACGTAGATGTCTTCCGCGACCTTCGCGTTGCGCTGCAGCGCGACCGCCTTCACTTCGGTCGCCGGCAACCCGCGGAACTTGCCGTCGTACTTCGCGCGCTCCGCCTCGAGCTGCGCGAGCTGCTGCTTCGCCGCGACGACGAGCGGATGCTCTTCCGTGTAGCGCTGCGAGAGCGCCGCGAGCTGCAGCCGCTGCGCGGCGATCTGCTGCTCGTACTGGACACTGCCTTCGAGATAGACCTTCGCTTCGTCGCTCGCGTTGATCGAGCCCGACGTGCGCTGATATTCGGTGAGCTCCGCCTCCGCGCGCTCGAGGTCCGATTTCAGGCGCGGCTCCTCATTCTTCAGGAATTCGAGCATTTTCGTCGCTTCGGCCTGCTTGCTCGTGATGTGCTGGTGCAGGTACGACTGCGCAAGCGCGTTTGCGATCAGCGCAGTTAGCTCGGGATCCTTTCCTTCTAGCGAGATCTGGATCACGCCCGTCTGCTTGCCCTGCTCGGCCACTTGAATCGCCGACTGGAATCCGGTGATCGCATCGAGATCGTTCTGCCGGATCACCGTGAAGCGCGTGCCGGGGCGCGCGACGAGCTTCGACACGCTGATCGTCGCACCGCCACCCTGCTCATTCTCGCCAACCTTGCCGCGCAACAGCAGGTTGCCGTCCGGATCGGCGAGCGAGTAGTCGCCTCCCGCGCCTGCCGTCAGCGTCAGCTTCTTGCCTTCGAGCGCGGGCGTCACATTGATCGAATCGACGTCCGCCTCCTCGCCGCCCCATGCATACGACGACAGCCCGAGCCACGGCTTCGCCAGTTGCCCCGGCGTCGCGAGCCGCGCGGCGATCGCGCCGAGAATCGGAAATGTGTCCGGCGTGACCGACGAGTTCAGCTTGAACTGCTCGACGACCGGCGCGACGACGCCGCGGCTCTTGATGATCTCGATTTCCGCATCGGTCGGCGGCGTCGCCGGGCCGCTGTTGATGACGGCGCCCGTCTGCGTCTGCGTGAGCGCTTGCGACGTGTTGTCGCTCGCCTCGACGCGAACCTGCGCGTCGGCCGAATACACCGGCTTCGCGACATAGCAGTAGAGCCCGGCGAGCGCGATCACGAAAAGCGCGATGCCGAGAAGCAGCCAGATATCGTCGAGAATCACCTGGATCAACTGGCCCAGGACGACGTCTTCCTCGTCGGTCTTCACCACGAGGTCGGCATAAGGATGTTTCGCTTGCGTATTCACCATGCATTCCCGCTTGAGGTTGAGGCGGGCCGCGCGCGACGGCCCGGGACCGATCAGCGCGTGATCTGCTTCATGTAATAAATCGACTGGATCGTCGGAAACACCTGCTGGAGCAGACGGTTGAAGCGCACCGACTCGGTCGTGCCGACATAGACGACATCGAGCGGCTTCAGCTGAAAGCGGCTCGACAGCATCAGCGCGTCTGGCTGCGTCATGTCGAGACGGAAGATGTCGGGCGTATTCGGTTTGTCCTTCAGGTCGCGCAGCACGTAAATCTGGCGCGGGTTCGCGTCGGTATCGAGAATTCCGCCGCCTGCCGTCAGCGCATCGGCGATCGTCAGGCGGCCCTTGAGCATCGGCACCGTCGCGGGCGTCTTCACTTCGCCCATCACGAACACGCGGCTGTCGCTGCGGTCCGGCACGTTGACGATATCGCCCGGCTGCAGCATCACGTTCTGCGTGACGTCGCCGCGATCGAGCATTCCATTCGCGTCGAGCTGGTAGAACTTGCCGTCGCGCGTGAGGCGCACCCGCTGCAGGTCGGCCTCGTTGGTCGAGCCGCCCGAGCGCGTGATCGCGTCGACGAGCGTGATCGGCACGTCGGTGATCGCGAGCGGACCGGGCGTCTTCACTTCGCCCGTCACCTGCACCTTCTGACTGCGGTACGACAGCACGCGCACGTCGACCTGCGGGTTCTTCACGTAGCGCGCGAGCCGCGCGGAGAGTTCGTCGCGCACCTGGCCAACCGTCTTGCCGACCGCCCGAAGGCGGCCGACGAACGGAAAGTAGATCGTGCCGTCCGCGCCCACCGTCTGCCCGTACGGATCGGCCTGTCCGGGCAGTGCATTCGTATACGGTTGCTGCAGCGCGCCCGCGACCGTCTGCGTCGTGTTGCCGCCGCTCGAGAACGACTGACCTTGCGGCGTCGTCAGCTCTGGGTGATCCCAGACGGTGACGCCGAGAATGTCCTGCGGCGCGATCCGGTACACGTACTGCGCCGGATCGGTGTAGTTCGACGGCGGCAGCGGCTGATCCTTGCGCTGCGCTTCGGCCTGCGAAACGACCAGCTGCGCGGTGATGAGCTGCACGTTGTAGTGCTCGGTCGGTTGCGCATCCTTGTCTTCGAGGCGCGACGTATCCATATAGTTGCCTGGCGCCATTGAGCACGCCTGCAGCAACGATGCGAACGCGACGGCGAGCGCCATGGGTTTAAGCGAACGATTCAGCATATCTTTTGCAACCATCCTTGAACCAGACGTTCGATCAATGTGTAGCTCTGTCGATAATCGACCTCGGGACCGCCGTAGGGATCGGCGATCTCGGTGTCCTCCCATTTGCCGAGCAGATGCACCTTGCCGCGCGCGACCGGATCGAGCGATTCGACGTCGGCGATCTGCCGGCGCTCGGTGACGAGAACGAGATCCGCCGCACGCATGAGCGCTCGATTCAAGCGCCGCGAACGGTGCGGCGCGGCGTCGACGCCGCGCTCCGCCAACAGGCGCGACATCGTCGGATCGATGCCGTCGCCGTCGTTCGCATCGATGCCCGCCGAGTGGAATGCGAGCGCGGCGCGCGACGCCATCGACTTGAACAGCAGCTCCGCGGCCGGGCTTCGGCACACGTTCGCATGGCATACGATCAGAATATTGCGGAACATGGTCGAACTCGCGTTGTCACTCACGCTCTGGCGCGCGCGGCGCGCTTGTCGCTCGCCGCCGCGCGCGATGCGGCGCCCGGCCGTCCGATCGGGTAATACTCGATGCCGAGCTCGCGCATCGCGATCGGCTCGTACAGGTTGCGTCCGTCGAAAATCACGGGTGTTTTCCAGCGCTTGCCGAGCGCGACGAAATCCGGGCTCTTGAACGCCTTCCATTCGGTGACGATCACGAGCGCGTCCGCGTCCTGCGCGACTTGCGCCTCGTCGTCGGCAAACGCTAGTCGCGCGAGCGCGTCCTGACGATCGCCCAAGTCGAGCGCGAGCACACGCTGCGCTTCCGCCTGTGCGACCGGGTCGTACGCAGTGACGTGAGCGCCGCGCGACAGCAACTCGGCGATCAGCGCGCGGCTCGGCGCTTCGCGCATGTCGTCGGTGTTCGGCTTGAATGCGAGACCCCAGACGCCGAAGCGAAGGCCGGTCAGGTCCTCGCCGAAACGCGCGACGACCTTCTGCGCGAGCACGCGTTTCTGTTCGTCGTTGACGGCCGACACCGCCTGCAGCACGCGCAGCGCCTGCCCGTGCTCGGCCGCCGTGCGGATCAACGCTTCGACGTCCTTCGGAAAGCAGGAGCCGCCATAGCCGCAGCCCGCATACAAGAAGTGATAGCCGATCCGCGGATCGGAGCCGATCCCGCGCCGCACTGCTTCGATGTCGGCGCCGAAGCGGTCCGCCAGATTCGCGAGCTCGTTCATGAACGAGATGCGCGTCGCGAGCATCGCGTTCGCCGCGTATTTCGTGAACTCCGCCGAGCGCACGTCCATGTACAGCGTGCGCTCGTGATTGCGGTTGAACGGCGCATAGAGCTTCTTCATCAGCTCGCGCGCGCGCTCGCCGGGCACGTCGTCGTCACAGCCGATCACGATCCGATCCGGCCGCGTGAAGTCCTCGACCGCCGCGCCTTCCTTCAGGAACTCCGGATTCGACACGACCGAGAACATCGAGTCGTCGCCGCGCGCCTTCAGTTCGTCGGCGACCGCCGCGCGCACGCGCTCGGCCGTGCCGACGGGCACCGTCGACTTGTCGACGATCACCTTGAAGCCCTTCATGTAGCGGCCGATGTTCCGCGCGGCCGCGAGCACGTATTGGAGATCCGCAGAGCCGTCCTCGTCGGGCGGCGTGCCGACCGCGATGAATTGCACGTCGCCGTGCGCGACGGCCGCCTCGACATCGGTCGAGAACTGCAGCCGGCCCGCCGCGCGATTGCGCGCGATGATCTCGGCAAGGCCCGGCTCGTGTATCGGCACGCCGCCGCCGTTCAGTACGTCGATCTTTTTCCGATCGACGTCGAGACAGAACACATCGTGGCCGATGTCGGCGAGACAAGCGCCCGTGACGAGCCCCACATAACCGCTGCCGATGATAGTCAGATTCATCTGTCGAACCTCTTACCCAGTGAGTCGGAAACGCGTTGCCGCGCTCAGTACGCGTTGCTGCCGGTGAAGCCCTTCCACAGCGTCAGCGCGACGATCTTGATGTCGAGCCAGAACGACCAGTTCTGCATGTAGTACAGATCGAGTTTCACGCGGCCCATCATCTTCTCGATGCGATCGGTTTCGCCGCGAAAGCCGTTGATCTGCGCCCAGCCCGTGATGCCCGGCTTGATCCGGTAGCGGAACATGTAGCCCTTGACGAGATCCTTGTAGATGTCGTCGTGCTCGAGCGCATGCGGACGCGGACCGACCACCGACATCTCGCCCTTCAGCACGTTGATGAACTGCGGCAGTTCGTCGAGGCTCGTGCGGCGCAGGAAGCGACCGACGGACGTCACGCGCGAATCGTTCTTCCTCGCCTGCGTGACCTTCCCCTCCGCCTCGTGATGCACCTTCATCGAACGGAACTTGTAGATCTCGAATTCGTTGCCGTCGATGCCCTTGCGCTTTTGCCGGAAGAACACCGGGCCGGGCGACGTCAGCTTGACGAGCGCCGCGATCACGAGCATCGCGGGCGCCAGCATCGCGAGCGCAGCAAGCGCGAACAGCCGGTCAAACACGAACTTCGGCAGGATCCGAACGTCGCCGATCGGCGACGCGGCGAGATTGATCGCGGGCACGCCGAGCAGTTCGATGACTTCCTGATTGAAAAACGACAGGCTGCGCACGTCCGGCACGAATCGAATGTTGACGAAATCGTTTCTGAACTCGGTGACGATCCGGTGAATCTGCGGCTCCTCGGAAAGCGGCAGCACGAGCCACAGCTCGCCGATCTCGCGGCTGCGCACACGGCGCACGAGGTCGCCGAAGCGGCGCTCGATCGCGATGCCGTCGAGTTCGGCCGTCGCCGCGTCGCTGCGTCCGTCGTAGATGCACACTGGATTGAAACCCGCATCCGGACGCGCTCGCATGTGGGCGACGAGGCGCTTCGTCGCGGTCGCGTCCGCGCTGCCGACGATCGCGACCGACTTGTGATTGAAGCCGCCGCGCCGCAGTTGCCGCAGCACCGCGTACACGCCGGCCTTCGATGCGACGAGCAGCGTGATCGTCGTCATCGCCCAGTAGCCGAGCCACAGGCGCGACAGAGCGCCCGCGTGATGGACGCTGAAGCTCATCAGGATTCCCGCCAGCTCGACGACGAGCCACGCGACCGACACGCGCCACATAAGCCCGAACACCGGCTTGCCGCGCCACGACTGGTAAATGCCGAACGCCGGGAAGAACACGATGACGAGCATGCAGTCGAACACGACGACGGTGCGCCGCAGGTCGTCGAGCCACACGAAGCCGCCGCGATGAATCATGGCGGCGATCAATGCGCCTGCCACGGCCATCGCGATATCGATCATCCTAGCCAGTACGCTCAGCATGGTTCTTCCTCGTGAGACGGAAACCGGCCGCACACATCCCGTCGATGTGCATCCGATTTAAACATTGCATGCCGTTATTGAACCGGGAAGAAAATCCCTCCCGCAAGCGCACAAGTATTTCTAAAAATAATCGGAAATTTTTTCAGGGACACGACGATAATCAATCAGAATATTTTGCCGAAGCAATCACCTCGATAGACAACCAGAAGAGACGAACATGCCGCCGAAAGCCTTTACCTACAAGGCTTTGACGGGTTGGAACCCAATATTTTTTTAATTTTTTATTCATTACTTCGCACGCATCCCATGCAATTTGCGTGCACCTCACGACAGCAAGCTGCCAATCGAGCGTGTCCGCACGATTCTTTTATTGTCGATTTACGTCGTGCTACAACGTCGGGACAGTCTTGTACTCGAGGAGTGTCATCATGAACACCACGCTCGCCACCGACGCCCGTCCCGCTTGCGTCGCCGCCGGCACGCACCTTTCCGTGCAACCCGTCGTGCTGGCCGGAGGCTCGGGCACGCGGCTCTGGCCGATGTCGCGCGAGCGCCATCCGAAACAATTGATCAATCTGCTCGGCGACGAGTCGCTGCTGCAATCGACCGCGCGCCGCCTCGACGGTCTGTCGACCAGTCATCCGGTATCCGAACGAATGATCATCGTGTGCGGAGAAGAACACCGCTTCACGACCGCCGAGCAACTGCGACTCGCGGGCAAGGACGCGACGCTCGTGCTCGAGCCGCTCGGCCGCGACACCGCGCCGGCGCTGACGATCGCCGCGCTACGCGCGGTCGCGGACAGCGACGACCCGGTGCTGACCGTAATGCCGGCCGACCACGCGGTCGCCGACGTCGCGCGTTTCCAGCAAGCGGTCGCAGCCGGCGTGCGCTACGCCGAACAAGGCATGATCGCGACGCTCGGCATCGTGCCGACGCACGCCGAGACGGGCTACGGCTACATCCGCGTCGGCGCGGGCGCGAGCGACGCGGAACCCGGCGTCGCGGTCAGGAAGCTCGACCGCTTCGTCGAGAAGCCGCACCTGGAACTCGCCCAGCAATATGTCGCCTCGGGCGAATACTGGTGGAACAGCGGCATCTTCATCGTCCGCGCATCGGTATGGCTGAAGGCGATTCGCCACTTCCAGCCCGCGATCCACGAAGCATGCGCGCGCGCGGTCGCGCTCGGCAGCGATGACGGTCCGTTCTTCCGCGTCGATCGCGACAGTTTCGCCGCGTCGCCGTCGAACTCGATCGACTATGCGGTGATGGAACCGCTTTCGAACCTGCCCGCCGTCTGCGAATGCGTCGTCGTGCCGCTCGACGCCGGCTGGTCCGACGTCGGCTCGTGGGACGCGCTCTGGCAGATCAGCGACAAGGACGACGACGGCAACGTCGCGCGTGGCCGCGTATGCTTCGAGCAAGCGTCGTCGACGTTCGCGCATTCGGAAGGACGCCTGATCGCCTGCGTCGGCACGCAGAATCTCGTCGTCGTCGAAACGCCCGATGCAATCCTAGTCGCCGATCGCGCGCACGTGCAGGACGTAAAGAAAATCGTCGGACGCCTGAAGGCGGAGTCCGGCCCGGAAGCGTCCGACCACCGCAAGGTGCATCGCCCGTGGGGAAACTACGATTCGGTCGACAGCGGCGAGCGCTTCCAGGTGAAGCGGATCGTCGTCAAGCCGGGCGCGCGCCTGTCGCTGCAGATGCATCATCACCGCGCCGAGCACTGGATCGTCGTGCGCGGCACCGCGCGAATCACGCGCGGCGACGAGACATTCCTGCTGTCGGAGAACGAGTCGACCTACATTCCGCTCGGCGTATCGCACCGGCTCGAGAATCCCGGCAAGATGCCGCTCGAACTGATCGAAGTGCAATCGGGCTCGTATCTCGGGGAAGACGACATCGTCCGCTTCGAAGACAACTATGGACGACACTGACGGAACGGCCGCACCGCAGCGGCCACGCGGCCCGCGCGCAAGCAGGCCGCGTGGCGAACGGCACGACCGCATTCAACCGACGCGATACGCGTACTCGCGCCGGTCGACCTGCACTTGCGGTGCATCGCCGCGTCCGTCTGCGAGTGCGCGGCGCCGTTCGGCCGCGAAGTGCTTGATATTGGTCTCGGCCAGCGCGAGCGCGGACAGCCCGGCGATCGTCGGCACCGATTTGCTCGCCTGCTCGGCAGCAGGCGCCGGCGCCTCGCGTGCATTCCGCCCGCCCGCGCATTGGCGGTCAATCCACTGGCGCGCCCAATCGAGCGCGTACTGCTCCGCCGATTCGGCATCCGTGAAACGCGGGCCAATGAGTCCCGAACGCTCGACGCGCCGATCGTCCTGCACGATCTCGGCCCATGCCCGATACATCAGGTTCTGCACGGGCTGCGCGATACCGTACACGGTATAGCCGCGATAGGTTTCGGTTTGCGGTGCATGCATCCCGAAGCTGAACGACGCGGGATGCGGCCTGCCATGTCCATGGTCGCGTACGGACGCGCCCGGCGCCGTGAAGCCGTGGTGATGCGACGCCTCGACGTCGCGATGCTCGCCTCCCTCCTCGTCGCTCGTGAAGCGTCTGACGTTCACGCCCGTGCCCGAACGGCAAACGCTGGCTTGAGCGACCGGCAATTGCCACGACTCGGGGTTTTGCCAGAACACCCCGCGCAGGCGATCGCAATCGGCGGGCGGCTCCGCACGCCGAACGAGCGCGACAGGCTCCGGCGGCGGCGGCACATACGCGAACGCACGGCCGCTTTCTTCCGATAGCACTTTCACCATCTCGCCGAGCGTACCGCTCGCGAGCCATTCTTCGAAGCGGCGTCGGCACGTCGGGCCGGATGGATAACGGCCGGGCAGCTTCGACCACGGGTCGCCCGTGGTAAGAATCCAAAGCACCGCGTTCGCGACGACCCGATTCTCTGCGCGCGGCCGGCCTCGTCGGTTCAGCCGGATGGGTTCATCGGCGATCAACGTCGACAGACGGGCCCACTCTTCATCGTTTAGCTCATCGAAGAACATAGATCTCTCCACACAGCCAGGCCGGGCTGCGATTGGCGGCACGGTCGCGAGCGAATCGCACTCGCAACCGCGGCCAGGTTGCACATGGACGCTATTCGGTTGTGCACGCCGGTTCGCTAAGCACAAACAAGGTGCCGTGACTCCCGACGATGACGCACGAACCACTGTCTCACTCGTATGCGATATTTTTTGTGCATGAAGCATACCATCATCAGGGTTTATCTCAATATGACAACGGCGTCATGTTACTCACTGAAACAAGATAGTAGTCAAGCAGGGTCAGCATTTCATTTCTATTTTTATGATGTTTTTATTTAGATCAGCTCGAAAGCCCCGCCCATAAAGGCTGAATGGAATGTGAAAAATACATTGCAAACGGGCTACGACGCAAGCTCCGACCCTGTGCGGCAGCATTTTCCGACGTCGTTGCAACATCGGTAAATAAATGGAAAATACGTGACAAATTGTTTATTGATCGGCAATTAAATCCTTTTTCAATCGTTATACTTTTCATTGCACGCAATCTCATAAATGATTGAATGCGATCGATGCCAGCTCCGTCGGCTGCGTGCCGGACTGGCTCGCCCGCTCAGTCCAGGTCGCTCGCGAGCGACGCTGCGACGTCCGGGTCGATCCGCATCGTTTGTACCGGATAGTTAGGATGGTCGCATCCGATCGACAGCGGCGCGCCCGCCTTGAGCTTCGCCTTCATCGCGTCGCTCAGCTCGAAGCGCACGAAGTGCACGGCGGAAGTCTTCTCGTCCGTGTCGCGCTCGAGATCTTCATCGGCAATCGCATAGACGGGCGTCTCATCGCCGACGACGAGGAATACACAATCTTCGATGCCGATGAGCCGTGCCAGCGCCGCGCGTCGCTCCTTTTCGTTTTCGTATTCGATCTGCATCGTCGCTTTGAAATTGCTGCCGTCGGGTACGAGCGGCAGATATGCTTCGAGCTCGCCCGAGATGCCCGCCTCGTCGAAGATCTTCTCGATGTGCAGCATCTCGTGGATCTGATAGCGGATCGTCGTCTCGTCCTCGAACAGGAAGCGCAAGTGATTGCCGAGCGACACCGCACGGCGCTTCTTGTGTGCGATCACACGTGCATGTTCTTGCCGGCGCACCTTCGCATAGGCTTCGAGCGTCAACAGCGAGTCGCGGGTGAGCGTCATGTCGTGCTCCTCGTTCGGTACGACGTGCTCAGATGCCGTATGCCTTGCGCAGCAGCGTGATCGGATGGACGAGCGGAGGCGGCGCGACGCCTTTCGCGCCGATCCCCTCTTCGATGTGATGTCCGGCGAGCGCGCAATCGGACGACATGTAGTCGGGCGTCTGCTCCGCCATCGCCTTGAACACCGGCGCGCCGATCTTCAGCGCCTGCGCATGGAATTCCTTCTTCACGCCGAACGTACCCGCGTGCCCCGAGCAGCGCTCGACAACGTTCACCTTCGTACCCGGCACGAGCGACAATGCGTCGGCCGTCTTGCGCCCGATGTTCTGCACGCGCGCATGGCACGGCACGTGGTACGACACGGTGCCGAGTTCGTGCTTGAAGTCGGTTTTCAGCAGGCCGTCGCGATGGCGCGCGATCACGTATTCGAACGGATCCCAGAACGCGTCGGCGACCGCGCGTACGTCGGGGTCGTCGGGAAACATCAGCGGCAGCTCGCTCTTGTACATCAGCACGCAGCTCGGAATCGCGCCGATCAGCGCATAGCCTTCGTGCGCATAGCGTGAGAGCACCGCGATGTTCGCCTCCTTCTTCCTCGCGACGCCTTCCAGATTGCCCTGCTCGAGAAGCGGCATCCCGCAGCATGCTTCGCTCGTGACGAGCTCGTAGGGAATGTCGTTGTGCGCGAGCACCGCGAGCAGATCGTGGCCGATGCCCGGCTCGTTGTAGTTCACGTAGCAGGTCGCGTAGATCGCGACGCGCCCCGGCGTGCGCTCGCCGTCACGCGGCAGCGGACCGGGCGAGCGCTGCGCGGCGCGGCGGAACTTGCGCGGCGCGAACGGCGGCAGCCACGCGTGCCGATCGACGCCGAGCGTCGCTTCGAGCGCACTGCGCACGGGAGGCGTGCGGTTCGCGACATTGACGGCTTGCGTGACGATCGGAATGCCGGCGAAGTAGCCGAGCATGTCGGTGTTCGACAGCAGCTTGTCGCGCAGCTTGACGTCGTTGCGCTTGTAGCGCGCGGCCTTCGCACGCAGCATCAGATGCGGGAAATCGACGTTCCAGGGATGCGGCGGCACGTACGGGCATTTCGTCATGTAGCAGAGGTCGCACAGATAACACTGGTCGACGACTTTGCCGAACGATTTCGGATCGACCGCATGCGCCTCGCCCGTCTCGGTCTCGTCGACGAGATCGAACAGCGTCGGAAACGCGCCGCACAGCGACACGCAGCGCCGGCAGCCGGCGCAGATCTCGAACACGCGGGTAAGCTCGGCGTCGATCGCGGCTTGATCGTGGAACGCGTCCGAGCGCCAATCGAGCGGATGGCGGGTGGGAGCCTCCAGACTGCCTTCTCGGTGGGACATGGGGCAGCTCCATCACGTTGCGCGCGGCCGCGCGCGTTGTGCCGGAACGCACGGCGACGCGCACGCGCTCCCGCGCAGCCGCCTCCGGCTGACGGTACGAGGAGCGAACGCTCGCGCGCCGGCGAGCGGCGCGCTCAGTCGACGAGCGCGTCGAGCGCCTTCGTATACCGATTCGCGTGGCTGCGCTCCGCTTTCGCGAGCGTCTCGAACCAGTTCGCGATTTCGTCGAAGCCTTCTTCTCGCGCGGTCTTCGCCATGCCAGGGTACATGTCGGTGTACTCGTGCGTCTCGCCCGCGATCGCCGATTGCAGGTTCTGGCGGGACGAGCCGAACGGCAAGCCCGTCGCCGGATCGCCGACCGCTTCCAGATACTCGAGGTGGCCGTGCGCGTGGCCGGTTTCGCCTTCGGCCGTCGAACGGAACAATGCGGCGATATCGTTCTGTCCCTCTACGTCCGCCTTCGATGCGAAATACAGGTAGCGGCGATTCGCCTGCGACTCGCCGGCGAACGCGTACTTCAGGTTCTCTTCGGTCTTGCTGCCCTTGAGCTGTGCCATCTGCGCCTCCGTGTCTCATGCCGGCGCGCGCGGCGGCGGGCCGGATGAACGATTGTGGGGAACGATGCGCAGCTCGGCTGCCGCCGCTGGGGCACCGTGCATTTCAATCTAGGCGCTCTCGCGCGCATCCCCCAATAGGCTTTTTCAATGTCGTCGATAGTGCGGCGATGGCGGGAGGCAGCGACGGCGGTCAGGCGATGACGATGACAATGCCGCGCCGCATTGCGGCGCGGCACACGCTCGCCTACGGCGTCAGCGCGGCGACGCGGGCGCGAGCGGCCACGCGTCGCTGCCCTTCTCGCCCGTCGGCGCGGTCGCGCCCGGCAGCGCCTGCTTGCTGATCGAGCGACTGCGGTTGAAGTACTTCTCGAGCAGCGCATCGAGGATCGCAACCGTCTCGACATCCGGCACGCCGTCGTAACGCGACGGCCGGAAGTGCATCTGGAACGCCGACACGACGTTGACCGTCTGCGCGTCGAGCGCGCCCGTCTGCGGCGTGTCGTAGCCGTACGCGAGCAGCTTCGACTGCAGGCTCGCGACGTCGCCCGCGAACGGCCGGTTGGTCCGGTAGTAATCGACAGCTTCCGCCTCCGGCCACGCGCCGATCCGATATTGATCGTAGAGCTTCTTCCACGGGAACAGCGGCCCGGGATCGGTCTTGCGGCCGGGCGCGATGTCCGAGTGTCCGACGACCTTCTGCGGCAGCACCTGATGCCGCGCGACGACGTCGGCAGCGAGGGCGCCGAACACCGCGACCTGCGCATCCGGATACGGATACCAGCGCCGGTTCATCAGCGGCAGGTTTTCGTCTTCCGGCGGGAAACCGAGATTGACGATCTCGATGCCGACCGAGCCCGCGTTGAGCATCCGGTCGCCCTGCCAATAGCTGACGCCCGCATGCCATGCGCGGCGCGCCTCGGGCACGAGCTCGAATACCTTGAAGCGCTGGCCGTCGTCGGCCGCGTCGGGCACGAGATAATGCGAGCTGACCTGCCGTTGCGGATCGGTCAGCGATGCCAACGAATCCGCGAGCGTCTGCGCCGTGTAGTGCAGCACGAGCGTGCGCACCCGCGAATCCTGATTCGGCGACTGGATCGAGCGGTCGATCGTATAGCTCGCGCCGGCTGCCGCGCCGGACGACTGCGACGCATCCTGCGCGTGCGCGGACGACACGACGCCGTCGCCATCGCCGCAACCGGCGAGCGGCAGCATGAGCATTCCCACCGGCCATGCCGACGAACGCGCGAGAAAACCGCGCCTGCCCTCGTTGATGATTTTCGCTTGTTGTTCTTCAGCCATACCCTTTTCCGTAAGAGTCGTAACTTGCGATTGAGAATCGGCGCGATGCGCCGAGCGAGTAAATTGCGCGATGAAGCGACGCGCGACCGTGGGAGTCGGCGAGGCAGCGCAAGTTCCGATTCGGAGTGCGACGTATTCGCGGAAAACGGGAAAGCTTCGAAGCGAAGCCGACGATGCGACCGCGTGAAGATGAAGATGCACTGCGTGTCGATATTTCGCGCGGGCGACGCGTGGCGTGTGGTTGCGGCTTGCGGCTTGCGGCTTGCGGCTTGCGGCTTGCGGCTTGCGGCTTGCGGCTTGCGGCTTGCGGGAGGCTACGTCAAGCGCGTCGCCATGTCGGAACGAAACGACGCCGCCCCGACGCATGACGACAACGAGCAACGACTCGCATACGCATCGTCCTCCTGATCGATGTCGAAACACGCCACGCGCGGCAACATGACATATGCCGGGGTGCAACGCGCGGGCGACGACGCCTCACGCACGCGCAATCCGCCAATCCGCCAATCCGCCAATCCGCCAATCCGCCAATCCGCCAGTCCGCCAGTCCGCCAGTCCGACCGCCCAGATCGCCCCACGACGCATCATCGCTCCATCGCCCGCGCGAGCAGCATCTCGCGCTCGCGCGCATTGAGCGTCATGTCGGCCGCGCGCCGAAACTCCGCCTGCGCCTCGTCGCGCCGCCCGAGCTTCGCGAGCAGATCGCCGCGCACGCTCGGCAGCCAGTGGTAGCGCGCGAGCGCCGGATCGGCGGCGAGCGCGTCGACGATTTCGAGCCCCGCCGCCGGCCCGAACGCCATGCCGACCGCGACTGCGCGATTCAGCTCGACAACAGGCGAAGGCGCGACTTGCGCGAGCGCATCGTAAAGCGCGACGATCTGCGCCCACTCGGTGTCGTCGGCGCTGCGCGCACGCGCGTGACATGCGGCGAGCGCCGCCTGCAGCGCATACGGGCCGCTCGCGCCGCCGAGCGCTTCCGAGCGCGCGAGGGCGGCGAACCCTCGCCGGATCAGCAGCGGATCCCAGTGGCTGCGGTCCTGATCGAGCAGCAGCACCGGACGCCCTCGCGCATCGATGCGCGCATGCATCCGCGACGCCTGGATTTCCATCAACGCGACGAGTCCATGGACTTCGCTCTCGTCGGGCGCGAGCTCGGCGAGCACGCGTCCGAGCCGCAGCGCTTCGTCGGTCAGCGCGGGACGCATCCAGTCGTCGCCGGCCGTCGCCGAATAGCCTTCGTTGAAGATCAGGTAGATCACTTCGAGCACCGAAGCAAGCCGCGACGCGCGCTCCGGCGCGCGCGGCACCTCGAACGGCACCTTCGCCGCCGACAACGTGCGCTTCGCGCGCACGATCCGCTGTGCGATCGTCGGCTCGGGCGTGAGGAACGCGCGCGCGATCTCGCCCGTCGTCAGCCCGCCCAGCAGGCGCAGCGTGAGCGCGACGCGCGCGTCGGTCGACAGCACCGGATGGCACGCAGTGAACACGAGCCGCAGCAGATCGTCGCCGATGTCGTCGTCGCGCGCCGCTTCGAGCACGTCGACGACGTCCGGCGCCACGTGTGCGCCGAGCGCGTCGAGATCGAGGCCGATCTGCTCGCGCTTGCGCGCATGCAGCGCGTTCTGTCGCAGGTGATCGAGCGCGCGGCGCTTCGCGGCCGTCATCAGCCATGCGCCCGGATTCTCCGGCACGCCGTCGCGCGGCCAGTGCTCGAGCGCGGCGACGAGCGCGTCCTGCGCAAGCTCCTCGGCGGCGCCGACGTCGCGCACGAGCCGCGCGACGTGCGCGATGATTCTTGCCGCCTCGATCCGCCAGACGGCATCGATCGCGCGATGAACGGCGGCGTCCGTCATGCGCGCCCTTCCGCGAGCGCCTTCAGGTTCGCGAGCCCCGCGGTGAAATCCGCACCGATCATCTTGTCGATGCTGAAGAACACCTGCATCAGCTTCGACAGGAACGGCGACGGGCCGCGCATCGCCCACGTGACGACCGTCGCGTCGCCGTCCGGCCGCAGCGTGAATTCCGCGACGTCGTGCGCCTCGAACGGCTTCACGAAATCGAGCCGCATCGTCACGTGCGACGGCGCTTCGAGCTCGGTGATCTCGAAGCGCCCGACGCCGACCTTATCGCTCGTCCACGCATAGCTCGCGCCGACACCGGACGTCACCGCGCCGTATTCGCCGCGCAGCGCCGGATCCTTGCGCTCATATGGGTTCCACGTATTGAAGCGGTGCAGGTCCGCCACGTATGGAAAGATGCGCTCGGCGTTCGCATCGATCCGCGCGCTGCGCTCGACGCGAAACGTGCCCGGCCGCGACGCCGCATACAGCATCAGCAGCAGCGCCAGCGCGACCGCCGCCGCGCAGGCGATCACCACGATCTCGACCATCGCCGTCTCCTCTCGCTCGCGTCAGCCGAGCTTGCTGTCGAGCTCGCGGAACCGCTCGACCGCATCGCTCGGCTCGAAGTCGTCGAACTCGAACAGCTGCCGCACTTCGATCTCGCCGTCCTCGCGCTCGCCGAACGGCGCGGGAAAACGGCGGGTCCATTCGAGCGCCTCGTCGCGCGACCGCACCTGGATCAGCGTATAGCCGGCGATCAGTTCCTTCGTTTCGGTGAACGGACCGTCGACGACGGTGCGCTTGCCGCCCGAATAACGAACGCGCCAGCCCTTCGACGACGGCTGCAGCCCCGACGCATCGAGCAGCACGCCCGCCTTCGCCAGTTCTTCGTGATAGGTCGCCATCGCGGCGATCAGGGATTCGTCGTGCATCGCACCGGACTCGCTCGTCGCGTTGGCCTTCACCATGATCATGAAACGCATCGCTCTCTCCTTTGGCAGATGGACGGACGCCTCATCCGGCATCCCGACCCTACGACGGACAATGCGATCGCCGCTCGACATTCCGGGCGTCGAACCCGGGAAAACCCCTAGCGCCGGTTCACGCGCATGACGGGCTTGCACTCGCCGCCCAAAAAGCCAAGCGCAAAAACGAATACGGGATGTATTCGCAGCGGGCATGGCGCGGCGATCGGCCTTTCCGGCGGCCGATCCCGCGAAATTCGGGGTGTTTGGCCCGGCCAGACGATGCGCCTCCCTCGTTGCACTGCGCCCCGCGGAAAGCCCCGTTGGCAGGCGGCGCGCAGCGCACGTTCGCAAACCCGTTTAGCGTGAACGGACCCTGGATCGATGCGATACGCGACGCCCGGCGGGCGTCAGCCGGATTCACGCGAAACCGCTCAGGAGAAGCACGGGCCGATCTCGCGCACCTCGACCGAGCACCACTCGGCAGCAGGGCAGCCCTTCGCGATTGCGAGCGCTTCGCCTTCCGTCTCGACGTCGAGCAGGAAGAAGCCGCCGACCATTTCCTTCGCTTCGGCGAACGGTCCGTCGACGAGACGCACTTCGCCGTTGCGCACCTGCACGCGCGTCGACTTGTCGTCGGACACGAGCGATTCGGCGCCGATCAGCACGCCGCGCGATTGAAGCTCGCCGGCGAAGTGGCGCATCCGCTCGTACAGGATTTCGCCTTCGGCTCGCGTGCGTGCCGTGCGTTGGCCCCGCGGTTCGATGATCAACAACATGTAGCTCATTTGCGTCACCTCCTGTGACGATGCCGTCCGGAATCGCTCGATGCGGCCGCATCGAGCCGGCAATCGCTGATGGCCGCGCCTCTATTCTGAGCGGCTGGCGTGCGGCGGTCCATCGGAATCGAAGGCTTCCCCCGCGATGCGGAACCGCGCGGGTGAACACGCGGCCGGCGCGTGAAAGCGCCCGGCGTCGCCTCGCCCCGGATGCAGGAAACGGTTCTATCGCGAATCGCCGATCCCGCATCGACGATGCGCCGTGAATACGGCCCCCAAAAATATGGCCTGATTACATATCCATGTCTATTCTTTACGCAAAACTGTCAACATGCGTCATTAAGCTTTCAGGATTCCCACACAACGGACCGTCCTCATGCGCACTCCGATACCCTTGCTCGCCGCCCTGTCGCTCCTTCCGTCCCTCGCCGCCGCGCCCGCCTTCGCGGCCACCGCCGCGCCCGTCAGCACGAACTGCGGCGGCAGCGCGACGCCGATCGCCGAGATCCAGGGCGCCGGCGCACCGTCTCCGCTCGCCGGCCAGAATGTATCGATCGAAGCCGTCGTCACGGCCGACTTCGGCGGCACCGACGGCTTCGGCGGCTTCTTCGTCCAGCAGGCCGATCCGCAGCGCCGCAACCAGCCCGGCGTGTCCGAAGGGCTGTTCGTCTATGCGCCGAAGGCGCGCGCGCAAGCGGGCGATCTCGTGCATCTGGCGGGCAAGGTCGAAGAGAAATACGGGCAGACGCAGCTCACGCTGTCGGGCGGCATCGCGGTCTGCGGGAGCGGCCAGTCGGTCACGCCCGCGACGCTCACGCTGCCCGTCGACAACGCGAGCACGTTCGCCGCATACGAAGGGATGCTCGTGCGGCTGCCGCAGACATTGACCGTCACCGAAGTCTACGAGCTCGGCCGCTACGGCAGCGTGCTGCTCAGCAACGGGCGCCTGCGCACGCCGACGAGCGTCGTGCCGCCCGCGCAGGCGAAAACGGTGGCCGAAGCGAACGCGCGCAACCGGCTGATCCTCGACGACGGCTCGAACAAGCAGAATCCGGCGACCATCCCGTATCCGGCGCCGGCGCTGAGCGCCGCGAACACGCTGCGCGCGGGTTACACGGTCGGCGGCGTCGAAGGCGTGCTGGAGATGCGCTACGGCGCGTGGCGCCTGCAGCCGGTGCCGGGCGCGCGCACGCCGGCGTTCGGCGCGAGTGCGAATCCGCGCACGACTGCGCCCGCACGCGATCCGCGCGCGAACCTGCGGGTCGCTTCGTTTAACGTACTGAATTATTTCAACGGCGATGGCACCGGCGGCGGCTTCGACGATCCGAACAACCGCGGCGCGAAGAACTACGACGAGTTCGTCCGTCAGGACGCGAAGATCGTCAGCGCGCTGAAAGCGCTCGATGCCGACGTGATCGGCCTGATGGAAATCGAGAACGACGGCTACGGCGAGCTGAGCGCCGTGCGCCAACTGGCGGCGAAGCTCGGCGACGGCTGGCGCGTCGTCGATCCGGGCGTCGCGCGGCTCGGCGGCGACGCAATCTCGGTCGCGCTGATCTATGACAGCCGCAAGGTGAAGCCGGTCGGCCAGGCGGCGACGCTCGCGATCGACGACAAAAACCGCCAGCCGCTCGCGCAAACCTTCCGGCCCGTCGGCGGCTCCCGCGCGGTGACGGTCGCCGTGAATCACCTGAAATCGAAGAACTGCCCGGACGCAGCGGGCGACGACCTCGACCAGGGCGACGGCCAGGGCTGCTGGAACGCGACGCGCACGCGCGCGGCGTCGAAGGTCGCGGACTGGCTCGCCCGCACGCCGACCGGCGTGCCGAGCGAAGGCGTGCTGCTGATCGGCGACCTGAACAGTTACACGTACGAGGACCCGGTTCGCACGCTCGAGTCGCGCGGCTACGTGAATCTCGTGTCGAGCAAGATCGGCGCGGGCGCGTACAGCTACGTGTACAACGGCGAGGCCGGCTATCTCGACCACGCGCTCGCGTCGCGCGCGCTCGCGTCGCGCGTGAAGGCGGTGCACGACTGGCACATCAACGCGGACGAGCCGATCGCACTGCAATACACGCTCGCGTACAAGACCGCCGAACAGCAGCGCACGTACTACGCGCCCGACGCGTATCGCTCGTCGGATCACGACCCGGTGCTGATCGACATCGCGCTCGCCGACGAATATGCGGCCGCCGCCTCCCGCAAGGGCGCAGAAATGGCGGACGCGCATAGTCGTCGCGCCTGGCGGTAACGCATCCGATGTCGCGCCGTTCGTCATGCGGGCCGTGTGACGAACGATGCTTCCGCGCATGCCGTGCGATGCCGGCATGCGCGGAAGCGGTGCCGGGCATCGAGCGGCTGGTTGCCGGTCGCCGGTTGCCGACGCAGACAAATCGGCCTCCTTTGAATTTTCCTCGTCGCATCGCTTCAACGCATGTCGCTCGCGAACACATTCGACGATTGCGGCGACGAATCCGCGATCGATCCGCTCGTGCCGGCGACGTCGGATCATTCGGCGCGCACACGCGCTGCCGTGCCGACATGACGACGGAATCCTCACGGCGATCGCTTCGCGAAACGCCCGTCCCGCCCCCTCGAGCGATCGCGGCAATGGACGAAACGGTCCGCACAAGAAGCAAAAAACCGCAGCCGGTGCGCAATCGGAGCAAGTCACATTTACCGAATGCCGCCGCGCAAACCCGGAAAAATCTCCTTTTCCAATTCGCACACTTAATCGATTCCTGCATCCGATCGCCGCACAAAATGTTGCATTTTCCGCCAAGCCCCGCCCCGCAAAGGCTTCGGCCCCATCGCGACGGCCCGCCGCGGCCGGCGCGCGAAACTCAGGGCCGGATAGTGGATCACACTTGAGCAACGCCCGCACATTTCCCTCAAACCATCAGGAGAACGACCATCATGGCTCTTTCCGACACTGTCGAATACAAGCTTGACCGCGGCCTCTCCGAAGCACGACGCGTCGGCCGCCGGTTCGCACGCGATGCGCGTTCCGCGGCGCGCGACTTGAACGGCGACGTGAAGGACAACATGCGCTCGCTCGTCGACGAGCTCGACGCGCTGCTGAAGGAGGACGGCGACGCCGATGCGCTCCGCAAGCGCCTGCACGGGCGGCTCGAAGCCGCGCGCGACACGCTCGACGACGCATCGTGGCACGCGTCGCGCCGGCTGCGCGAATCCGCCGAGCGCGTGTCGCAGGCCGTCCACGACAATCCGTGGCAAACGGCCGGCATCGTCGCCGGCCTCGCATTCGCGGCAGGCATCCTCCTTGCGCGTCGATAAGCGCGGCGCTTTCGCCCGTTCAACCATCAAGATGGAGGAAGCATCATGCGCAAGACGCTCGTTATGAAGGTCGCGATCGCGACCGTGCTCGGCAGCCTGGCGCTCGCAGGCTGCACCACCACGCCCGACAAGCCGGCGACCGCATCGTCCAACGCGTCGACGCGCGAAGCGATCGACGCGCGCGTCAACGCGACGCTGTCGCGCCTCTACTCGACGGTGCCGGGCTCGCGTGAACTCGTCTCGAAGTCGCGCGGCGTGCTCGTGTTCCCGAATGTGCTGCAAGCCGGCTTCATCTTCGGCGGCCAGAGCGGCAACGGCGCGCTGCGCGTCGGCGGCGCGTCGGTCGGCTACTACAACACGTCGTCGCTGTCGGTCGGCCTGCAGGCGGGCGCGCAGTCGAAGGCGCTCATCTTCCTGTTCATGACGCAGGATGCGCTCGACAAATTCCGCAGCTCGGAAGGCTGGGCCGCGGGCGCCGACGCGTCGGTCGCGCTCGTCAAGATGGGCGCGAACGGCGCAGTCGACACGTCGACCGCGACGAGTCCGGTCGACGTGATCGTCCTGACCAACGCCGGCCTGATGGGCGACCTGTCGGTCAACGGCACGAAGGTCACGCGCCTGAAGCTCTGACGCAACGCGGCGCGACGCTTCTTTTGCCCGCGCCGCTTCTCCCCCGAGCCGCGGCCTCCGCCGCGGCGCTTTCGATCGCAGCCCGAACGATGTGCGCTCGAGGGCGCGGCAACGCACAGTCGCCGCGCGGGACGCGTCAGGCATAATCGATGCGTCACGGCGGGCCGCCGCGACGCGGCTTGCCCGTCCGATCAACCATCCTCCCCTTGAGCACACCATGGATAGCGGGAACGATCACCAAAAATTCTTCCACCTGCTGCTGTTCGTCGTCACCGTCGGTCTTTGCTGGATATTGACGCCGTTCTTCGGCGCGATCTTCTGGGGAACCATTCTCGCGATCCTGTTCCAGCCCGTGCAGCGCTGGCTCGCCGCGCGCTTCGGCAAACGCCGCAATCTCGCCGCGCTCGTCACGCTGTCGGTCATCATCCTGATCGTGATCCTGCCGCTCGCGTTCGTCGCCGGGACGCTCGTGCAGGAAATCGCGTACGTGTATCAGCAGATCAAGGCGATGCAGCCGAACATGACGCAGTACTTCCAGGACATCATGCATGCGCTGCCGACGTCCGTGCATCGCGTGCTGCACAACTACGGGCTCACCGACATCGCCGGCATCCAGAAGAAGCTGACCGACGGCGCGGCGGCGATCAGCCAGTTCGTCGCGACGCAGGCGCTCAGCATCGGGCAGAACACATTCCAGTTCGTCGTCAGCTTCGGCGTGATGCTGTATCTCGTGTTCTTCCTGCTGCGCGACGGCGGCGAGATCGGCCGCCGCGTGCGGCGCGCGCTGCCGCTCGCCGAAGATCACAAGCAGCACCTGCTGACGAAGTTCACGACCGTCGTGCGCGCGACCGTGAAGGGCAACATCGCGGTCGCAGCCGTGCAGGGTGCGCTCGGCGGCCTGATCTTCTGGATTCTCGGGATCGAAGGCGTGATCCTGTGGGGCGCGCTGATGGCGTTCCTGTCACTGCTGCCCGCGATCGGCGCGGGGCTCGTCTGGGTGCCCGCCGCCGGCTACCTCGCGGTCACCGGGCAGATCTGGAAATGCGTGATCCTCGTCGCGTTCTGCGTCGGCGTGATCGGGCTCGTCGACAATCTGCTGCGGCCGATCCTCGTCGGCAAGGACACGAAGATGCCCGACTGGGTCGTGCTGATCTCGACGCTCGGCGGAATGGCGCTCTTCGGGATCAACGGCTTCGTGATCGGCCCGCTCGTCGCCGCGCTGTTCATGGCGAGCTGGGACATCTTCGCGCGCACGGAGCAGGCCGACCGGGAATGACGCGTTGACGGTGTCCTGGCGCCCCCGACGCACGACCCGGCGCTCTTCTGGATTCCAAACGAAAAACCCGGCCAGGCTGTCATGCCGTTCTGTCAAGCGTGGTTCGCAGTGGCCTAGCCCTGCAGAACCAAGGAAAAAGGCCGCTCCGGTATCAATCGGAGCGGCCTTTTTGATCTTGACCGAACGGCATGACGGCCCGGGCCGGGTTTCTCTGGCGACGCCGACGTCGGCTCCGATCCGGTCCGAGCGACGACGGCAGCCGCATCCGCGCAATATGGCGAAGCGACGCTGCGCGTCGCGCCGCTCACTCGAAGCTGAAGCGCAAATCCTTGACGACGGGCTCCTTGCCCCAGTTGAACGAGCACACGCGTCCGGTTTCGAGGCTCACCGCGTCCGCGCCCTTGCCCTGCGTCTCGCTGATCGGCTGGCAACCGCCCGAAATAGTGACGGTCGGCGTGCCCTGCTTCGACAGCGGAAACTCGATCGCGCCGTCCTCTGGCACCGTGTGCGTGAGCGCGACCTTCTCGACGTAGTCGTCGGGCAGCATGAAGATCGGCGAATCGTCAACCCACAGCGTGTAGTAGTCGTGCTTGAACGGCGTCTGCTCGACACACATCTTCGACGTGTGCGCGCCTAGCTTCTGGGTTTGGCACAGCGGCGCGGCGACGCAGACCGAACCTGCGGCGAGCAGCGGCACGAGCGCCGCCCAGCTTTTCTGGGTTGTTCTTTTCATGTTCGACTCGAAAAGGAATGGCGGGAGGAAGTCATGCCGTTTCGCACGACGCCGCATGCGCTCTCAGGGCCGCGCACGGCGACCGCTATCTTACAAACGATCGTCAGCGAACAGAAGAGGGGCGTGGGGGGCTCGGATGCGGTGAGCGGTGAGCGGTGAGCGGTGAGCGGTGAGCGGTGAGCGGTGAGCGGTGAGCAGCGGGCGGCGGGCGGCGGGCGGCGGGCGGCGGGCAGCGGGCAGCGGGCGGCAAAGTTAGTCGAGCTTACCGAGCACGTCGACCCGCTCGACTCCACGCGAACTGCCCCGCGCCGCCGATTCTCCCGCCCGCGCGCCGCGCTCAGAATGTCGTGCGCATCCCGACCGTCACGCTGCGCCCGCCTTGCGGCGCGATGTTTCGCACAACCGAGCTCGCGTAACGGATGTCCTGATTGGTCAGGTTGTCGCCGCGCAAATAGGCGAGCCAGTTCGTCGCGCCGACGCGGAACTTGTACGTCAGCACGACGCCAAGCGACGTGTAGCCGTCAGTCGCGAGATCGTTGTCGGGCACGCGGTGCTGCGCCCACGCGTGCGTGACCTGCGCACGCGCGCCGAACGGCCCGTAGCCGTAATCGGCCGCGAGCGTCGCGCGCAGCGGCGCGATCCGCGGCAGCGGCTCCCCGGTGTCCGCGTTGCGCGCATGCGTGTAGTCGGCCGTCAGTTCGAGGTCGACGCGATGCCCGCGCTTCTCGAACGCGCGCCACTTGCCTTCGAGCTCGACACCGTAGAATTCCGCGCGCACGCCGCGATAGACGGCCTCGCGCAGCGCGTCGTCGGCGCCGGCCGCGACGGGCGCGCCTTCGTCGTCGACAAGCCGCCCGGTATCGTATTCGGCGAGGTAGTTCCGGAAGCGGCTGTAGAACACGCCGACGCTGCCGCGGTTCGGCCCGCTCGCGTAGCGCAGCGCGAGATCGGTCGACACCGCCTTCTCCTTCTGCGCATCCGGCAGGCCGATCAGGTACTGCCCCGTCGCGCCGTGCGGGCCGTTCGCGTACAGCTCGTAGAACGTCGGCGCGCGCTCCGTGTACGACACGTTGCCCGCGAGCGACCACGCGGGCGCGAGCTGGTACAGCGCGCCCGCCGACACGCTGCCCGCGTTGAAGTCGCGCCCGCGCGCGAAGGCGAACTTGTCGTCGCCGTTCGCGCTCGGGTCGAGCCGCACATGCTCGATCCGCGCGCCGGCAGTGAGCTTCAGCGCGTCGGTCGCCTGCCATTCCTCGAGACCGAACAGCGCGACGCTCGTCGTGCGCGTCGTCGGTGCGAGCGCTTCGCCGCCGAGCGCGGAGAACGTGTTTTGGCCGACCTGCACGCCGAGCGCGCCTTCGAACGGACCGACCTTGCGGTGCCGCGCCTCGACGCGCGCCTCGTAGCCGTGGTTGCGGAACGTCGTGCCGGTCACGCCGTCCTCGATTTCCTTGTGCAGATAGTTCGTGTAGCCGAAGTCGAATTTCAGCTGCGAAAGCGGACCGCGCAGATTGCGCACCTCCGACGCGACCGCGACGCGCTCCTGACGCATCTGCAGCCGAGCGTCGGTTTCGGCGACCGAGCCGTAGTTCGATTCGTAGCCGCTGTACGACGCGCCGACGTAGCCGTCGGCCCACGTGTACGAGCCGCCCGCCGCGCCGCCATAGCGGCGGCCGTCGCTGTTCGGCAGCTTGCCGTACGGCTCGCTCGCGTCTTCGCCGTCGAGCGCGCGCTGGCGCGCCGAATGCGCGAAGCCCGGAATCCTCAGTTCGTCGGTCTCGCGGCCGAACGCGTCCAGGTGGAACGCGAAGCGGCCGTTGCCGCCCTCGACGAGCGCCGCGCCCGCGCGCGCGTTGTTCGCACCGCCATAGCTCGCGTCGACCGCCCCGGTGACGCCCGTGATCGCTTCGCGCGGAATCCGGTTGTCGATCGTATTGACGACGCCGCCGACCGCGTTGCCGCCATACAGCAGCGCCGCCGGCCCGCGCACGATCTCGACGCGCTCGACGGTGAGCGGATCCTGCGGCACCGCGTGGTCGTACGACAGCGACGACGCGTCATACGCGGCGACACCGTTCTGCAGCAGGCGGATGCGGTCGCCGTCCATGCCCCGGATGATCGGGCGGCCGACGAGCGGGCCGTAGGTCGTCGTCGACACGCCGGGCAGGCCGTTCAGCGTATCGCCGAGCGAATCGGTGCCGCGCAGCGTCAGCGCGTCGCCGGACAGCGACGCGGTCGGCGACGTGAGCGCCGACGCGCCGAGCGGATTGGCGGTCACGAAGATCGGCGCGAGCGTCGTTGCCGGCGGCGCGTTCGACGGACGGTCGGCAGACGGCGCGCTCGTCTCGCCGTGCGCGAGGCTCGCGGCGAGCAACAGCGACAAGGGATGCAGCCTGCGAACAAAAGGCGGCGCGATACGTCGGTGGTCATCCATTGCGGTAATCGGTGTGGTGTTGTCGGGGTGAACGGGATCACGGGTCGAGTCGCGCATTGCATGAGAAACGATATAACGTATCAATTTGTGCGTGCACGATGACCCGTAGCGAAACGCATCGGCAGTTCGTCGACGGGCGCGGCGATGCAGTTCCGGCCAGCGAGCGAGCATGCGATGGATTGGATATGTTATATCATTTCATTTTTTGTAACAAATCCCTTACGGCGCGGATGGGCGGCGCTGAATCGTCGGCACCCCGCTGTTTTGCACGGCCTCGGCGTTCCCCTTCGTCGCCGGGCCGGCTCGTTCCGAGCGCTTCGCTCGCCCGCATCTCATTGCATCTCATTGCATCTCATTTCACGCCGCCGCGCTGCCGACGCCTTTTCGACGTCCGCCCGCACACGCAAAACCCATGCGTGGATCACGGGCCCGACCGCGCCGCAGACTCGCCGCATCGAACGCCGGATGCTTGCGCCGCCCGCCGTCGAGGGCGTGCGCCGTCCGGGTCGCTCGCGTCGACGTGGTATCGTCGAGCGCTCGCAAACCGACAAAATCCTTTCAGCTTCACGCATGCATCCTTTCCGCTCGATCCTCCCGCTGGCCCTGTTGACGGCCGTCGGGCTCCTCGCGACCGACCTCTACCTCCCCGCCGTGCCGTCGCTGCCGCAGCAGCTCGGCGGCTCGATCGAAAGCGCGCAGGCGACGCTCGCCGTGTTCTCGGCCGCGCTCGCCGTCTCGCAGCTCGTCTGGGGCGCCGCCGCCGACCGCTTCGGATACCGCCGCACGCTCGCGTTCGCGGTGCTGCTGCAACTCGCCGCAGGCGCCGTCTGCGCGCTCGCGCCGTCGATGGGCGTGCTGATCGGCGCGCGCGCCGTGCAAGGCTTCGGCGTCGGTGCGGCGACGGTCATCGTCCCCGCGATCGTCAGACAGTCGTTCGGCGACGGCGGCGCGGTCCGCGCACTCGCATGGCTCGGCATCATCGAGAGCGCGGTGCCGGGGCTCGCCCCCGTCGTCGGCGCGGCGCTGCTCGTCGTCGCCGACTGGCGGATGAGCTTCTGGATCATCGTCGCGCTTTCGGTCGTCGCGGCGCCGCTCGTGTTCCGCGTCATTCCCGCCGCTTCGTCGACGCACGCGCCTGCACGCGCGGACGCGGGCAGGCGCGCGGGCGGCTATCGGCATCTGCTGCGCTCGCCCGTCTACCTCGGCTACGCGCTGGGTCACGCGCTGTGCTTCGCCGCGCTGCTCGCGTTCGTCGCGAGCGCGCCGCAGGTCGTCGAGATCTGGCTCGGCGCGGGGCCATCGACGTTCAGCCTGATGCAGGCCTGCGGCGTCGCGGCGTTCATGCTGACCGCGTCGCGCAGCGGCAGATGGTCCGACGCATTCGGCCTCGACCGGATCATCTCGCTTGGCGCGCTGCTGCAGCTCGCAGCGGCGGCCGCGTTCCTGCTGCTCACCCATCTCGCGCTGCGCTCGACGGCGCTCGTCGTTGCGTCATGGATGCTGTTCTGCGGGTCGCTCGGCTTGCGCGGGCCGGCGTCGATGGCGCGTGCGCTCGCGGCCGAGCCGTCGATCGCCGGACGCGCCGCCGGGCTGCTGATGTTCTTCGGCCTCAGCGCCGCCGCGCTCGCGACGCAGGCGGTTGCGCCGTTCCTGCATCTCGGGCTCGCGCCCGTCGCGTGGATGTGCACGGGCTTCACGCTCGCGAGCGGCGCTGTGATCCTGTGGGGAATCGCGATGCGACGGAAGCACGGCGACGTCGCGGCGGGGTCGGCCGCGCGATGAAAGTGGCGCGAGCGGCGGAAAAGCCGTGCGGGTGCGTCGGAAGCGGCGACGTCGGTGCGCAGCGTGCGCACGACGCTGTCGGCCGCGCAGGTCGGCGCGATGACGCATCAAGGCGCCTATGAGTCGAAGCCCCAAGGTCTCGAATGCGCAAAGCCTCGCAGCATTCGAAACAGTTGCTGTTGAAATCGCTACGCAGTCGAAGCAGTTGAAGCCTTCGAAGCAGGCGTGAGACAACAAATCCAGCTAATCCGGCTAATCCAGCTAATCCAGCTAATCCAGCTAATCCAGCTAATCCAGCTAATCCAGCTAATCCAGCTAATCCAGCTAATCCAGCTAATCCAGCGCCGGCAGCATATCGAACACCCCGCTGTAACGAACGGTAAGTTGGCTTAATTTGCCGAAATTGACTTGGTTCAGCCGTTTCTCAACAATGAACACTGCTTAGGATGCCGTGCCTTCCCTTCTCGCGACGCGCGGCGCGCCAAAGCGGCCAGACCCCAGTCATGTTCCCCCTGACTGGGATTTCCGCGCCACGGACGGCAAGCCTCCGTGGCGTCTTTTTGTCGGCATGCGTCCGGCCCGTTACGGTGCATCGCGTCGGCGATTTCGCAGTCGGTTCGTCGCATGCGACGCCAACATTGCACATCAATGCCCTTGCGTGCCACGATCCGGCGCGCTTCCGCCTGGCGCCGCATCCTGCGCGCCACGATCAGCGCACGGCAACGCGCCACATGCGCCGCACGCGCATCCGGTCCGCTCACCTTGCATGCGAGACGTGCATTGCGCCGCAAGCCCCGCGTGCCGCGGCACACCCGCCGCGCGTATCCGGCAATCACGCCGCGTCGACCGCCTCGGCCGCGTGACGCATCCGCACGAAGTTCGCGCAGCAGGCGACGCCGGCGAAAGCGCTGTCCACCCACAGCGCGACGATCGCGACCGTTGCGCCCGCGGCGGTGAAACATGCGGCGACGAACGCCGCGCCCGTCGTCTGGCCGATCAGGCGCGCGGTCGTAATGATGCCGCTCGCCGCAGCGGTGCGTTCCTGCGGCTGGGCCGCCATCAGCACGGTTATGTACGGCGACTGGAAGAGCCCGAAGCCCCCGCCGCAGACGGCGGGCCGCCACGCGATGTCGATGCTCGTCGCGTGCGCGGATGTCCCGAAGAGTGAGAAGACGCGGACGGCGGTTCGACGCAACGCCCCGCCGCCTCCGGCAGGAAGCGCGAAATCGTCGCGGGCGGGCAGCCGCCCGTTGCATTGCGAAGGCCCGCACGACTTCAATCGTGCTCGTCGTGGCAGACCGGCTTCCGGCGAAGCGACAGCATAAATCCGGCGCGTGCCCGCGGCGAACGACCGACGACGACGCGACAGTCACGCTGTCGCACGGCGCGCCGGATGCGGACGTTCGCGCAAACGACGGCCACGCGCAACGTCGGCGACCGCTCCGCTCGCCCGCCTCGCGCGATCGACTGGCAGTACGCGTCGCGCCCGGTCCGACATCGCGCGCGGCTCGGCACCGCACGCTTGCGCCGACGCCTCGCGCTGCCGCATCACGCCTGCGGATCGACCCGCAGCACGAGCTTGCCCCGATGACTGCCGTCGAACAGCCGGTTCAGCACGTCGGGCGCGTTGGTCAGTCCATCGACGACGGTTTCCTCCGCCTTCAACCGGCCGTCGCGCAACCAGCCCGCGAGCGTCGCGACCGCTTCGCGGCCCTTCCGGTAATCGAGAATCAAGAAGCCGCGCATCGTCAGCCGCTTCGCGATCAGCACACTGACGTCGTCGGACGGGCGGCCGCTGTTGTAGTTCGCGATCACGCCGCACAGTGCGACGCGCCCGCCGATCACCATCCGCGACAGCACCGCGCGCATGATCTCGCCGCCGACGTTCTCGAAGTTCACGTGCACGCCGCCGGGCGTCGCGTCCTTCAGCGCGCGCTTCCAGTCGTCGGCCTTGTAGTCGACGGCCGCGTCGAAACCGAGCACCTCGGTCAGATAGCGGCACTTGTCCGCGCCGCCCGCGATCCCGACGACGCGCGCGCCATGGATCTTGCCGATCTGTCCCGCGACGGCGCCCACCGACCCCGCCGCCGCCGACACGACGAGCGTCTCGCCCGGCTGCACCGGCGCGATCTCGGTCAGCCCGTAGTACGCCGTGAGCCCGCTCATCCCGCATGCGCCGAGGAGGCGCGGCAGCGGCAGGCCCAGCGCGGCGGGCAGCTTCGTGTACTGCGCGGACTCGTCGGCGCGCACGTGCGCGTAGTCCTGCCAGCCGACGAGCCCCTGCACCAGATCGCCCGCGGCGAAGCCCGGCGCGTTCGACGCGACGACGCGCCCGATGCCGAGCGCGCGCATCACGTCGCCGATCGCGACGGGCGGCAGGTATTGCGGGATGTCGCTCATCCAGACGCGATTGGTCGGATCCATCGACAGATACAGCACGCGCACGAGCATCTCGCCCGGCCCGAGCGCCGGCAGCGGCGCTTCGACGAGCGTGAAATGCTCCTGGCCGACGCGCCCGTCGGGGCGCGCCTTCAGACGCAACTGGCGATTGACGGATGTGGACATGGACGTCACCTTCAGGATTTCGATGATTTCGATGAGTGGAAAGATGCGGGGGCGCGCGAACGTTGCGAGCGCGCCGCTGTCGCATTGCCGCGATCCGCGATCCGCGATCCGCGATCCGCGATCCGCGATCCGCGATCCGCGATCCGCGATCCGCGATCCGCGATCCGCGAGCTACGCCGCCGGGATTCTTCAACGCCGACGGCGTCGCAAGAAACCGCCGCCCGCGCATGCACACGATTTCAGACTGCGCACATCCCGCCGTCGATCACGAGCTCCGCGCCCGTCACGTAGCGGCTCTCGTCGGATGCGAGATAGACGGCCGCATACGCGACGTCGTCCGGCTCGCCGAGCCTGCGCATCGGCACGCCGCGCGCGAGCTTGCGCGCCGCCTCCTTCTCGCCGAGCTGCTGGACGAGCGGCGCGACGATGCCCGTCATGATGAACGACGGATGGATCGAGTTGCAGCGCACGTCGGTCTGCCGGCGCGCGCAGTCGATCGCGATCGACTTCGTCAGCGACGCGACCGCCGCCTTCGACGCGTTGTACGCGGTGTAGTCGGGCTCCTGCTTGAACGCGGCGACCGACGAGATGTTGACGATCGACGCGGGCGCGCCCGCCTCCAGATAAGGCAGCGCGTGCTTCGTGCCGAGCACGATGCTCTCGACGTTGATCGCCATCACGCGCCGCCATTCGCCGCGCTCGATCTGCCCGATCGCGCCGAACGAGCCGACGCCCGCGTTGTGCACGAGCACCGACAGCCCGCCCAGCGCGTCGTTCGCCTGCGCGAGCCGCGACTCCCATTGCGCTTCGTCGGCGACGTCCTGCACGGCCGCCCACGCGATCCGCTCGCCCGCCGCTTCGTTCAGCTCGGCCGCGAACGCGTCGAGCACCGCCGCGTCGACGATGTCGGTCAGGAACACTTTCGCGCCCTGCTCGGCCATCCGCCGCGCGATCGCGCGCCCGAGGCCGCCCGCCGCGCCGGTGATGAACGCGCGCTTGCCGGCGAGCCGCGGCGTCAAGTTCTTCGTCATGAACACTCCTGGTCGTTTCGATGCTCGCGCGCACGCGCGAAGCATGATGTGCGATGCGTGCGCGCTCCGCCGTCAGACGGACAGATAGCCGCCGTCGACGTTGAGCACCGCGCCCGTCGTATAGCTCGACGCCGCCGACGCAAGATACAGCACCGCGCCCGCCATTTCCGGCGGCTGCGCGGCGCGCCGCATCGGCACGTGCGCGAGCACCTGCTTCAGCACGTCCGGCGTCTGCGTCAGCGCCGACGCGAATTTCGTGTCGGTCAGCCCCGGCAGCAGCGCGTTGCAGCGCACGCCGCTCGCCGCGCATTCGATCGCGAACGCCTTCGTCATCGAGATCACCGCGGCCTTCGTGATCGAGTAAATGCCCTGCCAATAGCCGGGAATCACGCCGTTCACCGACGCGACGTTGACGATCGATCCGCCGCCGCCCTTGCCCATCAGCTTCGCGCCGCGACTCGACATGAAGAAGTAGCCGCGGATGTTCACGTCGACGGTCTTCTGGAACGCGCCGAGATCCGTGTCGACGATCGGCCCGTAATACGGATTCGTCGCCGCGTTGTTGACGAGCACGTCGAGCCGCCCGTGCTTCGCTTCGAGCGCGGCGAAAAACGCGTCAATCTGGTCGAGCTCGCCGATGTGGCACGCGGCCGCCTCGGCCGAGCCGCCCGCTTCGACGATCTCGTCGGCGATCGCGCGGCAATCGTCGATGCGCCGGCTCGTGACGACGACGTGCGCGCCGGATGCGCCGAGCAGCTTCGCGGCGTCCGCGCCGATGCCGCGGCTTCCGCCGGTGACGACGGCGATCTTTCCGGACAGGTCGAACAGGTTGGGTGCGGTCATGGAGAATATCCTGCAAGCGATGAAGGAAAAAGGAATCAGCGATGCGTGACGAGCCGCTCGCCGTCCGCGCCGTCGAGGTGCGGCCAGCCGTTGTACGTCGTCACGCGCGCGCCGCCGCGGCCGGTCCGGATCCGGCTCACGCTCGTGTTGACGAGCGGCCACGCGAGCTCGAAGCTGCGCTCGACGGGCACGCCGAGCAGCGCCGCGACGATCACGCCGATCGGCCCGCCCGACGTGAACGCCCAGATCTCGCGCGCCGGCTGCCGCGCGAGCGCGTCCCATGCCGCGAGCGTGCGTTCGCGGAAGTCGGGCCACGGGCAGCCGTAGTCGCCGTCGTGCGCGCCGCCCGTCCAGCGCGCGACGGCCGCCGCGAACAGCGCCTGGAACGCGCGGCGCGGATCGGCTTGCGCCCTCATCGCGCGCAACAGCGCATCGCGCGACGCGAGCTCGGGCCGGTGGCGCGCGATCAGCTCGTCGGCATCGAGTTCGTCGAGGCCGGCGAGCGCGAGCCGCGGCGCATCGACGCCCGCCGCGCGCGCGCAGCCGTCCGCTGTCTGCGCGTGGCGGCGCAGCGTGCCCGTCGCGATCAGCTCGGGCCGCCGCGCGCCGCGCGCCATCCATGCGCCGAGCCGCGCCGACTGCGCGTCGCCGAGCGGCGACAGGCAGTCATAGTCGGCCGCGTCGAAGCTCGCCTGCGCGTGGCGAATCAGGAACAGCTCGGTCATCGCGCGCGCCCGGCCGCCGCGATCACGCGCCGGCAGCGCTCGCCGAGATAGCGGATCGCCGCGCCGAAGCCCGCGAACTGCTCGTTCGTCGTGTGGCCGAGCACGAAGCGCCGATAGATCTGCTGCGCGATCACCATCAGCCGGAACAGACCGAACACTTCGTAGAATTCGAAGCCGCCGACGTCGAGCCCCGTGCGCGCGCCGTAATAGTCGACGACCTCGCGGCGCGTCATCATCCCGTCCGCGTGAGTCGGCTGGCGGCGCATCGCGACGAACGCGGGATCGTCGTCGGCCTGCACCCAGTACGCGAGCGAGCCGCCGAGATCCATCAGCGGATCGCCGAGCGTCGCCATCTCCCAGTCGAGCACGCCGACGATCGACAACGGATCGGCCGGATCGAGCACGACGTTGTCGAAGCGATAATCGTTGTGGATCACACAGATACGGCGCTCGCGCGCCGGACGGTTGCGCTCGAGCCACGCGAGCACGTCGTCGCACGGGTGCGTGCCGTCGGTGAGCGCCTTGCGCCAGCGCTCGCCCCAGCCGCCCAATTGCCGCGCGACGTAGCCCTCGCCCTTGCCGAGCGCCGCGAGCTCCGCGCGCGACGCATCGATCGCGTGCAGCTCGATCAGGCGATCGACGAAGCTCTCGCACAGCTTGCGCACGCCGTCGCGGTCGAGCGCCAGCCCGGCCGGCAGTTCGCGACGCAGGATCACGCCGGCGATGCGCGCCATCACGTAGAACTCGCTGCCGAGCACCGCGGGATCGTCGCAATGCGCGAGGATCGCCGGCACGTAGCGATAGTCGGGCTCGAGCGCCGCCATCACCGCCGCTTCGCGCAGCATGTCGTGCGCGGCGCCCGCCTTCGCGCCGGCGGGCGGCCGCCGCAGCACCATTTCGCGGTCGCCATAGCCGATCAGGTAGGTCAGGTTCGACGCGCCGCCGTGGAACTGCCGGATTCGCGGCTCGCCGGCCAGGCCCTCGATCCGCGACTTCAGATACGCGTCGAGCTTCGCCGCGTCGAGCCGGTCTTCGTCGCGCACGTCGCGCGCATCGTCGAGACGCACGCTCATGCGACCTCCGCGGCGGCGAGCTGCCGCTTCACCTCGAGCTTCGCGACGACCGCGCGATGCACCTCGTCCGGCCCGTCCGCGATGCGCAGGATGCGCGCGTACGCGTAGAGCGCCGCGAGCGGGAAGTCGTTCGACAGGCCCGCGCCGCCGTGGATCTGGATCGCCGCGTCGGCCGCCTGCTGCGCGACGGTCGGCACGACGACCTTGATCTGCGAGATGAGCGACAGCGCCGCCTTCACGCCCTGCGTGTCGATCGTCCAGGCGGCCTTCAGCGTCAACAGGCGCGCCTGCTCGATCGCCATCCGCAAGTTCGCGACGATGTCGCCGTTGCCGCCGAGCTTGACGAGCGGCTTGCCGAACGCGGTGCGCGTCGTCGCACGCGCGCAGAGCAGCGTGAGCGCCTTTTCCGCCGCGCCGAGCGCACGCATGCAATGGTGGATGCGGCCCGGCCCGAGCCGGCCCTGCGCGATCTCGAAGCCGCGGCCCGGCCCGAGGATCACGTTCGACGCCGGCAGCCGCACGTTCGCGAAGCTGACTTCGCCGTGGCCCGACGGCTCGTCGTATGCGTTGAACACGGGCAGCATCCGCTCGATCGTCACGCCCGGCGCGTCGAGCGGACACAGCACCATCGTGTGCCGGCGATGCGGCTCCGCGTCCGAATCGGTGAGCCCCATGAAGATCACGACGCGCGCGAGCGGATGGCCGATGCCGGTCGACCACCACTTCCGGCCGTTCAGCACGACTTCGTCGCCGTCGATCGTCGCCGTCGCCCGCATGTTCGTCGCGTCCGACGACGCGACCTCAGGCTCGGTCATGCAGAACGCCGAACGGATCTCGCCGGCGAGAAGCGGCTCGAGCCAGCGGCGCCGCTGCTCGGGCGAGCCGTAGCGCGCGAGCACTTCCATATTGCCGGTATCGGGCGCGTTGCAGTTGAACACTTCGGGCGCGATGAACGAACGCCCCATCAGCTCGGCGAGCGGCGCGTACTCGACGTTCGACAGCCCCGCGCCGCCGTGCTCGACGTCCGGCAGGAACAGATTCCACAAGCCGGCTGCGCGGGCCTTCGCCTTCAGCGCTTCCATCACGTCGGGCTGCCGCCAGCCGCGCCAGTCCGCGCCGCCCGTCAGTTGCTCGAGATAGTGCGCCTCGACGGGCGCGATCTCGTCGCGCATGAAGCCCGCGATGCGCCCGCTCAGTTCGCGGCTGCGGGCCGAGGGAGAGAAATCCACGGCGTCTCCGTATGGTCGGTTCGAATGGAGACGAGCGTACGCGATCCTCGACAATCGATGAAATGAATATTTATTATGCGAGGACATAGACATCATTGATGGGTTCGCGCAATCGCGCGAACCGCCCGGACACGCCGATGCAATCCGACCACCGACTCGACCTGAACCTGTTCCGCGTGCTCGACGCGGTCTACGTGCAAGGCGGCATCAGCGCCGCCGCGCGCGCGCTGCACCTGACGCAGCCGGCCGTCACGCACGCGCTGAACCGGCTGCGCGCGCACTTCGGCGATCCGCTCTTCGTGCGTCAGGGCAACAAGGTCGTGCCGACCGAGCGCACGCGCGCGGTGATCGCGGACGTCCAGCTGCATCTGAAGGGCCTGCAAGACGCGGCGCGCGCGCAGACGCGCTTCAGCCCGGATGCGCTCGACATGCGCTTCGTCGTCGGCGTGCGCGACGTGCTCGAATCGATCGCGCTGCCGCAGCTCGTCGAGACGATCGCGCGCGACGCGCCCGGCGTGCGGCTCGTGAGCCGGCGCGTGCCCGTCGCCGACATCGAACGCGAACTCGGCAGCGGCGATCTCGATCTCGCGATCGAGCGCCGCGTGTCCGCGGGGCTGCGGATCGTCGGCGAATACGTGATCGACGACACGCTCGTCGTCGCGATGCGGCGCGACCATCCGCTCGCGGGCGCGCCGCTGCGCCGCGCCGACTATTTCGCCGCGCGGCACGTGACGGTGTCGCCGCTCGGCGAGCCGCACACGCTCGACGTGCTGCTCGGCGCCGACGGCCGGTTCCGGCAGATCCAGCTCGTCTGCCAGCACTATTTCGCCGCGTGCCAGATCGCGGCGTCGGGCGATTTGCTGCTGACGCTGCCGCGCTCGTACGCGCTCCGGATGACGCGGCTGCTGCCGATCGCGATCCAGCCGCTGCCGCTGCGGCTGAAACCCTATCCGATCCTCGCGTACTGGCACGAGTCACGCGAGCTCGACCGCGCGCACCAGTGGTTCCGGCAGCGCGTGATCGACGTCGTGCGCGAGGCGTCGTCGCATCCGGCAGGCGCGTAAGGGCCGCTGCAGGCCGGCGCGAAGCCGTTTATGCTCGCGAATCGAGGCCGGCATGCCGGCCGATCCCTCCCTTGACACCGAGAACACGCGATGCCGCTCATCCACGCCTCAGCCGAAATGGCGCCCGACGCGCCGAACTACGTCGTCGACATCGCAGCCGGCTCGCATCGCCTGCAAGGCGACGAGAACGAGCGCGAAGGCGGCCGTAATATCGGACCCGCGCCGTACGAGCTCGTGCTGTCCGGGCTCGCCGCGTGCACCGTCGCGACACTGCGGATGTACATGCAGCGCAAGGACTGGCCGGCCGCGCGCCTGTCCGCGCGCGCCGAACTGCATGTCGACCGCGAGGGCGCGCAGTACGTGCGGCGCACGATCGTCGTCGACGGCGCGCTCGACGGCGCGCAACGCAAGCGGCTCGCGGAGATCGCCGAGAAGACGCCGGTCACGGTGTTCATCAAGCGCGGCACGCGGATCGAGACGACGTTGAAATGATGCGCGGTGGCAGTGCCGCATTGCGCAGTGCGGCGTGGGGTGGCGTGGCGCGTGCAGCGTCGCGTCATGTCGCGCCGCGCACAGCATGCAAAGTCCGCCTCGCGTCGGCGACGCCGGATAGATCGAGCAGACACGCACGACGCACAAGTTGCAGACGTTCACGCTCGCACGCGGTGATGCTGCCTCGCGTTATCGCGGCCATTCGTCCCGACGTCGACGCGAACGCTCGCCCCCCAAAGGGCGAACGGGATTCGCTTCAGCGATCTACTGTCGATCCGACGCCGGGACGGCGGCGAGGCGGCGAGGCGCGTCATGTGCCACGCCGCCTTGCGACCGCGACGCGCCCGAGAATCAAGGCAGCGTCAGCAGAATCGACTTCGGCCCGCCCGGCAGATTGTGCGGCTGTCCCACCGCGTAGCCGCCCGTGCTCATCCGGAAGCTGCCGTTGACCACCGAGAACCTGTAGTTCGAGCAGATCTCGTTGTGATCCGGCGTGTAGACGGCGGACGTCCACGCCTTGTCGACCGAGACCCACCGCCCCGACGTCTTGTCGAACGCCCTCACGTTGCCGAACTGTCCGGCCCGTTGCGTCGCGTCGAAACACGACGCGTCTTCCGTCGCCCAATCCTCGACGAAGCTGTCCGCGTAATTCGCCGCCTGAACGCTCTTCTGATAGCGCAGCGTCGCGATCAACTCGCGCGCGTTGGTCGACGTATCCGTGAACCAGACCGAATAATCTGTCTGGCTCTGCCCGGCGACGGGCGCGATCGACGCCTCGAAGCGGTACGTCCTGCCCGCGACGGGTGCATGGCTCTTGAAGCACTTGTAGCCGGTGCCCTCGCCGCCGAATTGCGTGCAATTGACGCCCGGCCCTTTCGCGACGATCTGCGGCGACTTGCCGTTCGCGTCCCACACGGAAAAGAGGATCAGGCCGTTCTGCTTGCCGTCGACCGACTGAATCCCGGTGTAAGCGCCCGGCCAGCCGATCGCTTCCCAATAAGTGGTCGGCGCGAGCGCCTCGGGCGTCACGTCGACGCTGATCCGCGTCCAGTTGTTCGCCTGCGGGTAGTTCAGATGGATCGAGTTCGCGCGCGTCCGGTGCGGCCACGCGGAGCCGCTGAACACCGCTTTCTGCGCCGTGCCGTCGAACCGGCGGATGCTCGCCAGCGCCGTCTGCGTGCCGCCGTTGCCGGCAACCCACCATGCAGCCGCCGCGCCGTTGGCGTCCGTCGACGCGTTCACCGGAAACAGCCAGCCCGACGCGCTGCCGGCGCCTTGCGGCTGCCACGCGACGTCGCAGCCGGCTACCGGCTGGCCGTTGTTCGTCACCTTGACCGACAGCAGGACGGGATTGTGCGTGCGGTTGCTCGACGTGATCGACGGATCGTAAAGCGTCGACGAGAACACGGAGCCTTGTCTCGCGACGAGCGGCGCGCCGGTCGACGAAGCGATCACGGAGCCGTTCAGGCAGGCGCCGGCGGCTATTGCGTCGATGGCGGCCGTCGCCAGGATGGATGCTGCGATGCACTTGAATTTCAATTCGATCCTCCTCGAATGGGTGTTTCGATTTGCGGGCATGCGTCGCACACTATAAGCGAGGGTCTCTCAGAGAATGAAAATAACCGAGCATATTCGGCGGGATAATCAACATCCGTTAATATTTAATATGTTATTTACTTGTTTTAGATCGTTGAAACCGATTGAAGAGCACGGCGACGGAGCGTTCGTTCATAACGCTTTCGCGATGTGGCGCGGGATTTCCGCCATTTGCTTGCTTTTCCACATGCGAAACAGGCCGGACGATGGAATATCGGAATGGATATCCACTCGATCGGCTGAGCGCAACAGGCGAAACCGGAAGATGGGTAAAGACAATCGACCGCCGCGAGTGCGGTCCGAAGCGGAACATCGATTCGCAGCGTGAAAAGGGCCGAGTACGATGAGTGTCGACGAATCGAGCCGTCACGGCGACGTCGCCCGGCGTCCATCGCGGCCGCCGGGCAAACGTGTGCTGCGCTGCACGTCGTTCCGCGCGCAGCGCAAGGCCGATTCGGCGCGCCAAAATCGGCCGCCGAAAAACCCTCCGATGCACGTGACGTCCGCAACGACGTCGCGATCGCCCCCCGCATCAGCGCGCCGAAGCATCAGCGCGTCGCACGGCGATCGCGAGCAAAGCGAAACGCGATCACGATCGCGATGCCGATGCGCCGGCATCCGCGCATCGCGCGCCGCCGCTTCCACGCCGCGCAGCGCGGCGCGGCACCGCATTACGGTTACAGCCCGAGCGCCGACAGATCGAGCTTGCCGCCCTTGACGGGCGGGCACCAGAAGAACGAGCCGGTGATCGGCTGCGTGAAGCGGAACAGGCCGTCGTGCACGCCGTCGGTCGCGCCGATCATCCGGCGCATCTGCACCTCGAACGCGCGGAACGAATGCCCGAACGCGACGAAGTACAAGCCGGCGCGGCGTTCGTCCGCCCACGGCGACGAGCGGCGCAGCACCTTCGCCTCCGGCTTGAAGCTCTCCTGCTCGGTACGCTTCACGTGCGCGTACGCAGGCGCGCCTTCGAGCTCTTCGTTGTCGTCCTTGCGGCGGCCGATGATCCGGTCCATCTCGTCGCCCGGAATCTCGCGCATCTTGCCGAAATCGTGCACCCATTGCTGGACCGCGACGAAGCTCGCGCCGTCGAGCCCCGCGCCCTTGCCGGACACGAACGCGGTTTCGAGCGCCTCGTCGCCTTCCGGGTTCTCGGTGCCGTCCTCGTAGCCGGACAGGTCGCGATCGTCCGCATAGCGGAACGCATTCACCGCGACGTCGAGTTCGAACGCGGGCGCGACGAGCTGCTCGATGTCGCGCGAACGCACGGTCACCGCGCCGAGATCGTCGGCGCGCAGCCAGACCCACAGCGCGGCGGGCGTCGACGGCGCCGGCGCGCCCGGCACCGACAGCTCGGGAAACTCCTTCAGGCCGTCGATCTTCTTGTCGAGCGCGTGCACGAGCGACGGCCCGATGCCGATCACCGTATCGACGCCGTCGACCGCGTCGTCGCGCAACGCGGCGAGGACGCTCGCCGCATGCTCCGGATGCACGATCCGGAAGGACAGGTAACGGCTCGCGGCCGGAATCGGCGCCAGAATGCCTTGCTGAATATCGCTCATCGTTTCCTCGATGCAATGTTCGGTTCTACAGGGGGACGCCGGATTGTCCCATAACGCCCGGGACATGATGCTTGTCGGGGACATGCGCGTCGGGGACATGCGCGTCTGCGACATGCGCGTCTGCGACTGCTCGCCCGGGATGTGCCCGTTGGAAACATGCCCGTTTGGACGTGCCCGTCCGCGACATGCGCGTCCGCGCGCCGACACGTACACGCACACCGTCGATACGCGTGCGCAGCGCGATGCGCGCACGACGACGCCCGATGTTAACCCACGCGTCCCGATTCCATCGCACGCAACGAGCCACGACGCCACGCATCGCCCCGTATCGAATCGGCAACATCCATTCGTCTGACATTGCAGCGACACGAAACGGCCGCTAGAATCGTTACACGAGCTGAATTTCAGCTCGCCTTCATTTCACCCACTCAACGCTCGAAGGAGGTGCCGGATGTCGCGAATGCATGTCACCTCCCCGACGGCAGTTCCACGGCGCGCGTTCTAAGTCGCCGTCTCCGCGGGCCGCTTTCCAGCCCGCACCGTTTCCGGACAATTTCTCGCCCTCGTTTCGTGCGCTGACGCGCAGCGGCGTCCGTCCGGCTTTCGTTTCGAACAACAATCGACAAGTCCCGTTCGCCACGAGCGGCCGGGCCCCGACAAATGGTCCAGAAAACTAGCAATCCGGGTGGGCGGGCATTTACCGACGTGCTCGCGTTCACCTTCCGACACTGGCGCGCGCAACCCGCGCGCATCGGCGCGATCGCCTTCTTCGCGCTCGCCGCCGCGCTCGGCGACGTATTGACGCCGCTCTTCGCGGGACGCCTCGTCGACGCGCTGTCGCACGGCGTCGCGGCCGCGGACAGGGCCGACGCCTGGAGCCGCGCGCTGCACGCGTTCGGCATGCTGATCGGCATCGGCGTCGCGGGCACGCTGCTGCGGCAGGCGGCGTTCCGCCACATCATCGTGCTGACGCTGAAGATGATGAGCGAAGTCGCGGCGAACGCGTTCCATCGCGTGCAACGCTTTTCGACCGACTGGCACGCGAACAGCTTCGCCGGCTCGACCGTGCGCAAGATCACACGCGGCATGTGGGCGATCGACTTGCTCAACGACACGCTGCTCGTCGCGCTGCTGCCGTCCGTCGTGATGCTGACGGGCGCGACGCTGCTGCTCGGCGCGCACTGGCCGGTGATGGGCGCGGTGGTCGGCGGCGGCTCGCTCGTCTTCATCGCGGTGACGGTCACGATGTCGCTGCGCTTCGTCGCGCCCGCCGCGCGGCTCGGCAATCTGTGGGACACGCGGATGGGCGGCGCGCTCGCCGACGCGGTGAGCTGCAACCCGGTCGTCAAGGCGTTCGGCGCGGAGACGCGCGAGGAAGCGCGGCTCGACCGCGTCGTGTCGAAGTGGCGCGCGCGCACCCGCCGCGCGTGGCGGCGCGGCACGCTGAACGGCGGCGTGCAGGGCGCGATGCTCGTCGCAATGCAGGCCGCGATCCTCGGCGCGGCGCTGTGGCTGTGGGCGAACGATCGCGCGAGCGTCGGCGACATCACGTTCGCGCTGACGACGTTCCTCGTGCTGCAAGGCTATCTGCGCGACATCGGCATGCACATCCGCAACCTGCAGCGCTCGGTCAACGACATGGAAGAACTCGTGTCGCTCGAGCGGCAGCCGCTCGGCATCGACGACAAGCCGGGTGCGAGGCCGATCTCGATCGTGCGCGGCGAGATCCGCTTCGAGCACGTGACGTTCGGCTACAGCGGCGCGCACGCGAAGCCGCTCTACGGCGATTTCTCGATCCGGATCGCGCCGGGCGAGCGGGTCGGGCTCGTCGGGCATTCCGGGTCGGGCAAGACGTCGTTCATCAAGCTGATCCAGCGGCTCTACGACGTCGACGGCGGCCGCATCGTGATCGACGGGCAGAACATCGCCGACGTCACGCAGGATTCGCTGCGCAGCCAAATCGCGATCGTCCAGCAGGAACCGCTGCTGTTCCACCGGACGCTCGCCGAGAACATCGCGTACGCGCGGCCCACCGCGACGCGCGACGAGATCGAGCGCGCCGCGCGGCTCGCGAGCGCGCACCACTTCATCGCCGCGCTGCCGCAGGGCTACGACACGCTCGTCGGCGAGCGCGGGATCAAGCTGTCGGGCGGCGAGCGGCAGCGCGTCGCGATCGCGCGCGCGTTCCTCGCCGACGCGCCGGTGCTGATCCTCGACGAAGCGACGTCGAGCCTCGACAGCGAGAGCGAAGTGCTGATCCAGCAGGCGATGGAGCGGCTGATGGTCGGGCGCACGACGCTCGTCGTCGCGCACCGGCTGTCGACGGTGCGCGCGCTCGACCGGCTGATCGTGCTCGACAAGGGACGCGTAATCGAAGAAGGCTGCCACGACGCGCTGATCCGGCTCGAAGGCGGCGTCTACCGGCGGCTGTTCGAGCGGCAAGCGCTCGAACTCGCGAAGGGCCTGATCGAGCAGACGGGCGGCGACGTCTCCGACTGGCTGCGCGACGAGCATGACGGACGCGACGAGCGCAACGAGCGCGGCGAACGCGACAAGCCCGGCGTGCTCGACGAGCACGACGCGCGGCGCTCGCACGGCGCGTTCGACGGCGGCGACGGGCGAATCGACGATTCGGCGGTCGCCGTCGAGAAGTAGCGGCGGTCGCGACGGAGCCGCGATGCGGGCGGCGCGGCTGTGCGCGAGCGCGGTCGCGTTGCTTGGCGTCGCGTTCGCGCGGTGCGCGACACGCGACGTGTACGCAAAACGCGCGATCGCGTCGCCCCAACTCGACTCGCACGGACAACGCACGGCATCGCGACGATCGATACATGCGGTCGAAACGCGACTGGATCAAAACGCAGCAAACCAAATCGAGCCGCAAAGCGCTGCGTCGCTTCGAAGCCACCGCTCCCCGCACGGCCGCAGGCCCGCAATCCGGGACGCCCGCCTGCGCCGCCCCGCTCCGCCCCGTTGCGATTCCCCCTATCCGTCAACCAACCACCCGCATCACCCCGCGGCCCAGCTCCGCTCCAGCGCCGCCGCGACGCGCGCGACCACCTGCTCGCGCCGCGCGAACACCGGTGTCGACCGCTCGCGCACGCGCTCGACGATCCGCGCGGGCGCGGTGTCCGGATCGCCCGATTCGAACGGCGGCGCTGGCGCATATTCGAGCTGCAGCTGTACCGCCTGCGCGTCGTCCTCGCCGACGAGCTCCGCCGCGAGCGTCAGCGCAAAATCGATCCCCGCAGTCACGCCGCCGCCCGTCACGAGATTCCCGTCGCGCACGACGCGCTCGCGCACCGGAATCGCGCCGAGCGGCGCGAGCAGCGAATGGAAAGCCCAGTGCGTCGTCGCGCGCCGGCCGCGCAGCAGGCCCGCCGCGCCGAGCACGAGCGCGCCCGTGCAGACCGACGTCACGTAACGCGCTTGCGCCGCGTGCCGGCGGATGAACGCGAGCGTGTCCGCGTCCTCCATCAGATCGGCGACGCCCGCGCCGCCCGGCACGCAGATCACGTCGAGCGGCGGACAGTCGTCGAACGTCGCGGTGGGCGCGAGCACGAGCCCGCTGCTCGCGCCCACCGGCTCGCGCGTCTTCCAGACGAGCCGTACCGTGACGCCGGGCAACGACGCGAACACGTCGTGCGGCCCCGTCAGATCGAGCTGCTGCACCTGCGGAAACAACAGTAATCCCACTTCGATGGCCATTCCGATCCTCCTCCTTGTTGCATGCCGTCACGCCGGCCCGGCAGCCCGCGCGGCGCCGTGGACAAACCGACTGTACGCAAGTACCGTATGGCGAATATGCCAAAGTCCCCACGATTCCTGCCAGCCGCGCCTGCCGCCGCCGAGCGCCGCGCGGTGCACGTGCTCGCGTTCGACGACGTGCAGTTGCTCGACGTCACCGGGCCGCTGCAGGTGTTCTCGACTGCGAACGACTTCGCGGCGCGGCGCGGCCTCGCGATCCCGTATGCGCCGCGCGTCGTCGCCGCGCACGCGCCGCCCGTCATGTCATCGGCGGGGCTCGTGTTCGTCGCCGCGCCGCTGCCCGCCGCGCGCGAGCCGTCCGATACGCTGATCGTCGCGGGCGGCCGGGGCGTCTACGACGCGGCGCGCGACCCGCGGCTCGTCGACTGGGTGCGCCGCCGCGCGGCGCAAACGCGGCGCATCGCGTCGGTGTGCTCGGGCGCGTTCGTGCTCGCGGCGGCGGGGCTGCTCGACGGCCGCCGCGTCGTCACGCACTGGTCGCGCTGCGAAGAACTCGCGCGGCGCTACCCCAACATGCGCGTCGATCCAGATCCCATTTTCATACGCGACGGCGACGTGTGGACGTCGGCAGGCGTCACGGCCGGCATCGATCTCGCACTCGCGCTCGTCGAAAACGATCTCGGCCGCGCGCTCGCGCTCGACGTCGCGCGGCATCTCGTCGTATTCCTGAAGCGGCCGGGCGGCCAGGCGCAGTTCAGCACCGCGCTGTCGCTGCAGCACGAAAGTGGTTGCTTCAGCGAACTGCACGCATGGGTGGCCGCGAACCTGGGCGCGGATCTGTCGGTCGCGGCCCTCGCCGCGCGCGCGGGGATGAGCGAGCGCAGCTTCATGCGCCGCTACCGCGAGACGACCGGCAAGACGCCCGCGCGGGCAATCGAGCAGATGCGCGTCGAAGCCGCGCGCAACCTGCTCGCCGACGCGCCGCTGCCGATCAAGCGAATCGCCGCGCGCTGCGGATTCGGCTCTGAGGAAACGATGCGGCGCAGCTTCCTGCGGATGCTCGGCGTGACGCCGCAGACGTATCGCGAGCGGTTCGCGGTGGATCGGCGAGGCGTCTGAGCTCTATTTGCGTCGGCGCGGCGCGGCGCGTTGGCTTTGGCTTTGGCTTTGGCTTTGGCTTTGGCTTCGCATTCGACGTCGATCTCAATTTCGACCTCGACGTCGACTTCATCTTCGGCGAGACCTCGACGCAGTAACATTGTCGCGACCCGCACCGCCGCCGCCGAGCGCATCCTCGACCGCGCGCGCACGACGCGTCGCGACACAGCCTCGCATGGCGAAAAAGCCGAAATATGCGACCCTTTCCGCATGTCGACGCAATACCTTCCCCTCTCGCACTTCTGGCGCCGCTTCTGACGGAGCGGCATAGTCACATCCCGATCACGACCATGCCGCCGCATCCGGCCGGCATTGCGTCGATCGCGCCCCCAACCCGGCTCGGACTGCGGCGGTTTTCCCGGAGAAACCGTTCATGCACGACGACACCTCGAATCCTTCCCGACCGCCGATCGCACTGACCGGCGATCGCCCGACGGGCGCGCTGCATCTCGGCCATTACATCGGCTCGCTGAAGACGCGCGTCGCGCTGCAGGACACACACCGGCAGTTCATCCTCGTCGCCGACACGCAGGCGCTGACCGACAACGCACACGATCCGGACAAGGTTCGCCGCAACGTCATCGAAGTCGCGCTCGACTATCTGGCGGTCGGCATCGATCCGCGCCGGAGCACGATCGCGGTGCAGTCGGGCCTGCCCGCACTCGCCGAGCTGACGCTCTTCTATCTGAACTTCGTCACCGTCGCGCGCCTCAAGCGCAATCCGACGATCAAGGACGAGATCCACGCGCGCGGCTTCGGCCGCGACATCCCGGCGGGCTTTCTCTGCTACCCGGTCGCGCAGGCGGCCGACATCACCGCGTTCAAGGCCGATACGGTGCCCGTCGGCGACGATCAATTGCCGCTCGTCGAGCAGACGAATGAAATCGTCCGGCGCATCAACCGGCAGGCGGGCATCGACGTGCTGCCCGAAGCAAACGCGCTGATCTCGTCGACGGGGCGGCTGCCGGGCGTCGACGGCCGCGCGAAGATGAGCAAGTCGCAGGGCAACGCGATTCCGCTGTCGTCGTCGCCCGACGCGATCGCCGATGCCGTCAAGCGGATGTACAGCGATCCGAATCATCCGCGCGTGTCCGATCCGGGCACGGTCGAAGGCAACGTCGTGTTCACGTATCTCGATGCGTTCGACGACGAGCCCGACGAAGTCGAGCGACTGAAGGCCGCGTATCGCGCGGGCGGACTCGGCGACATGACGCTCAAGCGCCGGCTCGAAGACAAGCTGCAAGCGCTGATCGCGCCGATCCGCGAGCGGCGCGCGCAGCTCGCGCGCGAGCCGGGCTACGTCGTCGACGTGCTGCGGGACGGCGCCGCACGCGCAAACGACGTCACGCAGCGCACGCTCGGCGAGGTGCGCGACGCGCTGGGGGCGTTTTCGTTTCGGAAGATCGTCGGCTGACGCAGGGTGGCGCAGGCGGGCGCACATTGTCGGGCCGTCGAGTCGTCGGATCGTTCATGATGCATCGTCCGACACGCGCGCCTTTCGTCGGACGGATCGTTTTCGCCGTTGCAACACGCACTGCGCGCAAGCCGTTTTCGCACGCGCCGACCGAGCGGCAACAGACTTTACACACTGTTACCCGCGACGCTCATCCAACGATGACGGCATTCCCTATACTGCCGGCGTGCAATAGCAACCACCCGCTACCATGAACACGAAGCCCATCCAAACAACGACAACGAAACGCCCGGCTTTTGCGAGGACCACCCTGCTCGTTTCGCTCGCCGCGACGGCGGCGCTGTCGCTGAGCGCATGCGTCGCGCCGAATGCGTACGGACCGTATGGTTCGCAGCCGCAGTATGGTGCGCCCGCCTATTCGCAGCCGTCGTACGCTCAGCCGGCCTACTCGCAGCCGTCGTATGCGCAGCCCGACTACTCGCAGCCCGCGTATCCGCAGCAAGGCTACGCGCAACCCGGCTATCAATCGGGCTATCAATCCGGGTATCAACCGGGCTACTCGACCCAGTACGGCACGATCGCCGGCATCCGCCCGATCGGCGGCGCGACAGGCCCGTCGGGCGTCGCGGGCACGGTCGTCGGCGCGCTCGTCGGCGGCGTGCTCGGCAACCAGATCGGCCGCGGCCACGGCCGCGACGCCGCGACGGTCATCGGCGCACTCGGCGGCGCGGTCGCGGGCAACCAGATCGGCCAGCAGATGGGCGCGCAGCCGAGCGCGTATCGCGTCGACGTGCAACTGAGCGACGGCTCGATGCGCTCGTTCGACCTGCAGACGCCGGGCGATCTGCGTCCGGGCGATCGCGTGCGCGTCGACGGCAATCAGATTTCGCGGTACTGACGAATGCGCTCGCGCCCGAACGCAAGACGCATCAACCCCGCCCGCACCCGGTCGACGAGATCCGACGCGTCCAGATTGAGCAGCGCCATCTCGCGATTGAGCTGCCGGATCGCCTGCGAATGGGCGGCGGCGTTCGCGAACGGCGACTTCCTCGCGAGACTGGACGACGGCAGCCGCAGTTGATTGTCCGACGCGCGAAAAGTCACCTTCGGCAGCCGATCCCGATATCGCTCGAAGTAGTCCGGCTGCGGCCACGTGAAGCCCAGTTCGATCTGCTCGAACAGATCCGGAAACAGGAACTTGACCGTCGCCGATATCCCGATCAGCAGGCATTCGAAAAAGAAATTCCGCAGGTTGCCGAGCGGCACCTTCCCGCGGACGGTCAGCGTCGCGTTGACGCCGTCCTCCTTCAGATAGATCGCATAGACGCTCAGCCGGCTGCGGGAGTACTTCGCGGACGTATCGAGCACATGCGCGCGCACGACTCTGCGCTCACGCACATGGAGCAGCAGGGAATCGATGAGCGTGAGCCAGTTATCAGAGCGCTTGAGAATTGCATATGGCAACGCGTATCTGATCACGAACGGCATGATGCATCGCTGGCTGCTGAGCCGGATCGGCGGAGGTTCCGGAAAGCGAGGCATTACATTCGTCGTCAGTCGTTCCGGCCTGGACCTTGCCGCGCGAGCCCCCGTGCAGTCGCTCGTGCGCAAGGCCATCCTGCGGTTCGCCAAGCACGACATGCAGCTCGTGCACCGAGGCTTGCAGCACATTGTTCAGGCTTGCGAAGAAAACGCGCTTCGGCAACCGAACGTCGACGACGACGCGTGACGAAGCGACGAGCCAATGATTCGCGATCCGAATCGGCAGTCGCGATCCCGCCAGCTCGTCTCGTCGTCAGGCGCGGCATCCCGCGTGTGCCGCCACTTGCCTGAACGTCGGCTCGCGTCAAAGATCGCTCAACGGCACGAGGAATGAATGGTCACCTCACAAAGCTGAGGTCGGCATTCGTTCGATCGATGATGGAAGACATGATGATCTTGCGCCTCCTCATTTGTCTGCGCCGCACCGATTCCTGCCCTCCGGGCACCAGCTTCGCCACCAGGTTTACCGAAGCATTCTTCAGGAAAGAGGCAGCGATCATGACAATGCCAATCGAATATTTCGGAAACGAAAGCGCATCGGCCAATCTATTTCCGAGAATTATTCTCGCCAGATTTCCGTAGTACGATCTTTTAATTTTCAGAGTCACCATGCCACTGAAAGTGGACTCGTCCTTGCCGAGAATTTCGGGCAGCGCGCCGAACAAGGCGCCTCCAAGCATCGGCGTGATGTGATCCATCTTATAGGCGTCATGCATTTGAAGCCACACCAAGCGCCACAAATCGGACTCGTCGGCAGGCTGCAGTTCCGGGTGGACGCCAACAAGGTATCCAATATATCGCCACAAATTAACGATATCCCCTCTTTTCTTGGACGAGAGCACATCGACGTGACCGAGCGCCAAGGCTCCCAGTGAAGACGCCAAGGAAAACGGAATAATTGTGGCTACGTAGATGCACTGATGAATCGGATTACCCAGCAAGGTCCGATTCCAGTCTTCCCGTCCGTTCATCGCTCTACGCATGTGCGCATGGATCAGGCGAATGCGGACGCAGGCCTTCAAGCCGGCGCCGAAACGGGCAAGCCCTCCCGGAGCCGTGACCTCGTTATACCAAGCGAGCGTTTCGACCGCCCGCTTACCCGCTTTTTTATGAAGATCCCCGGAGCGGATCAGCACTTCGTTCGCGTCCGGCGCCACATAGCTCAACGCCAATCCCGCGATGAAAATCGGCAACGCCTCGTCGCCCACCATTGCGATCAAGTCGGTAGCGGAATCCAGCCTTGTATAGTCCAACCAATACGGAACCCGGTCCACTTCGCGAAAAAATTCGACGAGTTCGGATGGGGGATTAACGACGATGTCGATTCCATGCTCCAGCGCGTGATTGAACATTTCCCACACCGCCTTCCCGTCGCGATGCATGCACTCGACAAGCCGGTCCGCGACGGGATCGAACTCATTCTTGAATCTCAGAAAAGACTGGAACTGTGCATCGGTCGATTTAACATTTTTCGGCGCAAACAGACTCATAGCCACGTTATACGGAAACTCCAGCGTGATCGAAGGGTTCTCCAAAAAATCGACCTGCTCATAATTCGATTGAATTTTTCTCATATATGCGTCTCCCTATCCATTAATACTATTTCCGCTATGCATTCGACGAATACCTCGTCCGATCCCGAGATCGGGATCTGCATGCCCATGCGTTGCCTAATGGGTTTGCCCGACGGCCGTGCGATCCACATGCAATGCCACACCGTCGATATGGACTGCCCAGTGAAAAAATGTTCTTTTACGATCGACAATACTCATTTATCGCTTTCATAGTGCTGCATGTTCCGGCAAACGAGGGGAAACAGCCATGTTGAAAAGGGACAGGTGTTTTAGTTTGCGGGCCAAGCTGGCCCTTCCAAGGGTTTTTCCTGGACGAGCGCCTGGATGGCCGCTCGGAGCGCCGTCGAACGCACGTTGACGGCCGAAGGCAGATGATTGCGGGCTGCATTTCCCGCCTTGCAAGCTGCATCGAATCGGTACGCTCCCACCCTACATCGATCTTGTTTTCGCGGAGGCGACCTTGGGAAACGTTCTTTCTTGTCAATGTCGAAAAGAGCCGATGTGCCGAAAGCTACGTATCGGCCGCGACCGCATGGCGGGTCGCCCATCCGGCGTTTTGCCGAATCATCGGTTGCGTTCCTCTCGACGACCGACATCGCCGCTTCCGTCCGCCGCGGCCCGGCTACGGAAAGCGCTAGGCGCCATCCCTTGCCAACGCTTGAACGCTTGGGAAAAGCTCGACAGATCGCTAAAGCCCAATCGCTCCGCAATTTCGCTCAGCGGCAAATCCGTGTCCGTCAACAGCTCCGATGCCATCGCGCTGCGCGCGCCCGCCAACAGCGCCCGAAACGTCGTGCCTTCGTCCTGCAGACGCCGTTTCAAAGTGCGCGGGCTCGTGTTCATCAGCCTGGCCATGTCGTCCAGCGTCGACGGCACGATGCCGGGCACGGCGCTCATGTAATGACGAATCATCGCCGCCGTGCCGAGGCGCAGGCGTCGCTCTTCCATGAGCCGCCGGCACATCTGCTCGCACATCGACACGGTGATCGGATTGGCCTGCGGCAGCGGCCGATTCAGAAGCGCCCGCTCGAACACCAGGCTGTTCGAGCGCGCAGAATACTCCGGCATCACCCCGTGCGTGCGTCGGATTTCTGCCGCCGGCGCGGACTCGAGCGCCCCGCGATCGCCCTTGAGCGTGAAGCGGTTTAAAACGAACGCGTCGCCGCCGATCTCGTGCAGCAGCACCGCTGCGGCGGCCATGTCGCGCTCCGCGACAAAGCGTTTCATCTCGTCCGCCAATTCGGGTTCGCTGAAGGTCAACACGCCGAGATCGCCTTCGTGGTGATACGTGATCGCTGTGAACGCATAGGTGAGCGGCAGGAAACGCAGCGCCAGCGCGAGCGCGTCGCCGGCCGTGGCGCTCGCGATCAGTCCGTATCCCCACAGTCCGTATGTCGAGAAGTGATAGCGCAACCCGACCTGCAAACCCAGCCCGACCGGATACTTGAGCAAGCGCAGCAGATTGCTCGCGACGCGCAATTCCTGCGCCGCCGTCACGTTCACGTTCGGGTCGTCCAGTTGCGCGACGGACAAGCCCGCGCCGGCGAGCAACTGCGCGTCGGCGAGTGCCCGCTCTCCACCGAAGTCCACCATCAGGCGCACGCTGGCGGGGCTTCGCGTGAAGTCCCAGACGCTCATACAGAGAAACCCTCGAAGGACCGATTTGGCCCAAATACTAAAACAAATGTCCCGTCTCATCATTGGCGTTTTCCCGCGACGCAGACAACATGCAGCACGACCAAGCCGTCGTCCGAAGCCCGAAGGGCTGCGTCGATGCCGCACGCATCGCACGCGGCATCGAAGATGCGGTTCCCCGCGCGGAGACGACACGATGCACGATACGCGGTCGTCGCACGCAAACCGACGCGAAAGCGCGACGCCCGTCCCGGGCAACGGTCGCGGCGAGCCCGTGTCGAGCATGTCGAATCGAATCAACCGATGCATCGAGGAAACGACAGCATGAGCACTACATTCGATTACATCGTCGTCGGCGGCGGCTCGGGAGGCTGCGTTGTCGCGGGCCGGTTGACCGAAGATCGGAACGTCACGGTCTGCGTGCTGGAAGCCGGAGGGCGCGGCGGCGGAGCGCTCGTGACCGTTCCGACCGGCGCCGTCGCGATGATTCCCACCCGGATCAACAATTGGGCGTTCGAGACGGCGCCCCAGCCCGGCCTCGCCGGCCGCAGCGGATACCAGCCCCGCGGCCGGACGCTGGGCGGATCGTCGGCGATCAACGCGATGGTGTACACGCGCGGACATCGCCGCGATTACGACGATTGGGCCGCGCGAGGCAACGCCGGCTGGTCGTACGACGACGTGCTGCCGTACTTCCGCCTCAGCGAGCACAACGAACGAATCGACGACGCATGGCACGGCCGAGGCGGCCCGTTGTGGGTCAGCGATCTGCGCACCGGCAACCCGTTCCATGCGCGCTATCTGGAGGCCGCCCGCCAGATCGGTCTGCCCGTGACCGACGATTTCAACGGCGCGGAACAGGAAGGCGTCGGCCTCTACCAGGTCACCCAGAAGCACGGCGAGCGGTGCAGCGCCGCGCGCGCGTATCTGCTGCCGCATATCGGGCGACGCGATAATCTGCGTGTCGAAACGCGTGCGCATGCGCAGCGCATCCTGTTCGATGGCACGCGAGCAATCGGCGTCGAAGTGCGGCAAGGCGGCCGGGTTCGCACCTTCCACGCGCGCCGCGAAGTCGTGCTTGCGTGCGGCGCGCTGCAAACGCCGCAACTGCTGATGCTCTCCGGCGTGGGGCCGATCCAGGAGCTCGACCGCTTCGGCATCCGGCCGCTCCTCCATCTGCCGGGCGTCGGCAAGAACCTTCAGGATCATCCCGACTTCATCTTCGGTTACCGCACGCGCAGCGTCGACACGATCGGCGTATCGGTGCGCGGCGGCCTGCGCCTGTTGCGCGAAGCCGTGCGGTTTCGCCGAACGCGCCGCGGCATGCTCACGTCGAATTTCGCCGAAGGCGGCGCCTTCCTCAGGACCCGCGCCGATCTGGCCGCGCCCGACATCCAGCTCCATTTCGTCGTCGCGCTCGTCGACAATCACGCGCGCAGCCTGCACGGCGGGCACGGCCTGTCATGCCACGTCTGCCTGCTGCGTCCGCGCAGCCGCGGCTCGGTCGCGCTGCGAAGCTGGCATCCGCAGGACGCGCCGCTCATCGACCCCGCGTTCTTCCGGGATCCTCAGGATCTGGAGGACATGGTCGCCGGCTTCAAGCTGACGCGCACGCTGATGCAGGCGCCGGCGCTCGGCGAATGGATCACAGCGGACCTGTTCACCGCGCACGTGAAGACCGACGACGACATCCGCGACGTGCTGCGGCAACGCACGGATACGGTTTACCACCCGGTCGGCACCTGCAGGATGGGGCAGGACGAGCTTGCGGTGGTCGACCCGCAACTGCGCGTGCGCGGGCTCCAGGGCCTGCGCATCGTCGACGCGTCGATCATGCCGACGCTGATCGGCGGCAACACGAACGCGCCGACGATCATGATCGCCGAGAAGGCAGTCGACCTGATCCGCGGCCGCAGCCGCGTTCGATCGTCATCGGGCGAAGCATGCGCGACGCGCGATTCGAAGCAGCCCACACAAGAAAAGGAGATCGGTCATGCGATCGTTTGACGTCGACGGCAGGCTGGACGCCGGGACGCCGTTGGCCGCCGTCATCATCGGCGCGGGCTTCGGCGGCATCGGCATGGCCCGCGCCTTTCGGCAGGCGGGGTTGCACGATTTCGTGATCCTCGAGCGCTCGCACGACGTCGGCGGCGTCTGGCGCGACAACAGCTATCCGGGCGCCGCGTGCGACGTGCCTTCGCATCTGTACTCATTCTCGTTCGAGCCCAACCCAGACTGGTCGCGAACGTTCGCGCATCAGGCGGAGATCCATGCGTACCTGCGGCATTGCGCACGCAAGTACGATCTGATGCGCCACGTCAAGCTCGGCGCCGAAGTTGCAAGCGCCGGGTACGACGAACGCCGATCGCTGTGGCGCGTCGCGCTGACGGACGGAACGATCGTCGCGACAACGCTGCTCGTCACCGCCACGGGACAATTGAGCCGCCCCATTCTCCCGAAACTGGCCGGCATCGAAACGTTCGAGGGGCACGCGTTCCATTCCGCGCACTGGGATCACGGCTACGCGCTGTCCGGGAAACGCGTGGCCGTGGTGGGCACCGGCGCGTCGGCGATCCAGTTCGTGCCCGCGATCGCGAACGACGTCGACCGGCTCACGATCTTCCAGCGCTCGCCCGCATACATCCTGCCGCGTCCCGACCGCGCGTACCGCGGATGGCAAAAGGCGCTGTTCCGCCGCATGCCGTCGACGATGAAGCTCCACCGTGCGTGCATCTATCTGAAATACGAAGCGCGCGCGCTGGCCTTCACGCGCTTCAAGGGGCTGATGCGGTTTTCCGCCCGGCGGCCGTTCGTCCGGCTGTTGTCGACGCAAGTACCGGACGCCGCGCTGCGCGCGAAGCTGACGCCGGACTATCCGATCGGCTGCAAGCGCATCCTGCTGTCGAACGACTACCTCGCCGCGATGAACAAGCCCAACGTCGCGCTCGTGACGGCCGGTATTCGCCGCGTGACGCCCGGCGGCATCGAGACGGAAGACGGCGTCCATCATCCGGTCGACGCGATCGTGTTCGGGACAGGTTTCGCCGCAACCGAGTTTCTCGCGCCGATGCGCATCGTCGGACGCGCCGGCGTAACGCTGAACGACGCGTGGCGGCGCGGCGCACGGGCCTATCTCGGCGTCGCGGTGCCGGACTTTCCGAATTTCTTCATGCTGTACGGCCCGAACACGAATCTCGGGCACAACTCGATCGTATACATGCTGGAGAGCCAGATCGCGCACGTCATCCGGTGCTACGAGGCGATGCGGGCGGCAAACGCGACGGCGATCGACGTCGACGAGCGCCGCTATCGCCAGTTCAACGCACATGTGCAGAAGCGCTTGAGCAAAACGGTATGGAGCGGCTGCACGAGCTGGTACGTGGACGCGAGCGGACACAACAGCGCCAATTGGCACGGCTTCACGCTGTCGTACCGCTGGCTCACGCGCTTCTCGAGCCTGAGCGCGTATCGCATGACGCGCGCGCTGCCGGGCCCCGTCGGCTCGGCGGGCGGCATCGCCGTCGCGGAGCCCGAAGACCGGCTCGAAGCGATCAGCGCGCGTTTCCTGCGCGGCTTGCTGCGGACCACGTTCCGCTTCGTCGTCGGGCCGCCGTTCGGCGTCCGCGTCCAGCGGCGCGCGGTCGCCGCGCTCGCACCGCTCATGCCCGGCGTCGGCGGCGTCGTCCGCTATCGGGAAACGGCGAGAGACGCGGTGCCCGTCGAAGTGGTCGCGCCGAAACGGGGCGAAGCCGGCGGCGCGATCCTGTATCTGCACGGCGGGGCCTTCTGCCTCGGCGCGCCGCGCACGCATCGCAGCATCACGACGCGCCTCGCGATCGAATCGGGCATGTCGGTGTGGACGCCGGACTACCGGCTCGCGCCGGAGCATCCGTGTCCCGCGGCGTTGCAGGATGCGTTGTCGTGCTATGCGACGCTGCGCGATCAGGGCTACGCCGCCGACCGGATCGTCGTCGCGGGGGATTCAGCGGGCGGCGCGCTGGCGATCGCGCTCGCGATCACCCTCCGGGACCGCGGCGACAGCCTGCCGGCGGCGCTCCTCCTGATTTCGCCCGTCACCGATCCCGGCCTCGGCGGCGAAACCCTGACGTCGATGCGGGAAGACGATCCGATGATTCGTCGCGGCTGGCTCGAGCAAGGGCTGCGCTGGTATCGCGCGCCCGCCGGCGTCGACGCGCATTGGCCGCTCGACGCCGACTTGCGCGGTCTTCCGCCGATGCTCGTCCAGGTCGGCGATCAGGAGGTGCTGCTGTCGGATGCGTTGCGGCTCGCCGAGCATGCGGCGGCTTGCGGGACGCCGTGCCGTCTCGAAGTTCACGCGAAGCGGTGGCACGTCTTTCATCTTCAGTCGTTCTATCTGCGCTCCGCATCGACGGCCATTCGCACGCTCGCCGGCTTTGCGCGGCGCTGGACTGCCGAGTCGAGCGCTGAATCGAGCGCCGAGGTCGACGCATGAACGCCCCGCATTCCGGATCGAACCCGCATGCGAGATGCAAACGGATCGCACGCGGCCGGCGCATGGCATTCGACGCCGCGCCCGTCCGCGTGAAGACCGACCCCGCCGCCCCGCGCGCCTGATGTGTCGCGGACGCCACGGCGCATCCCGCTACCACCCGCAACAGAGGAACCACGATGGCAACGCAACGCATAGAAACAACGAAGCGTTCGACGCGCCCGTTCAACGTGTGTTTCGCTTCTTCAGCGAGCACGAGAAGCTCAAATCGCCCTTCGCGCCCGCGAAAATCCGCCGCATCAGCGACGTCGATCTGGAACGCAACGGCGTCGGTTCCGCCCGCCAAATGCAGGTGCGCGGCGCACCGCCCTTCGTCGAGACCGTCACCGCCTATCAGGCAAACCAGTTGACCGAATACCGGATCACCGAAGGCAGTCCCGTTGCTGGACCACCTCGGCGTGATGAAGTTTCTCGCGGGCGACGGCGATCGCATGCGGTTTCATTACGTCATCACGTTCGACGGCAAGGCGCCGCGCATCGCGTCGTGATCTGGCATTTTCTGGAAGGCGGCATTCGCCGCGGCGCGCGCAAGCTCCGGCTGTCGAATCCGTGGTGATCGCGTCGTCGAGATTCGCCAGGATGCCGAGCGTGTGCGGCGGCGGCTGCCGCACGCGGACGTGCGCATGCTCGCCGATCAACCGCACTTCATTCGCGGCCAGGGTGACGCGACGCTCGACTTCCTCGTCGGCAAAACGAAAGATATGTGCGATTGCGCATGACGTCCGGGTCGTCGGCGACGTGCGCGTGCTGCGTTTCGACGCGGCCGACGCGGCCCCCCTGGCCTGCTGATCGTCGCCGCGCGCGAGCATGGCGCGGCGTGGATCGCGCTGCCAGCCGAGCGGCTGCACGACGACTTCTTTCGTCTCGACTCCTGCGTCGCCGGACATTTCGTGCAGAAGCTGATCAACTACGGCGTCAAACGCGCCGTCGTCGGCGACATCGACGCACCGCTCGCGCGCAGCCGCGCGTTGCGCGCGCTCGTGCGCGGAGACGAATCGCGGCGATGCGTTCTGGCTCGTTGCGGACTTCGATGCGCTCGCGCAGCGGCTGTGCGAGTGCGGCCGCATCGCGCATACGCGTCGAGTGGACACACGCTGAATCGTCGCGCCGCTCGGTCGTCGAAACGTCAATAAGCCGAATCGCCGAAACACCACGTGACGCGACACGCAGCGCGACACATCCCCCGCCGCACCGCCGCACCACCGCGCTCGACGTCGCCGCCGCGCGACGCTCGACATATCGCCAACATTCTCCACAATCGGCATCACCACATTTCCTCGCGCCGGATGTACCATTCGGCCCCGTACGCGCCACATTCCGAGACTTGGCCAAGCGTCGTACGCGAAGGCAATTCGTAAGCCTGATCATCGAAAAAACCCGGGACGCGCAAATGGGAGACGTGAAGAAAACCAGCCGGCCGCCCTCGCTACCGCCTCGACTCAATCGGATCTGGCATGGCGCCGACGGCCTGCGTGCCGGCTGGGCCGTGCTGCTGTATGCCGCGATCGTCGCGGCGATCCTGTTCGTGCTCGGCTACGCGGCGCGCATCGTGCACCATCCGTTCCGTCAGCCCAGCGACCTGAGCGCGGCCGGGCAGATTCCGTTCGAGCTCGCGCTGTGCGCGGCCTCGCTGATCGCAACGCGTGTGATGAGCCGCATCGACCGTCGCTCATGGCTCGACTACGGACTGCGCGCACCGCGCAGCGTGTCGCATTTCGTCTGGGGCGCGCTCTTCAGCCTCGTCGCGGTGTCGGCGATCATGGGCCTGCTCGTGCTGACGGGCGGCGCGACGATCGAATACTCGGGCGCGAACCGGACGGCCGCGCTCGAATCGGCGCTCGTGTGGGCGGCCGCGTTCCTGGTCGTCGCACTCGCCGAGGAAGTCGCGTTTCGCGGCTATGCGTTCTTCAAGCTCGCGCAACGCACACATCCCGTCGTCGCGGCCGCGCTCACGTCGCTCGCGTTCGGCATCTCGCACGTGTCGAATCGCAACGAGAACATCGCGGGCATCGTGCCTGTCGTGATCTTCGGGCTCGTCGCGTGCCTCGCGATCTGGCGCACCGGCTCGCTTTGGTGGGTGCTCGGCGAGCATTCGATGTGGGACTGGAGCGAGTCGTTCCTGTTCGGCGCGGCCGACAGCGGACTCACCGCGCACGATACGCTGTTCAGAAGCCACGCGATCGGCCCTGTCTGGCTGAGCGGCGGCACGGTCGGCCCCGAGGCGAGCGTGCTCGTGTTTCCGGCGCTCGCCGCGCTTGCGTACGTCGCGTGGCGCCTGCCGCCGCGCGCGGCGTCGAACGGCGCGGCGCTCGCGCACGGGCGTCGACAGATGATCTGAGCCGGCCCGGCGATCGATCCGGGATCGGCTCGCGCGCGGCCGACGCGTGTCGGTTGTGCTTCGGTTGTGCTTCGGTTGTGCTTCGGTTGTGCTTCGGTTGTGCTTCGGTTGTGCTTCGGTTGTGCTTCGAACGTCACGCGCGCGCCGCTGGGCTCGGGCGCGGCTTGCGATCACTTCGCCGCCGATTCCCGCGCAACCGGCCGCGCGATGCTCGCATCGCCGATGCCCGGCAGCTTCGTCTGCCCGACGCGCTGCGCGCGATAGATGCCCGCGTGCCCGGAGAACAGATACGCGACGACGCACGCGAGCGCCGCATACACGCCGATCGGCGTGCCGAATAGCTCGATCGCCATGATCGTCGACGCGATCGGCGTGTTCGCCGCGCCCGCGAACGCCGCGACGAAGCCGAGCCCCGCGAGCACGGGCGTCGGCAGCGCGAGGAGAGGCGACAGCGCGTTGCCGAGCGTCGCGCCGATGTAAAAGAGCGGCGTCACCTCGCCGCCCTTGAAGCCCGACGCGAGCGTGACGACCGTGAACGCGAACTTGCCCGCGAAATCATAGACGGGCAGCGGCCCGCGAAACGCGGCCTCGATTGTCGGGATGCCGAGGCCGAGATATTGCGGCGTATGCAGGAGCGTCGCCGCGAGCGCGACGAGCGTGCCGCCCGCGACGGGACGCAGCGGCGGATACGCGATCCCTCGCTTCGCGAGTGCGCCGAGCGCATGCGTCGCGGCGGCGAACAGCCTGCCGACGACGCCGAACGCGATACCCGCCGCCACCGCCGACGCGACGCCCGCCGCGCTCAGCGCAGGCACGAACGGCACCGCATAGACGGTGTGATGGATGCCCCACAGCCGGCACACCGCGTCCGCGACGATCGACGCCGCGACGCACGCGAGCAGCGCGTCGTAGCGCAGCCGTCCGATCGCGAGCACTTCGAGTCCGAACACCGCGCCCGCGAGCGGCGTGCCGAACACCGACGCGAAGCCGGCGGCGATCCCGCCCATCAGCATGATCCGGCGGTCGTCGCGATCGAGCCTGAGGAGTTGCGTGACGCGATCGGCGAGCGCGCCGCCCATCTGCACCGCGGTGCCTTCGCGGCCCGCGGAGCCGCCGAACAGATGCGTGACGACCGTCGCGACGAGCACGAGCGGCGCCATCCGCTTCGGCACGATCCGCTGCGGATCGTGGATCTCGTCGATCAGCAGGTTGTTGCCGCGCTCGACGGACTGGCCGACGCGGTGATAGATCCAGCCGGTCGCAAAGCCCGCGACGGGCAGGAGCCACAGCAGCCACGGATGCGCGACGCGCGTGCCGGTCGCGAAATCGAGTGCTCGGAGAAACAGCGCGGACGCCGAGCCGGCGAGCGTGCCCACCACCGCCGACAGCGCGAGCCAGCGGCACAGATGCACGAGCATCGCGACGGGCTCGAGGATTTGCAGACGTTTCATGAATTTCCAGATTCGACAGGACATCAAACCCGGGCGGCAGGACGCCGCGTGTTACGGATGGCCTACGACCTCCTGCACCCAGGAACGCGTAGGCATCATCAGCCGGCTCGCCGGCGGTTGTACGGAGGCATGCCATCTCCGGTCGCCGTGGATTGTACGCGATGCCGGGGCGGAGCGACACCGTCCGTCAGCCTTATCCATGTCCGCCGCCGTGGCCATGATCCGCGCCGCATCGCTCGTCACGCGCCGAACCGCTCCGCCAGCTCGACGAAATCCGCCGCGACGACGTCCCAGTCCTGCTCTGCGCGCAAGTCGGTCGTCTGCGCGGGACCGTGCTCGCGCGGTCGCGCGACGAACGCGGTCCGATAGCCGCAGCCCCGCGCGGCCGCGAGATCGCCGTTGTGTGCGGCGACGAGGCACACCTGCTCGGGCCGCAGCGCGAGGATGTCGGCCGTACGCAGATATGCTTCGGGCGTCGGCTTGTACGCCTGCGCGACTTCCGCGCCGAGAATCACGTCCCACGGCAGTCCCGCGCGCTTCGCCATGTCGACCATCAGGATCACGTTGCCGTTCGACAGCGGCGCGATGATGTAATGCGCCTTCAGCCGCGCGAGCCCCGCGACCGAATCGGGCCACGGATCGAGCCGGTGCCATGCGAGATTCAGTTCGTGCAGATCGGCTTCCGACACGCTCGCGGGATCGATGCCGAACGCCGGCAGGATCGCTTCGAGATTCTCACGATGCAGCACGTCGAGCCGCGTGAACGGCCGGCGGCCGCTTCGCACTGCCTCCATCGCGGGCGAATAGCGCTTGCGCCACGCATCCGCGAACGCGGCCGGGTCGGCTCCCGCGCGGCCGTGCTTCGCCAGAAAAGGCCCCGCGTCGCGAATGACGCCGGAGCGCCAATCGGCCACGGTGCCGAACACGTCGAAAACCAATGCCTTCACGCCAAGCGCTTGCATGATGCTCTCCTGAGCCGTGGGATGACGTTTCAGGATGCCGCGGCCCCGTTCGGGCGAGTCGAGCCGTGTTCGTCGGCCGTGCGCACGCAGTCGGCGACGCACCGCAGAGAACGGACCGCCGGACGATGATGCTGGCGGCATCGTCGAACGCAGGACCGCCCCGTACGGCCGCCGAACGCGGACCGCCGCTCCTGCATGTCTGGAAAATCGCACATCTGCTGTCCGACATTATCGGCGACCGCGTGCGCGCATCCGCGCGGGCGGAATCGAGGCCGAAGTCGAAATCGAAATCGAAGCTGAAACCGATGCCGACGCAGACACGGGCACGGGCACAAACACAGACACCAATATCGAAGCCGAACCCGAGCGCGCCCGGCGCGCTCAGCGCCAGCGATGCTTGTTGCGCTGGACGAGCGAGATCAACTGATCGGCGATCTGGTCGAGCGGCAGCACCGCGCTCGCCGCGCCGATCGCGGCGGCCGCCTTCGGCATCCCGTACACGGCGCTCGTCGCCTCGTCCTGCGCGATCGTGTAATGCCCCTTCACGCGCATCGCCTTCAGGCCGAGCGCGCCGTCGCGCCCCATGCCCGTCAGCAGCACGCCGATCGCTTCGCTCGTCCAGTGATCGACGACGCTGTGAAAGAACACGTCGACCGACGGCCGGTAAGGCGTCTCTTCGGGCCGCCGCGTATAGCCGAGCAGCCCGCGCGACGTCAGATGCAGGTGATCGTTCGTCGCCGCGAGCAGCACCTCGCCGAGCTGCGGCGCGCTGCCCTGCCGCGCGATGCGCACCGGCAATGGCGTGTAGCCGTCGAGCCACTGCGCCATCCCGATCGCGAACGCCTGGTCGACGTGCTGAACGATCACGATCGCCGCCGGGAAATCCTCCGGCAGCCGCCGCAGCAGCGCGGTCAACGCGGTGGGCCCGCCCGCCGACGCGCCGATCGCGACGAGCGGCGGCAGCACGCCCTGCGGCGCGGGCGCCGGGACGGGCGCGGAAGAAGGCGTGCGCGTCGCGAGCAGCCGGCCGATCTGGTCGATCTTCGCGAGGAGCGGCTGCGACGGATCGGCGCTGCCGCCCTGCTCGAGCGTCGGCGTATCGACCGCGTCGAGCGCGCCCGCGCCCATCGCCTCGTACACGTACGATGCGTTCGCGCCGACGTTCGCGGTGACGACGAGAATCGCGCACGGCGAGCGCGCCATGATGCTGCGCGTCGCCGTCACGCCGTCGATCCGCGGCATCACGAGGTCCATCAGGACGAGGTCCGGCGGCTGCGCGACGCAGAAGTCGACGGCCTGCTCGCCGTCCGTCGCGACCCACAGCACGCGGTGCTCGGGCCGCAGCGCGATCGTGCGGCGCAGCGCCTCGACGGCGAGCGGCAAGTCGTTGACGATGCCGATGTTCATGGCTTTACGCGCCCCCAATCAGGTCGTGCACGGCGTCGAGCAACGCCTCGTCGTGGAAGCCGCCCTTCGCCAGGTAGTAATCGGCGCCCGCTTCGAGCCCGCGCCGCCGGTCCTCGTCGCGATCCTTGTACGACACGATCATCACGGGCACCGACTTCGAGAGCGGATCGCCCTTGATCAGCGTGACGAGCTCGATGCCGTCCATCCGCGGCATGTCGATGTCGGTGACGACGAGATCGAAGCTGTCGCCGCGGACCGCGTTCCAGCCGTCCATCCCGTCGATCGCGATCGTCACGTCGTAGCCGCGCTTCTCGAGCAATTTCCGTTCGAGCTCGCGCACGGTCAGCGAATCGTCGACGACGAGCACGCGCTTCTTCCGTTGCGCCAGCGGGTCCCGATCGCCGCGCCGCACCTTCGCGAGCTGGCCGCCCCGAATCAGCTTGTCGATCGAGCGGATCAGATCCTCGACGTCGACGATCAGCACCGGATCGCCATTTTCCAGCAGAGCGCCCGCTGCAATGTTCTGAATTTTGTCGAGTCGTCCGTCTAACGGCTGCACGACGAGCATCCGCTCGCCGAGGAAGCGGTCGACCGCGACGCCGTATGTCTCCGGCTCGCCGCCGACGACGACGACGGCCGTCGTCGGACGGCTCTCGTCGAGCTCGCCCGCGTCGAGCAACTGGTGCGCGGTGACGAGGCCGACGCGGCGATCGTCGAGCGGGAAATGCTGCTGGCCCTCGAGCACGTCGATGTCGGTACGGTCGAGTTCGAGCGTGCGGCGCACCTGCACGAGCGGAAACGCGTACGGCTCGCCGCCGACGTCGACGATCAGGCTGCGGATCACCGACAGCGTGAGCGGCAGCTGCAGCACGAAGCGCATCCCGAGGCCCGGTTCGTTGAAGATCCGCACCGCGCCGCGCACCGACTTCACCATCTCCTGCACCGCGTCGAGACCGACGCCGCGGCCGGACACGTCGGTCACCTGCTCGCGCATCGAGAAGCCGGGCAGCAGCAGGAATTCGAGCAGTTCCTGGTCGGACAGGCGCGCCGCCGTGTCCTCGTCGGTCAGGTGATGGCGAACGATCGCCGCGCGCACCGCGGCGAGATCGGCGCCGGGGCCGTCGTCGCTCACGCTGACGAGGAGCGACCCGGCGCTGTGCCGTGCTTCGAGCGTGATGGCCGCCTCCGCCGGCTTGCCCCGCGCGACGCGCACGCCGGGCGGCTCGACGCCGTGATCGATCGCGTTGCGCAGCAGATGGCCGAGCGGCGCGTCGAGCATGTCGAGGATGTCGCGGTCGACCTGCGTCGCTTCGCCGACGATCGAGAAGCGCACACGTTTGCCCAGCGAGCGTGCGAGATCGCGCACGACGCGCGGATACGCACGCGTCGCGTCGCCGAACGGACGCATCCGGCACTGCAGCGCTTCGTCGTAGAGCTGCTCGGCGATGTGCGAGCTGCGGCGCTCGAAGCGGTCGAGCTCGTCGAGCCGCGTCGCGAACGTGCGCTGCAAGTCGGTGAACATCTGCCGCACGTCATGGAGCGCGCCGCGCACGCGCGGATCGGCATCGTCGGCGAGGGCTTCGGCCAGCGTGTCGAGCGAGCGGGACGCGTCGCGCTGCGCGCGCTTTACGCGCAGCATCGACTCGGCGAACGGCTTCAGCCAGCGTGATTCGACGAGCGATTCGCCGGACAGGCTCAACAAGCGGTTCAGCGTTTCGGCGCGCACGCGGCGCATCTGGCTCGACGCGCGCTCGGCGTCGGGCGAACGGGCGGCCTGGTCCGGCGCGTCCTGCGACGTCGCCGGCGTATCCCGCCGCGTCGTGTCGCGCGCCATGTCGGACGCGTGCGCGTCCGGTACGAACTCGGTGCGAAGCTGCATCGAGTTCGATGCGGGCGACGCGCCGCGACGCGCAGGTGCTGGCGCGTGCCGTGGTGTTTGCGTGACGTCGGGGCTGTCGGTCATCGCGCGCGAATCGGCTGCGCTGCGCGAGACGCCGCCGGTTGCAGCGCCCGCATCGCTCGCGCCTGTCGCGCCGATCGAGCCGCGCATGCCGGCCGCTTCGTTTGCGGCGATCGCGTCGCCGGCTCCGCTCGCGCCGACTGCGGCGCCCCACTCGCCTGCCCCCGCATCCGCCGCATCGAGCGCCGCCGCGAACGAGTCGATCTCGCGCTGCGTGACGGGCGCCGCCGTTCGCGGATCGCCGATCCGCACGAGCAAGTCGACGCCCGTCAGCAGCGCATCGACGTGACACGGCGTCAGCGGCTGCCGGCCGTGCTGCGCGGCGACGAAGCAATCCTCCATCCGCCCCGCGATGTCGACGCCCTGAGGCACGCCAACGATCCGCGCCGCCCCCTTCATCGAATGCGCGGCGCGCATGCACGCCTCGAGCGTCGCGGCGTCCTGCGCGCCGCGCTCGAGCGCGAGCAGCCGCTCGGACAGCGCCTGCGTCTGCGTCTGCGTCTCTTCGCGGAACAGCTCGAGCAGCGACGCCCGGCCGAGATCGTCATCGAGACTCATCGCAGGCTCCGCGTCAGCGAATCGAACAGGCGGTCCTCGTCGAGCAGGCCGATCGTCTTGCCGCGCCACGCGAACACGCCGCGCGAATGCGCGCCGCCCGTGCGCGCGACGGTCGCGGGCACGGGCATCCACTCGGACGGCGTGAAGCGCAGCACGCCCTCGACTTCATCGACCGGAAACACGACGGGATCGCCGCGATGCGCGACGACGAGCATCCGCGTGAAGCGCGTGCGCGACGCGGCGCGATCGGCCCGCGCATCGAGGCTCAGCAGCTCGGCGAGCGACACCGCGACGCGCAGCATCCCGCGCACGTTGACGATGCCGAGCACCGCGCAATTGCGCCGATGCGGCAGCGCATGAATCGGCCGCGTATCGGCGATCTCGCGCAGCACGCCGATCGGCAGCGCGAGCCATTCGTCGGCGACGCGAAACGCGAGCGCCGAATGGACGGTCTCGGCCGCGCCGTCGCGCGCCGCCGCCGAGACCGCCGTCGAACGCGGCGCGCGCTCGGCCGCGAGGCGCGCCGCGTCGGCGAGATCCGCATCGGTCAGCGGACGGTCGAGAAGCAGCGCCGCGTGCTGCGCGAACACCGTGCAGTTCAGGCAGCGGCGACAGGCTTCGAGCCGTTCGCACGAACGGTCGCCGCGCGTGCCGATGCGGTTCCAGCAAGCGTCGATCTCGAATGCGATCCGTGGTCGCTCAACGGCGTCGCGGTCCATGGGTTCCTCTTGGTTCGCCGTCGTTCGTGTCGGTCACGGACGAGGCCGATTCGTACTGAGCCGCACGCCGGGCCCGTTGCATCAGCCATTGTGCGCCGTCGCGATCGCCCGCGATGTCGAGCAGCGTCGCCAAATGCGTCAGCGCTTCGTAGTGCGACGGCTCGAGATACAGCGCCTTCCGATAACAGTCCGTCGCTTCGTCGCCGCGGCCCTGCGCGTCGGCGATCAGGCCGAGCAGATAGAACGCGTCGACGCTCGGGCCGGATTGGTCCATCGACGCGCGCACCGCCTGCTGCGCGGCGTCGAACGCGCCTGCGTCGGCGAGGCGGCGGGCGGCGTCGAGCGACGCTTCGGGCGGCACGCCGGCGCACGGATCGGCGCTCGCGCGAGACGCGGCGTCGGTCCCGGCGCCGCCGACGACGACGCGGGACGCGCCGGACGCATGCGACGCGAACGCCGGTTGCGCGACGCCCGACGCGCTCGCGAGCGTCCCGGACGCGGACCACCCCGTATCGAATGTGCGGGCGAGCGATGCGGACGCGCGCGGCGCGGCGCCGACGTCGCGCGCGAGCGGCGCGGCTGCGGGCGAGCCGACATCGGCCGCCGACGTGGAAAGCGAATCGAACACCGGACGCGCACCGCTGGCACTGCGCGCGAGCGGCGCGGCTGCGGGATGCGCGGCGTCGATCGCCGGGGCGAACGATTCGCCGGACGCCTGCGCGGCGTCGGGCGCGCGCGAGAATGCGCGCGCGGCCGTCCAGCCCGTGTCGAATGCGTTCACGGGCGGCGCGCTCGCGGGACGTCCGGCATCGCGAGCCGGCGCGAACGATTCGCCGGCGGGCTCCGCAACACTCGGCGCGCGCGCGAACACGCGGGCCGCAGGCCAGCCGGAATCGCCCGCACGCGCGAGCGGCTCGGATGCGGGACGCGCGGCGTTCGGCGCGGACGTGAACGATTCAGTCGACGGCTCGAACGCGGTCGGCTTACCGTCGATCGCGCGCGCGATCAGCTCGGGCGTCGGCCAGCCGGCATCGACGAACCATTCGTGCGCGATCGCGCGCAACGTGCCGCCGAGCGACTGTGTTCGCTCCGCATCCGCGATGCCCGTCACCGCCGCCGGTCCGCCGCGCCGCGCGCCGCCCGCCGCAGGCGCGCCGATGCCCGCCACGCGGGGCCGCGCCGCCGCATCGGCCGCCGCCTTGTAAAAAGCGAACGCAAGCGGAATCTGCACCGACGTCAGCCCCTGTCGCATCACGACGCCCGTCTCGGCCGGGCCGACGAATACGATCCCGCGCTCGCCGAGTTGCTCCTCGACGATCCGCACGACACGGTCCTGCGCGTCGCGATCGAAATAGATCAGCACGTTGCGACAGAACACGAAGTCGTACGGTTCGCCGGGGCAGCCTAGCAGATCGAGCAGATTCGCCCGCCGGAACCGCACGCATGCGCGCACCCGCTCGTCGAGCACCCAGCCGTCGGCCGCCGCCTTGAAATGCCGGTCGCGGAACTCGAGCGCGTGGCCGCGAAACGAGTTGCGTCCGTAGCGCGCACATTCCGCGTGCTCGATCGCGCGGCCGCTGATGTCGAGCGCGTCGATCTCGAAGCGCGCCGGATCGATGCCCGCATCGAGCAGCACCATCGCCGCCGAATATGGCTCCTCGCCCGTCGAGCACGGCGCGCTCAGGATTCGCAGCACGCGCGCGGGCTCCGCGAAGAGCCGCTCGGCGCCGAGCCGCGCGAGCGCGCCGAACGCCTCGCGCTCGCGGAAAAACCAGGTCTCCGGCACGACGAACAGCTCGATCAGCGCGCGCCGCTCGTCGGGCGACGCGTTCAGGCGCTGCCAGTAGGCGTCGACCGCTTCATCCGTGATGGGCGAATGGGGCCGGCCCGACTGCGCGGCCGTGCCGCCGTCGACGCCCGGCCGGGTCGCGGCGATCCGCTCGGCGAGCGCGCGCGCGACGAATTCGTTGCCGAGCGATGCCGGATCGATCCCGGTCTCGCGCGACAGCCATGCATGAAGGCGCGGGTCGAACACGTTCACAGCCCGCCGCCCGCCGGCGCGCCGGCGGGCGGCGCAAGCGGCCCGGCCGGCGCGAGCGACGCCGCATAGTCGAACAGCAGCGCGCGCGCATCGCCGTCGACGATGTGCTGGACCGCGATCCACTGGACGACGCCGTCCGCATCGCTCGCGATCGGTCCGAGCCAACGCGCGTGCGGCGTCGCGATCCCGCTGTCGCGGAACGCGTCGCGCGGAATTCGCGTCGTCTGCGTCGCGCGTTCGACGATGAGCCCGAGCAGACGCACGCGCGGCTGCACGAACGCCGGCTCGGAGGCCGCGGGCAGCCGGTAGCGCACGAGCACGAGCCGCGTCGAGCGCAGATGCTGCGCGGGACGGCCGAGCGCGAGCCGCGGCACGTCGATCACCGGCACCGGCTCGCCGCGATGCATCAAAATGCCGGCCGCCCACGCGGGCGCGCCGGGAATCGTCTTCGTCGCGGCGAACGGCAGCACTTCGGCGATCTCCGCCGCATCGAGCGCATAGCGCTCGCCGTCGAGGTGGAACAGCAGGAACAGCATGTCGGCTCCGCTTTCCGCGTCACGCGCGCATCACGCGTCGACCTTGAAACGCGACACGCCCGTGCGCAACTGATTCGCGACGAGCGTCAGATCGTCGATCGCCTGCGACGATTGCCGCAGCGATTCCGCCGTCTGCTGCGCGGCCTCGGACAGTTGCGACAGCGCCTGCGTGATCTGCTCGGCGCCGCTCGCCTGCGTCTGCATCCCTTCGTTGACCATCTGGAAGCGCGGCGCGAGCGTCTGCACTTCGGCGATGATCTGCGACAGCTGCCCGCCCACCTGCTGCACGTCGCGCATCCCGCGCCGCACCTCCTCGGAGAACTTGTCCATCCCCATCACGCCCGCCGACACCGCCGACTGGATCTCCTTCACCGTCTGCTCGATGTCGTACGTCGCGACGGCCGTCTGATCGGCGAGGCGGCGGATCTCGGTCGCGACGACCGCGAAGCCGCGGCCGTATTCGCCCGCCTTCTCCGCTTCGATCGCCGCGTTCAGCGACAGCAGATTGGTCTGGTCGGCGACCTTCGTGATGGTGGCGACGACCTGGTTGATGTTGATCGCCTTCTCGTTGAGGATCGCGAGCTTCGCGTTCACCGAGCCAGCCGCATCCATCACGCTGCGCATCGTCTCGCCCATCCGCGTGAGGCCGCTCTGGCCGACGCCCGCGAGCGTCGCCGACTGCTCGGCGACCGACGACACTTCGTTCATCGTGCGCAGCAGATCGCGCGACGTCGCGAAGATCTCGCGCGACGTCGCGCCGATCTCGGTCGTCGTTGCCGCGGTCTCGTTCGCGGTCGCCTGCTGCTCGCGCGACGTCGCCGCGATCTCGGCGACCGACGTCGTCACCTGCAGCGACGACTGCTGCGCCTGCGCGACGAGCGCGGTCAGTTCGTCGGCCATCCGGTTGAAGCCGCGCTCGAGCGTGCCGAACTCGTCGTTGCGGCCGAGGTTCAGGCGCTGCGTCAGGTTGCCGGTGCGCATCACGTCGTGCACGTCGATGAGCTGCGCCATCGGCACCGTCACCGCGCGATACAGGAAGTAGCCGAGCACGAGCGCGGACACGAGCACGACGCCGAGCGCGACCGCGAGCGTGATCTCGGTGCCGTGCACCGATTGACGGATCAGCGTCGCCGATTGCTCGGCGAAGCGCCGGTTCTCCTGCACGAGAACGTTCGCATTTCGAATCACTTCTTCCCACACGGGCGTCATCTTCGCATACGCGGCGAGCGCATCGCTCTTCGCGCCGCGCGCCTTCTGCACGGTGTCGTTCAGCAGCGGCAGGTAGCGGTTGTACGAATCATGAAACGTATTGAAGCGCTGCTGGTCGTCGCGGCGGAACGCCGACGCCTGATACGCGGACAACAGCTTGTCGAACTCTTCGAGCATGCCGGGCACCGTCGCGAGATCGCGCCGGACCGCTTCGGCATCGGCGTCGACGAACACCACGCGCTGCAGCGTGATATACGATTCATTCGCGGCCGCGCGCAATGAAGACGCGAGATAAACGCCAGGAAGAGAATCGCGCCCGATGCTGACGGCTTCTTCGTTGATCGCGCGCAGTCGCTGATACGACAGCGCCGCCATGAACAGCATCAGCACGAACAGCACGCCGAAGCTGAGCAGGATCCGGTTGCCCAGCGTGAGCCGGCTGCCGGCGGCGGGTTTGCGAAGAGTCTCGTTGCTGGCGCGGGGCGTCACAGAGGGCATGTCGTTCTATCCAGCTGGCGGAAAATCATGTGAAAAAAGCGTCGCGCGCCACACCGGGCGGATCGCATCGATCCAGCCGCGACGCGAAACCCGGGTATCGCGAGTGTAACTTGAAGCATCGTGTCCGGGGACAGGTCAGGGCGCACGAATGAGCCATACCGTACGCACGCGTCACACGGCGCTCGCATCCTTCGGTATCCGAAGTCCCGCGAGAAAGCCGCGCGGCGTGTAGCGCATCAGGATCTGTCCGCGATGCTTCGCGGCCGTCGCGCGCACGAACGCGAGCCCGAGCCCGAAGCCGCCGCGCTGCGCGCCGCCCGCGGGCACGAGCCGCACGAAAGATTCGGTCGCGGCCGCGCGCTGCTCGGGCGCGATGCCCGCGCCTTCGTCCTCGACGCTGATCAGCCAGCAGTCGCCGTCCTCGACGAGCGTGCAGCGCACCTCGGAGCCCGCGGGACCGTACTTCAGCGCGTTGTCGACGAGATTCGCGACCGCGCGCGTCAGCATCATCCGGTCGCCGATGCACAGGCATTCGGTAGGCGGCACGTCGGCGCGTACGCGGCTGCCGACGCTGCCCGCCTTCTCCCACATCTGGTCGACCGCGTCGAGCACGACCTCGTTCAGGCTCACCGTCTCGCTCGGCCGCTTCTCCGATTGCGCGCGCGTCAGATGTATGAAGCCGTCGGCGAGCGCGAGCGCGCGGCGCGCGTGCGTCTCGATCCGCTCGAGGATCGGCGGCATCGCGCCGCGCTCGTTGCGATAGACGTCGAGGAGCGCAAGGATCGACGTCTGCGGCGTGCGCATGTCGTGCGACAGGAAGTCGAGCACTTCGTCGCGCTGCCGCAGCGTCAGATACGAGTTCGAGTGGTAGCGGATGCGCGCGATCAACTCGATCGTGTCGGGCAGCTTGACGAGATAATCGTTCGCGCCGGCGACGAACGCCGCGCGCTTGACGTCGGGCTCCTCTTTCGCCGACAGCACGATGATCGGCACGCGCGCCGTCTGCGCGTCGGCACGCCATGCGCGCACGAGTTCGAGGCCGTCGATGTCGGGCATCACGAGATCCTGCAGGATCACGGTCGGCTTCACTTCCCTCGCCATCGCGAGTGCGCGCTGCGCGTCGGTGCACGTGTGCAGCACGATGTCGCTCTCCGGGACGAGCGAGCGGCGAATCACTTCGCCGACGAACGCCTGGTCGTCGACCAGCAGCACCGAGATGCCCGATTCAAGCGAATCCGAATCATTATTCCTATTCGTTTTGTTCATCATGTCGTAACGCTACGCAATCGTTGCCTTGTCGCCTGTTCCAGCTCCGTTCGTCGCTCGCGTGCCTGGCGGGTTCGGCATGCGATCGCGTGAGCGCGAGCCCGCCGTTCCGCGTGAACGGCAATGAAACGGGCCCTCATTCTTTCTTAAAACGAATATAAAGTGCCGATGTTAAATGAAATTAAGTGTGTTCGCTGATTTCGCTCGATAATCGGCGAGCATTTCACTTCGTTTTGCGATCGAATCTTCGATCGAACAGGTAAAAAACGCGCGTCGAAGCGATCCAGTTGATACTGCGATCACAATGCGCCTGATACGCGCCGTGCGCAATTGCGTCCGTGCAGTGTGTTATCTGTCCGCCACAGAGAGATTTATCAATTGCGCCGGCAGTGCCCGAAGTTGTCGGGACGCAAACGTTTTCGCCGATCACGATCGCGGCACGTTCGCCGAACGTGCCCGGCTCGGCAGAAAATGGCGCGAGACGCCCGGCAGACGGGCGTTTGCCGCATGCGCTCGGCACACACCGCCGTCGAACCGATTGAACGTCGACTGCACGGCGCACGCGCCGCACAGCCGGACAGCACGCTCGATTGACCGTCCGGCCGGTGGACGATAGCATCTCGTGACGACGTGACGCCGCCATTCATCGACCGTCCCCGGTGCAATCGCGGACGTCTCGATCATTGAGCGCCGCTTCTCGTTTTTTCGAGATAGCGGCGATCTCCCGCATTGCGTCCTTATCTCAATATTCACGCAATGCTCGTTTAAAACGCAATCGATATCTCTCTTATCTAATTATTCATCACGCCCCTATGAATCCGAGTTACCGCGTTGGCGAAACTATCTCAAAAATGGTCACGTTCGACATTGATTCCGTGCGCCGATTTGCGACGCTCGCCGGCGACATGAACCCGCTGCACCACGACGAGGCACTCGCCGAACCGACGCGGTTCGGCGGACTGATCGTCAGCGGTACGCACTATTCGGCGCTGATGATGGGCATGGTCGCAACGTTCCTCAGCGAGCGACGACCGGCGCTCGGACTCGAATTCGAGTTCAAGTTCCGCAAGGCGGTCGCGGCCGGCGACACGGTGACGATGGCGTGGCGGATCGTCGCGATCGAACCAAGCGAGAAGCTGAAGGGCGACGTCGTTCGGCTCGAAGGCACGTTGCGCAACGCGGCGGGCGACATCTGCGTGATCGCGAAGTCGACGAGCCTCAGCCTGCCGGACGACGCGCTCGCGGCGACGTAGCGCGGAACGGCCGCTGCGATGGGGAGGCGGCCGCCGCCGTTCCCGTTCGATCGGCGGCGCGACGCGTTCGCACCGCGTCGATTCGCCGATTCGCCGGATTCTCGCGGCAAAAGGATACGTCGGCGGAATGGCGCGACCATGCGGCGGCGCGGCGGAGGCAGCGCCAACGAACGCATCGCCGAGCCGCCCCGCCCTTGCGCCGCATTCAGCGCTTGCGCACGACCATCAGCCGCAACTCGGTCATGTCCTCGATCGCGTAGCGGATCCCTTCGCGGCCGAGCCCCGAATCCTTCACGCCGCCGTACGGCATGTTGTCGACGCGAAACGACGGCACGTCGTTGATCACGACGCCCCCCACCTCGAGCTCGTCCCACGCGCGCTGCGCATGTGCGAGCGAATCGGTGAACACGCCCGCCTGCAAGCCGAAGTCGCTGTCGTTCACGCGTGCGAGTGCGTCGTCGAAATCCGAGAACTTCTCGAGCAACGCGACGGGGCCGAACGCCTCCTTGCGATACAGATCCTGATCGCGGCCGACATGCTCGAGCAGCGTCGCCTCGAACATCGCGCCGTCGACGCTGCCGCCCGCGACGATCTTCGCGCCCGCCGCGACGGCCGCGTCCATCCAGCCTGCGAGCCGCCGCGATTCCGATTCGGAGATCATCGGGCCGACGAACGTCGCCGGATCCTTCGGATCGCCCATCTTCAGCGAGCGGGTCTTCGCGATCAGCTTCTCGCGCAGCGCATCGTAGATGCCGGCATGCACGATGATCCGCTGCACGCCGATGCAGCTCTGCCCGGACTGGTAGTACGCGCCGAACGCGAGCCGGTCGACGACGTAGTCGAGCCGTTCGCGCTGATCGGCATCGACGATCGCGGCCGCGTTGCCGCCCAGTTCGAGCACGACCTTCTTCTTGCCCGCCTTCTTCTTCAACTCCCAGCCGACCGCGGGCGAGCCCGTGAACGACAGCAGCTTGAAGCGCTCGTCGGTCGTGAAGAGATCGGCGCCGTCGCGATGCGCGGGCAGGATCGAGAACGCGCCCTTCGGCAAATCCGTTTCCGCGAGGATCTCGCCGATGATCAGCGCGCCGATCGGCGTGCGGCTCGCGGGCTTCAGCACGAACGGGCAGCCCACGGCAAGCGCGGGCGCGACCTTGTGCGCGGCGAGATTCAGCGGAAAGTTGAACGGCGAGATGAACGAGCACGGCCCGATCGGCACGCGCTTGTAATAGCCGCTGTAGCCCTGCGCGCGCGGCGAGATTTCGAGATTGATGATCCCGCCTTCGATCCGCACCGCTTCCTCGGCCGCGACGCGGAACGTGTCGATGAGGCGCGTCACCTCGCCCTTCGAATCGTTGATCGGCTTGCCCGCCTCGATGCACAGCGCCTCGGCCAGCTCGTCGAAGCGCTCGCGAAAGCGCGCGACGCAGTGTTCGAGAATCGCCTGCCGCTTGAACGCGGGCAGCTCGCGCAACGGCTTCTGCGCGTCGACGGCCGCCGCGATCGCGGCGTCGATCGCCTTCGCGTCGGCGAGCGCGACGCGCGTCGCGACCTTGCCGCTGTATTTGTCGGTGACGTCGAGATCGGTGTTCGCGTATACCGCGTCGTTCGCGAGGTAGTACGGATAGGTTTCCTTCAGCATGTCGAATGACTCCGTCCGGTTGATGTGCCGAGTTGCCGACTGCGGTCACAATTGCGCCGACAGGCGCTTGATTTCACGGTTCAGCACGCGCTCGTTGTCCGAGTAATCGATCGGCACGTCGATCAGATGCACGCCCGGCGACGCGAAGCACTCGCGCACGAGCGGTTCGAGATCGTCGGCCGATGCGATCCGGTGCCCATGTGCGCCGTAGCTCTGCGCATACGCGACGAAATCCGGGTTCGACAGCGTCATCGCGTAATCCGGGAAGTTCATGTTCTCCTGCTTCCAGCGGATCATGCCGAACGCGTCGTCGCGCAGAATCATCACGACGAGGTCGAGCTTGAGCCGCACCGCCGTTTCGAGTTCCTGGGAATTCATCATGAAGCCGCCGTCGCCGCACACCGCGATCACCTTACGCTGCGGATGCACGATCTTCGTCGCGATCGCCGACGGCAGGCCCGCGCCCATCGACGCGAGCGCGTTGTCGAGCAGCAGCGAATTCGGCTCGTGCGCGCGCCAGTAGCGCGCGAACCAGATCTTGTACATGCCGTTGTCGAGACAGACGATGCCGTCCTCCGGCAGCGACCGGTAGAGATCGTTGACGATCCGCACCGGATACATCGGAAAGCGCGGATCGTCCTGTCCCTTCTTCAGATGTGCGTCGAAGTGCGCCTTGATCAGCATGAAGCGCGAGAAATCCCAGTGCGGCTGCCGCGCCAGCTTCGCCTTCATCTGCCACACCGCGTTCGCGATGTCGCCGACGACTTCGATCTGCGGAAAGTACACGGGGTCGACCTGCGCGCCGAGGAAGTTCACGTGGATCACGGTCTTGTCGTCGGCGCGCATGAAGAACGGCGGCTTCTCGATCACGTCGTGGCCGACGTTGATGATGCAGTCCGCGTGCTCGATCGCGCGGTGGACGAAGTCGCCGTCCGACAGCGTCGCGTTGCCGAGCCACAGCGGATGCGTTTCGTCGATCACGCCCTTGCCCATCTGCGTCGTGAAGAACGGGATGCCCGTCGTGTCGACGAACTCCTTCAGCATCTTGCAGGTCGTCTTGCGATTGCCGCCCGCGCCGATCATCAGGAGCGGATGGCGCGCCGCCTGAATCGCCTCGGCCGCGCGCGCGACCGCCTTCTCCTCGGCGATCGGCCGGCGGCTGTAGCTCGCCGGAATCGGCTTGCCGTCACCCTCTTCGTGCGCGATGTCCTCGGGGAGTTCGAGATGCGTCGCGCCGGGACGCTCTTCCTCCGCGCGCCGAAACGCCTCGCGCACCGCCGACGGGATGTTGCCGATCGACACGATCTGCCGCGTGAGCTTCGTGAGCGGCTGCATCATCCCGACGACGTCGACGATCTGAAAATGCCCCTGCTTGCTCGACTTGATCGGCTTCTGCCCGGTGATCATCAGCATCGGCATGCCGCCCAGCTGCGCGTATGCGGCCGCCGTCACGAAATTCGTCGCGCCCGGGCCGAGCGTCGACAGGCACACGCCCGTCTTGCCGGTCAGCCGCCCGTAGGTAGCCGCCATGAAACCCGCCGCCTGCTCGTGGCGGATCAACACGAGCTTGATGCGGGACCGCCGCAGGGATTCGAGCAGATCGAGGTTTTCCTCGCCGGGAATGCCGAACACATACTGGACGCCTTCTGCTTCCAGCGCCTTCACGAACAGATCGGATGCTTTCATGGGGGACTCTCGGTTGGTGCCACGCATCCGGCCTACGGACGGCGCGGCGCTGAGCGACGCGCACGCCGGCCTACGGCGCGCGCGACCCGTTTCCTTCGACAGACAAAAGCACGAGCAAGCTGGGCGAAACCGCCGCGGCGACGCGCGGCGCGGCCTGCGGCATTCGGTCGGAGACCGAAATGGCGGCCGGCGCGCGAATGACGGCGCGCCGGCGGCGGGAACGCTTCTCGATTGTAGAAGATCGCCGAAAAAGCCGCTCCGAGCAGCGCGGTTTACGAAACGATGACAGTCGGAAAAGAAAGGCGCGGCCGGCGGCGCATGCCGCTACCCCTTCGCATGCTGCGCCGCGATCTCCTGCAGCATCCGACGTATCGAACGCCGGCGCGGCGACGAACGCGCGCCGTTCAATACGGCAGCGCGCCCGCCCACCGCGCGATGCTCGACACCGCGTACAGCCCGAGCCCGATCAGCCCGCCGACCAGCGTGCCGTTGATCCGGATGTACTGCAGGTCCTTGCCGATGTTCAGCTCGATCTGCCGCGACATCTCGCGCGCATCCCAGTTCTTCACGGTGTCGCTGATGTGCCGCGTCAGGAACTCGGCGAACTCGGGCGCCATCTCGCTCGCCGCACGCTCGACGTGCTCGTTCATCGAGTCGCGCAACTGCAGGCTCTGTGCGAGGCGCTCGCCGAGCCAGCTGCCGAGCGCCGTCGCGCGCTGATGGACGACCGGCTCGTCGCGCGCGAGATCGGCCTTCAGCCACGCGCGCAGCTGGCCCCACAGGTCCTTTACGTATCGGTTGAACACGTCGCCGTCGCGCAGATAGCGCTTGATCTCCTCGCCCTTCTCGATGAACGCGGGGTCGCGCTTCAGCCGCACGACGAGCCGCGCGGCCGCGTCGTCGAAGCTGCGCCGCAACCGGTGCCCGGGGTCCTCGCCGATCTGCGTGAGCACGCGCGTCACGACGTTCGAGATCAGCTCCGCGCCGTGCTCGCCGAGCCAGTTCGTCGGCAGCAGCCTCTCCATCTTCGGGAATTCGTATTTCAGCCAGTCGACGATGTACGTCGCGATCGACGCGCGGTTGTCGGGATTGCGAAGGAACGCGACGATCTGCGCGATCCCGTCGTCGAGGAGCGCCTGATGGCGGCCGTCCTTCGTCAGCATGTCGAGGATCGCGCCCGCCGACTGCGACAGGTCGATCCGGTCGAGCACCGCATGGAACGCGTCCTTCACGAACGACTGGATCCGCGCGTCGTCGGTCATGTCGAGCCCGAACGCGATGAGGCGCGTCGCGTAGCCGCCCAGCACGTCCGCGTTGCGCGGCATCGCGAGCCACTGCGCGAGCCGCGCGGCCGGGTCGTGCCGCTTGATCAGCGCGACGATCGATGCCGGATCGAGAAACTTCTCCTGCACGAATGCGGCCAGATTGTCGGCGATCTTTTCCTTGTTCTGCGGAATGATCTCCGTGTGCTGTGACACGAACGGAATCGGCACGCGCCGGAACAACGCGACGACCGCGAACCAGTCGGCGAGCGCGCCGACCATCGACGCCTCGGCGATCGCCTTGACGCCGTCGATCCAGAAGCCGCGCGGCGCGAACAGCGTCGCGACGAACACGCCCGCCGCGGCGAAGAGCAGCGCGAGCGCGCGCCGCTTGCTGTTTCGGAGTTCCCGTTCCTTGTCGTCGAGCATCGTGACCCGGTCGTATCGGTTCCAGCCGTCAGGCGCGCGGCGGCGCGGACAGCAGGCGCTTCACCATCAACAGCTCGTCCGCGTAGCCGTTCGCCCCCTTCAGCGCGCGCGGCTCGACGCCGTATACGACGAAGCCGTGCCGCTCGTAGAACGCGCGCGCCGCGCCGTTGCCGTCGACGACGGCGAGCGTCACCTGCTCGACCGCTTCCGCCGCGGCCGCGAGCACCGCGTCGAGCAGCGCGGCGCCGACGCCGTGCCGACGCGCGTCGGGCGCGACGTACATGCCCCACAGGAAGCCCTTGTGACGCGCCTTCGCGCCGTCCAGCCGCTTGAAGCCGGCCATCCCGGCGATCCGGCCGTCGACGTACGCGCCGAACACGATCGCGCCGGCGAGCCGCTCGGCAAACGCGACCAGCGGGCGGGCGGCTTCGGCGTCGTAGGTCGAGCCGAACGCGTCCGGCGCATCCCGCAGCGCAGCGAGGCGGATCGCGCGATAGTCGGCCGCGTGCGCGGCCAGAAGCCGCCTGACTTCGACGGCGGGTGAGGATGTCGAATCGAGCATGACGGGCGTCGCGAGCATGAGAAAACGAACTCGCCCGATGGTACACCGGCCGGCGCGCGGCTCGGTTGACCCGTGCCGTCGGCGCCACTTAGAATGCCTCCACGCGGTGCCCCGGCCTGCCGCGCCGTCGATCCGACGACCATCCAGACCGACGCCCGAAGGAGTCAGCAACGTGCCGGACAGCCTCGCCCGCCGCAGCCGGTCGCGGCGCCACCCGACCGGCGTCGTCGCGGCCGCGGCGCGCGCGCTCGTCGTGTGCGCGGCGCTCGGGCTCGGGCTTGCCGGCTGCGCGACGCATCCGCCCGCCACCGCGCTCGACCGCACGGTCTCTCACGCGCTGCCGCCCGATACGTCGACGCCGCTCGCCGACGCGCTCGCCGCACCGGAGCGCGCGCATCCGGGCGAGTCCGGCTTTCTCGTGCTGCCGCGCGGCGACGAGGCGCTGCAGATGCGCATCGCGGTCGCGCGCGCGGCGACGAAGACGCTCGACATCCAGTACTACATCGCCGCCGAGGACACGACGGGCAAGCTGCTGCTCGGCGCCGCGCTCTACGCGGCCGACCGCGGCGTGCGCGTGCGGATGCTCGTCGACGACCTGAACTTCAAGGATGTCGACCGCCTGATGGCGGCGCTCGACGCGCACGCGAACCTCGAGGTGCGCGTGTTCAATCCGTTCGGCGCGGCGCGCCGGGGGATGTTCGCGCGCACCACGAATCTCTTCACGCGGATCGACAACTTCACGCGCCGGATGCACAACAAGGCGATGATCGCGGACAACCAGATCGCGATCGTCGGCGGCCGCAATCTCGGCGACGAATACTTCAACGCGAGTCCGACGCTGCAATTCCGCGATCTCGACGTGCTCGCGGCGGGCCCCGTCACGCACGACGTCTCCGCAAGCTTCGACGCGTACTGGTCGAGCGCGCTCACGTATCCGCTGCCAGTGCTGAACCGGCAGCGCTACGACGCGAAGGATCTGGATGCGGCGCGCGACGCGCTGCGTGCGCACTGGCGCGCGAACGCGATGCCGTACAACGCGAAGCCGCTGAACGCGACGCCGCTGTCCGCGCAGATCGCGCGCGACGAGCTCGGCCTCGTCTGGGCGCCGGCGGAGTTCACAGCCGATTCGCCCGACAAGATCACCGCGCCCGACGACAGCTACAAGAGCCCGCCGATGCAGCGGCTCATCGCGCTGACGCGCGACGCGCAGCGCGAATTCCTCGTGCTGTCGCCATATTTCGTGCCGCACCAGGCGGGCGTGAAGGCGCTCGGCCAGCTCACCGCGCGCGGCGTGCGCGTCGCCATCCTGACGAATTCGCTCGCCTCGACCGACGCGGTCGCCGTGCAAGCGGGCTACGCGCCGTATCGCGTGCCGATGCTGCGACACGGCATCGAGCTGTACGAATACAAGCCGGATCAGGGGCGGACGCGCATCGGCATGCTCGGCTCGCGCTCGCGCGCGAGCCTGCATGCGAAGGCGTACGTGATCGATCGGAAGATTCTCGTGATCGGCTCGATGAACCTCGATCCGCGCTCCGCGCACCTGAACACGGAGCTCGCGCTCGTGATTCACAGCCCGCGGCTCGCGAAAGAAGTCGCCGACCTGTTCGACGCGGTGACGAAGCCGACCATCAGCTATCGCGTGACGCTCGCGTCCGATACGCCGGACGCGCCCGGCGCGGTGCAGACGGCGGGCGCGAGCACGGCCGCGTGGCCGCTCGTGTGGACCGAAGTCGCCGACGGCCGCGTGCGCACGTACGGCGTCGATCCGAACGCGGGCTTCTATCGCAACCTGCTCGCGGGACTGTGTCTGTTGCTGCCGATCGACGATCAGCTTTGATGCGCGGCGCGGCGTCACGCCGCGCCTGCGTGCGGTATTCGTTGCGTTTACAGCGCCGCGCGAATCCTCTGAGCCAGCGCCTCGAGCTCCGCCGCGTCGGCCATCTCGCGCGCGTGCATCTTCAGCGGCTCGTCGGCCCAGCGCGGGATCACGTGGAAATGCACGTGCGGCACCGTCTGGCCCGCCGCCGCGCCGTTGAACTGGCCGATGAAGAGCCCTTCCGGCTCGAGCGTCCGGCGCAATGCGAGCGCGACGCGCTTCACCATCTTCATCGATTCGGCTGCGGCCGCCTCGGACAGCTCGTAGAACGTCTCCGCCGCCTCCTTCGGCACGACGAGCGCGTGGCCCTTCGATTGCGGCATGATGTCCATGAACGCGAGCGTCGTGTCCGTTTCGCACAGGCGGATGCACGGCACTTCGCCGCGCAGGATCTTCGCAAAAATGTTCGATTGATCGTAGGCCATCAAAGTCTCCCGGCTCGCGAGCCTGTCTGTCGGATGTTCGTCAACACGCGATTCTTACCGGTCGTGCGCGATCGTGCAAGCGATCCCGCACGCGAATGCACACGCGCGCAAGCGTCGGCCGCTTGCGCGCGTGTGCCGGCGTCGATCCGGGAGCGATATGTCACGCGCCGGATGCTAGGCGCCGCGCGGCAGCATCGACCGCAGCGCGACGGACGGGTCCGCGAGACGCACGGGATCGAGCGCGACGTTCGCCGTCATCAACCGCCGGCACGCGGCGATCTCTCGCCCCGCGTTGACGGCCGCAGCTGCTTCGAGCCCGCCGCGCGCATTCAGCGCGAACATGCAGAACGCGCCGTCGTCCGGCGACCCTCGCACGACGAGCGTCTGCTCGCCGCCGAAGAGGCCGAGCGTCTGCAGATTGCAGTCGTACTGATCGGACCACAGCCACGGCCATTCCGCATAGGTTTCGCTGCCGCCGAGCATGTTCGCCGCCGCGACGGCCGGCTGGTTCTCCGCGACCTGCCACGATTCGATCCGCACGCGGCGGCCGACGAGCGGATTGAAATGCCGCGTGACCTCGCCCGCCGCGAAGATCGCCGGATCGGCGGTGCGGCACATCTCGTCGACGCATACGCCGTTGTCGACGTCGAGACCCGCCGCCTGCGCGAGCTCGACGTTCGGCACGACGCCGATGCCGGCCACGACGACGTCGGCTTCGACGTCGCCCGCGCTCGTCTCGACGACGACCGCGCCGTCCGCGCCGCGTCGAATCCGCCCGGGCAGTGCGGCGAGCCGCACGTCGACGCCGCGCCGCGTATGCAGCGCGAGCGCGAACGTGCCGATGATTTCCGGCATCCCGCGCTGAAGCAGGCGTGGCGCGGGGTCGACGAGCGTCGCGCGGCAGCCGAGCCGCACCGCCGACGCGGCGACTTCCAGCCCGATGAAGCCGCCGCCCAGCACCGCGACGCGCTTGCCGGGCGCGAGCGCCGCGCGCAATGCGCGGGCATCGGCAACGGTGCGCACGTAATGAACCGGCACGTCCGCGTCGACCGGGCCGGCGAAACGCCGCACGCGCGAGCCGGTCGCGATCAGCAGACGCGCGTAGCCGACGCGCGTGCCGTCGCTCAAGCACACCCGCTGCTCGGTGCGCTCGATCGCATCGACGCGCACGCCGAGCCGCAGCGCGATGTCGCGCTCGCGATACCACGCGGCGTCGCGCACGAACGCGCGGCGCTCGCCTTCGTCGCCGCCGACGAGCGCGTCCTTCGACAGCACCGGCCGGTCGTACGGCAGCTCGGGCTCCGCGCCGATCATCACGATTCGCGCGGCCGGATCGCGTTCGCGCAGCGTCTCGGCCGCGCGGCGCGCCGCGTGCCCGCCGCCCGCGATCAGATACGGATCAGCCGTCGACATGGATCTCGACCTGTCCGTCGACGATGCGGATCGGATACGCGCGCACGGGCTCCGTCACGGGCGCGCATTTCGGCGCGCCCGTGCGGATGTCGAAGAGCCCCTGATGCAGCGGGCATTCGACGCAGCCGTCCTCGATGAAGCCTTCGGACAGCCGCGCATGTCCGTGCGTGCACAGGTCGTGCAGCGCGAACACGTCGTCGCCGATCCGGAACACCGCGACCGGCCGGCTGCCGACGACGCGCGCGGCCGGCTCATCTTCCGTGAATTCATCGAGCGCGCCGAGCGGATGCCACGCGGCGACGGTTTCGTTACGCATGCTTCGAACTCCTTGTCAGATCAGATCGGCGTCGCGAGCAGCGTCTGCACGCGCGACGTGTCGTAGATCACGCGCTTCTTCCGGTAGCGCAGCCCGTCGGCCGTGCGCACGACCGTGTCGTAATACTTGCCCGCCTGGTACACGCTCGATTCGCCGTCGCTGCGCGTCTGCACGACGACGTAGCTGCTCTCCGTCTCGATCTCGCCGCCCTTCGCGCCGACGATCGCGAGTCCGGACGTCATGTGCCGATACGTGTGCGCTTCGTAGATGTTCGCGTGACGCAGCGACACGACGCGGTCGCGCAGCATCCGCCGGTTCGTGCAATGGACGATGCCGATCGGCAAGCCCATGTCCGCGTTTTCCTTCGGGACGATTTCGTACAGGCAGTCCTCGGTGAAAAGCTCCGGCCAACGTTCGAGCCGGTCGTTGTCGAGATGGCCGATGTAGCGGTCCTGCAGCATGTGCAGCTCGAACCACACGCGGATGTCGTCGGTGATGTCGGTCATGTTCGTCTCCCGCTTCAATAGCCCATCAGCTTCTGGTAGCCGACCCAGAACTTGCGGATCAGGCTCTCGGTGATCGCCGTGTCCTCCTGGTCGGGATTGCCGCGCGACATCTCGATCACCGATGCCGCGTCCGCGTCGCGCACTGTGCCGCGCTGGACGAGCTCGGTCGCCTCGGTGTCCTCCATCGAGATGTAGCCCGCGGGGCCGACGAGGTTCGCCTGCTTGATCCGCAGCTCGCGCAGCTCGGGCGTGTCGTCGGCGTAACCGAAGAAGTGGAAGATCAGCTCGAAGTTCTTCGGCCCCTTCGGCAGCAGTTGCCGCGCGACGAGCGTGTTGTGGATCTGCTGGATCACGAGCTGAGGGAAGATCGGCTGGATGTGGTTCGTCGTGTCCTCGTCGTACTCGGACACGAGGCCGAGGATCGATTCGTCCTCGAGCGCGAAACCTTCGTCGAACGAACGGATGTTCTGCTGCTTGTATGCGCTCGCGGTGTCCGCGTCCTCGCGCGTCTTCGTCATCGTGATGATGCTGTGCAGCCCGTGCGTCGCGTCCGGAATCGAGCGCGCCTTCATCCCGACGCGGAAGATGTTGAACGTCGTATGGAACAGATGCAGCATGCTCGCGTGATACGGATCCTTCACGTTCTCGAAATACAGCTTCCAGTTCGACTTCGAATACTGGCGCGTGCAGCCGAGATACTCGATCGGCTTGTGAAAGATCCGCTCGATCCACGGCCGCATCTGCGGGCCGAGATAGTCGGGCAGCGGCGCGACGTCGTCGCTGAACGTCGCGAACACGAGGCCCTGGTAGCTGTCGACGCGCAGCTTGCGCAGCCCGTGATGCGTCGGATCGAAGTCCGCGGGCATTCCAGACATGCCCTTCTGGCCGCGCCTGAACGGCACGCCGAGCAGGTTGCCCTGGCTGTCGAAGCTCCACTGGTGGTACACGCACGTATGCGAGCTCGCGTTGCCGCGCGCCTTGCGGCACACCTGCGCGCCGCGGTGCGCGCAGCGGTTCACCCACGCGGCGAGCGCGCCGTCCTCGCCGCGCGTGACGACGACGGGCGTGTCGCCGACGAACGTGCTCTTGAAGTCGCCCGGATTCGAAATCTCCGCTTCGAGCGCGACGAAATTCCACGTCGGACCGCGAAAGATCCGCTCCTGCTCGCGGTCGTACACCGCCTGCGAGCTGAACACCTTGTACGGCACGCGCGAGCCGTCATCGCGCGGGAATCGCACGTCGGACGAATCGGTGCGATTGATCAGCGATACTGGCGATTCGGTCAGTTCCATCGTTGTCTCCTGTCGATCGGAGTTAGCGCTTCAGCGCTTACGCCGATCCCATGCAAAGCTGTCGATCGGAGTTAGCGCTTCAGCGCTTACGCCGATCCCATGCAAGATGCTTGCGGTTGAGGCGGTCGACAATCCGCCTGACGGGACTGATTTTTGAAACGCTAAAATCCGCCGTCTATCCGGAAAGTGCGGTTGCGGCGGCGCAGTATCCACTTCCGGCGGATTTTGTGCGCTACGATGCGCGCATCAGACATGCCATCCGGCCGGCGAGCGATATTCAGGACGCCGGCGCTTTGTGCGAGGCAGACGATCATGCCCCCGACCCCATTCGATCCGCTCGCGCTGCGCGAGCACCGGCTGTTCGAATCGCGCGATCTCGACGAGACGCGCGAGCGGATCTCGCGCGTGATGCAGCCGCACGCGCTGCTGCCGGACGGCACGCGGCACGGGCCGTCACATATGGATTTCGTGCGGCTCGGCGGGCTCGGAATCGGAACCATCGCGTTCGGCGACGCGATGCAGGTGCGCGTCGACGCGGTCGACGGCTATCACTTGCTGATGTTTTGTCTGACGGGTTGCGCGCAGGTCCGCACGATGGGGCGCGCGTTCGACGTCGATGGCCACACGGGCGTGCTGTGCCCGCCCGGCGAGCCGTTCGCCGCGCACCTTTCCCGCGATTGCGAGCAGTTCGTCCTCCGTATCGATGCCGCGACGCTCGCCGCGCACATCGGCGATGCGGCGGCGTCGCTCGATCCGGTGATCGGCGTCGACGATTCGGCGCTGAGCGCGTGGATGCAGCAGCTGAAGCTCGTCGCGCGCTCGCCCGAACTGCTCGCGAGCGCAAGCGCGAACCCGCGCGTCGCGGCGAGGCTCGAGCAATTGCTGCTCGACCTGCTGATCGACGGCCATCCGCCCGCCGCCGCGCCCGTGCGGCGCGCCGACCCGGCGCCGGGCTTCGTGCGGCGCGCGCAGGAATTCATCGACACCCAATTCGCGCAGCCGTTGCAGCTCGCGGATATCGCACAAGCGGCGGGCGTGCCCGAACGCACGCTGCGCGACGGCTTCCTGCAGTTTCGCGGAATGAGCCCGATGCAGTACCTGCGCAAGATGCGGCTCGATCATGCGCGCGAGTTGCTGCGCGCGGCGGCGCCCGACCGGCGGATCGCCGAGATCGCGCTCGACTGCGGCTTCGCGCACCTCGGCCGCTTCGCGATCGCGTACCGCGAGCGGTTCGGCGAGCTGCCGTCCTCGACGCTCGCCGGCCAGCGCGACGCTTGAGCCGGCCCGCGCTCCGCGCGCGGCGTCAGCGGCCCGCCATCAGTTCGCGCGCGAGCGAGCAGAACAGCGTGGTCGCGCGGCTTGCGTCGTGCAGCCGCCGGCTCAGGATGATCGGCGACGTCGCGACGGGCTCCGGCAGCGGCCGGTAGACGACGCCCTTCACTCTCACCCCTTCGACGCTCTCCGGCACGAGCGACACCCCGACCTGCGCGGCGACGAGGCCGAGCGCCGTCTGCAGCTCGCGCACCTCGTGCACCGCCGCGGGCGCGAGGCCGCCGTCGCGCAGCGCGGACAACTGCTGATCGGCGAAGCTCGGCCGCGGCGTACTCGGGTAAACGATCAGCGTCTGCGCGGCGATCTCCGCGAGCGAGAGCGGCGCGCCGGGCGCGGCGAGCGGATGCCCGTCCGGCAGCGCCGCGATCAGCCGCTCTTCGACGAGCACCTCGCGCACGAGCTGGTCGTCGTCGAAGCGCAGCCGGCCGAAGCCGATGTCGATCCGGCCGCCTTTCAGCGCGCCGAGCTGCTCGAGCGTGAACATTTCGTTCAGCGACAGCTCGACCGCCGGCGCGGCCTCGCGGAACGCGCGGATCACGTCGGGCAGCGCGCCGTACAGCGTCGACGGCACGAAGCCGATCACGATCCGCTCTGCCGCCTGCGCGAGCCGGCGCGTGAGCGGCGCGAGCTCGTCGGCCTGCTCGAGCACGCGCCGCGCCTGAGCGTAGAACACCCGCCCTGCATCGGTCAGCTTCAGCGGCCGCGCGCCGCGCTCGAAGAGCGGCAGGCCGATCTCGTCCTCGATCAGCTGCAGTTGGCGGCTCAACGGCGGCTGCGTCATGTGCAGCCGTTCCGCGGCGCGCGTGATGTTCATTTCCTCGGCCACCGCGATGAAATACCGGAGCTGACGCAGTTCCATGCATACCTCGAAAGTATGGAAGTAGTCGGAATGGGTGTTGGACGCCGTCGCGCGTTTGTTTCTACCATGTGCGCGACAGGAGGATTTCGATGATAGCAACAGGCATCACCATCGACCGCATCGAGACGCTGCTCGTCGACGTGCCGACGATCCGGCCGCACAAGCTGTCGGTCGCGACGATGAACTGCCAGACGCTCGTGCTCGTCCGCGTTCGATGCTCGGACGGTATCGAAGGCGTCGGCGAAGGCACGACGATCGGCGGCCTCGCGTACGGCGAGGAAAGCCCCGAGAGCATCCGCACGAACATCGACACCTATTTCGCGCCGCTGCTGCAAGGCGCGGACGCGACCCGCCCCGGCGCCGCGATGGCGCGCGCGCACAAGCTGTTCCAGGGCAACCGCTTCGCGAAATGCGCGCTCGAGACCGCGCTGTTCGATGCGCAGGCGCGCCGGCTCGGCGTGCCGCTGTCCGAGCTGTTCGGCGGCCGCGCGACCGATGCGCTCGACGTCGCGTGGACGCTCGCGAGCGGCGACACCGATCGCGACATTGCGGAGGCCGAAGCGATGCTCGAAGCGCGCCGCCATCGCGCGTTCAAGCTGAAGATCGGCGCGCGCGCGGTCGCCGACGACGTCGCGCACGTGGTCGCGATCAAGCGCGCGCTCGGCGAGCACGGCGACGTGCGCGTCGACGTGAACCAGGCGTGGACCGAGAGCGAAGCGGTGTGGGCGAGCATGCGGCTCGCGGAAGCGGGCGTGAGCCTCGTCGAGCAGCCGATCGTCGCGACGAACCGCGCGGGCCTCAAACGCCTGACCGCGCTCGCGCACATCCCGATCATGGCCGACGAGGCGCTGCACGGCCCCGTCGACGCATTCGCGCTCGCGCGCGACCGCGCGGCCGACGTGTTCGCGGTGAAGATCGCGCAATCGGGCGGCCTGCAAGGCGCCGCGGCCGTCGCGTCGATCGCGGCCGCGGCCGGCATCGATCTGTACGGCGGCACGATGCTCGAAGGCGCGGCCGGCACGATCGCGTCCGCGCAGCTCTTCAGCACGTTCGGCTCGCTCAAGTGGGGCACCGAGCTGTTCGGCCCGCTGCTGCTGACCGAAGAGATCCTCGTCGAGCCGCTGCGTTACGAGGATTTCAAGCTGCACCTGCCGGCCGCTCCCGGTCTCGGCATCGCTTTCGATTGGGCCCGCATCGAGCGGATGCGACGCCGGTCCCGCTGACCCACGCCTACATTCATTGATATTGGAGACGCAGATGAACAAGGAAGCCATCGACGCCCTGCTGAAGTCGTTCGACGACGCCGCGACGCATCCCGGCAACCCGCGCGTGCGCGCGATCGTCAACCGGATCGTGAAGGACCTGTTCCACACGATCGAGGATTTCGACGTGCAGCCGAGCGAATTCTGGACCGCGCTCAACTACCTGAACGAAGCAGGCAAGGAATTCGGCCTGATCGCGGCCGGCCTCGGCTTCGAGCGCTTCCTCGACGTGCGGATGGACGAAGCGGAAGCGAAGGCCGGCCTGCAAGGCGGCACGCCGCGCACGATCGAAGGGCCGCTGTACGTCGCCGGCGCGCCGGAAACGGTCGGCCATGCGCGTCTCGACGACGGCGCCGATCCCGGCCAGACGCTGCTGATGCGCGGCCGCGTGCTCGGCGACGACGGCAAGCCGCTCGCGAACGCGCTCGTGGAAGTATGGCATGCGAACCATCTCGGCAATTATTCGTACTTCGATCCATCGCAGCCGGCGTTCAATCTGCGCCGCTCGATCCGCACCGGCGCCGATGGCCGCTACAGCTTCCGCAGCGTGCTGCCCGTCGGCTACAGCGTGCCGCCCGGCAGCAAGACCGAGCAGTTGCTCGGCCAGCTCGGCCGCCACGGCCACCGTCCCGCGCACATCCACTTCTTCGTGTCGGCGCCCGGCCATCGCAAGCTGACGACGCAGATCAACATCGAAGGCGATCCGCACATCTGGGACGACTTCGCGTTCGCGACGCGCGAGGGCCTGATTCCGGAAATCAAGCAGGCCGAAGGCGCGCAAGGCAAGCCTTACGGAATCGACGGTCAATTCGCGCTGATCGACTTCGACTTCTCGCTGACGCACGAGCGCGGCGACGTGCCGGCGAGCGAAGTCGAGCGCGTTCGCGCGCAGGCGTGAGCGGCGTCGCCGCAACGTTCATCGCAAGGAGCAAACCATGCTGTTTCATGTGGAAATGACCGTCGACCTGCCCGCCGACATCGATCCGGTGAAGGCGGCCAGCCTGAAGTCGGAAGAAAAGGAGATGGCGCAGCGGCTGCAGCGCGAAGGCGTGTGGCGGCACCTGTGGCGCATCGCGGGCCGCTACGCGAACGTCAGCGTCTTCGACGTCGAGAGCCCCGCGCATCTGCACGACGTGCTGAGCCAGCTCCCGCTCTTCCCGTACATGCGGATCGAAGTGCGCGCGCTGTGCCGGCATCCGTCGTCGATCCACGACGACGATCGCTGAGCGGCGCATCGCGTCGGCCGCGCAAAATGAAACGGACGCACGGTTGTTCTCCGTGCGCCCGCGCTTTTTCACATGCACCGGGCATACGCGGCGCATGCGAGATTCACGCTCAACGCGACATCATATTCATGCCGACGTTGTGCATGACCCAAAGCGTGCCGACGATCAGGATCGCCGCCGTCAGCACCGTGTAGCTGAACGCCATCACGTTCCAGCGCTGGCCGGACGATCCATTCATGTGAAGGAAATAGACGAGGTGCACGACGATCTGCACGAACGCGAGCGCCGCGAGCGCGATCAGCGACGCGTGCGACGACAGCGCGCCGCTCAGCACGAGTCCGAACGACGCCGCCGTCAACAGGACCGACAGGATGAACCCGGCGACGTAGCCGCCCGCCGTGCCGTGCGCTTCGCCGTCGTGAGAGAGGTGCGTATCGGTCATTTAGATCACGCTCGCGAGATAGACAAAGGAAAACACGCAGATCCAGACGATGTCGAGGAAGTGCCAGAAAAGACTCAGGCAGGTGAGCCGGCGAATGTCGCGCTCGGTCAGCGCCGGGCGGCGCATCGCCTGAAACGCGAGCACGGCCATCCACAAGAGGCCGATCGCGACGTGCAGCCCGTGCGTGCCGACGAGCGTGAAGAACGACGACAGGAACGCACTGCGCTGCGGCCCCGCGCCTTCGGCGATCATGTGCGAAAACTCGCGCAGCTCCATCGCGAGAAAGGCCGCGCCGAGCACGAACGTCACCGCGAGCCAGCCGAGCAGCGCGCCGCGGCGGCCGCGCTGCGCGCCGATCATCGCGAAGCCGTACGTGATGCTGCTGACGAGCAGCAGCGCGGTCTCGAGCGCGACGCCCGGGATGTCGAACAGGTCGACGGCCGTCGGGCCGCCCGCGAACTGATGCGCCATCACCGCGAACACGGCGAACAGCGCGGCGAAGATCACGCAGTCGGTCATCAGATACAGCCAGAAGCCGAACACCGAATGCGACGGCGGATGGTCGTGCGCAGCCTGATGATGAGCGGCGCTCACGGATTGATACGACATCAGTTTGCCTCCAGTTCGGCTTCCGCCGGCCGCGCGGCGAAGCGCGCGCCGCCGCGTTTTTCCTCGATCTTGCGAACGGTATCGGCCGGGATGTAATAACCGTCGTTGTCGCTCGCGCTATGCGCGATCACCGTGACGACGATGCCGGCGAGCCCGACGATCGAGAGCCACCCGATGTGCCACACCGCCGCGAAGCCGAGCACCAGGCTGAACACGCCGACGAAAAGGCCCGCGCTCGTGTTCGACGGCATGTGGATGTCGCGATACTCCGCCTGCTTGCCGATGCCGGGGCCGCGCTCCTTGCGGTGCGCGAATTCGTCGAGCGCGCGCACGCTCGGAATCGTCGCGAAGTTGTACGCGGGCGGCGGCGACGACGTCGCCCATTCGAGCGTTCGGCCGCCCCACGGGTCGCCCGTGACATCGCGGTTCTCGGGCTGTTTGCGATCGCGCAGACTGACGACGAGCTGCAGCAGCTGGCATGCGATGCCGATCGCGATCAGCACGGCGCCGAACGCGGCGACGATGAGCCACGGATGCCAGGCCGGATTGTCGTAATGGTTCAGACGCCGCGTCATCCCCATGAAGCCGAGCACATAGAGCGGCACGAACGCGACGTAGAAGCCGACCTGCCAGAACCAGAACGCGGCCCGGCCGAGCGTCTCGTTCAGCTTGAAGCCGAACACCTTCGGGAACCAGTAGTTGAAGCCCGCGAGATAGCCGAACAGCACGCCGCCGATGATCACGTTGTGGAAGTGCGCGATCAGGAACAGGCTGTTGTGCAGCACGAAGTCCGCGCCGGGGATCGCCATCATCACGCCCGTCATCCCGCCGAGCGTGAACGTCACCATGAAGCCGATCGTCCACAGGATCGGCGTCGAGAATTCGAGCCGGCCGCGGTAGATCGTAAACAGCCAGTTGAACACCTTCACGCCGGTCGGAATCGCGATGATCATCGTCATGACCCCGAAAAACGCGTTGACGTTCGCACCCGAGCCCATCGTGAAGAAGTGGTGCAGCCACACGAGGAACGACAGCACCATGATCGCGCAGCTCGCATAGACCATCGTCTTGTAGCCGAAGAGCGGTTTCTTCGCGTACGTCGCGACCACTTCCGAGAAGATCCCGAACGCGGGCAGGATCAGGATGTAGACCTCCGGATGGCCCCACGCCCAGATCAGGTTCAGATACAGCATCGGATTGCCGCCGGCATCGTTCGTGAAGAAGTGCATGCCGAGATAGCGGTCGAGGCCGAGCAGCGCGAGCGTGACCGTCAGGATCGGAAACGACGCCATGATCAGCACGTTCGTGCAGAGCGCGGTCCACGTGAACACCGGCATCTTCATCAGCGTCATGCCGGGCGCGCGCATCCGGATGATCGTCGCGAAGAAATTGACGCCCGTCAGCAGCGTGCCGACGCCGGATATCTGCAGCGCCCACAGGTAATAGTCGACGCCGACGCCCGGACTGAACTGCAGTTCCGACAGCGGCGGATACGCGAGCCAGCCCGTCTGCGCGAATTCGCCGACCACGAGCGAGATGTTGATCAGGATCGCCGAGACCGCCGTCATCCAGAAGCTCAGCGAATTGATGAACGGGAACGCGACGTCGCGCGCGCCGATCTGCAGCGGCACGATGATGTTCATCAGGCCGATCATGAACGTCATCGCCATGAAGAAGATCATGATGACGCCATGCGCGGTGAAGATCTGGTCGTAGTGATGCGGCGGCAGATAGCCGGGCGCGTCGTACGCGAGCGCGAGCTGCAGGCGCATCATGATCGCGTCCGAGAAGCCGCGCAGCAGCATGACCAGCGCGACGATGATGTACATCACGCCGAGCTTCTTGTGGTCGACGGTCGTCAGCCACTCGGTCCACAGCCATTTCCAGCGCTTCGTATAGGTCAGCGCGCCCAGAATCGCGAGCACGACAAGCCCCATGAACGCGGCCGCGCCCATGATGATCGGCTGATCGAACGGGATCGCCGAAAGCGTCAATTTACCGAACATGCTTACCTCTTCGTCCGACAGGCGGCGTCCGTCAGATCGAGGACGTTGCCGTTGTTGTACTTCGCGATGATGTTGTTGAACAGCC